>JBPCJW010000001.1:0-12691 GCA_051004915.1 Ilumatobacteraceae bacterium
TGGCCGCCGCGAGGGGCCTGTCATCACTCGACGGCAGCGCCCACCTGCACTGCACCGACGTCGCCGGGGAGTGGATCGTCGAGCCCGCCGCAGACGGCGGCTACGAGATCCGTCGCGCCCACGAGAAGGGTGACGTCGCTGTGCGCGGTGCGGCCAGCGACCTGCTGCTCGTGATCTGGCGTCGGCTCCCCCTGGAGGCCGTCGACATCGTCGGCGACCGCCACATCGCCGAGCAGCTGACTGTCCGCACCGTCTGACCCACATCGCCCACCCCGAGCATCGCCGCGCCGCGCCGTCACAGCTTGTGCAGGTGGACGGCCGAGACCCGGTGGTCCGCCTCCTTGCGCACGATCAGCGAGGCCCGCTCACGCGTCGGGATGATGTTGTGGCTGAGGTTGCGCCCGTTGATCGTCGCCCAGATGTACTCGGCCGTCTCCCTCGCCTCCTCGTCGGTCAGGCCGGCGAAGTGGCGGAAGAAGCTGTTCGGGTCCTGGAACACAGTCGCCCGCAGGGCGAAGAACCGCTGCACGTACCACTCGCGGATGTCCCGCTCGTCGGCGTCGATGTAGATCGAGAAGTCGAAGTAGTCGCTGACGAACTCGGCCTTGACGCCCGTCACCTGGAGCACGTTGAGGCCTTCGAGGATGACGATGTCCGGCTGGCGCACGACGACCTCCTCGCCCTCGACGATGTCGTAGACGACGTGGCTGTACACGGGCGCCCGCACCTCGTCGGCACCGCTCTTGACAGCCCGCAGGAACGCCAGCAGGCGCCGCGTGTCGTAGCTCTCGGGGAACCCCTTGCGCTCCATCAGCCCGCGCTCGTCGAGCACGGCGTTTGGGAACAGGAAGCCGTCGGTCGTGACGAGATCGACCTGCGGATGATCCGGCCAGCGAGCCAGCAGGGCCTGCAGGATGCGGGCGAACGTGCTCTTGCCCACGGCGACGCTGCCGGCGACACCGATCACGTAGGGCACGCGCGGCGCCATCGTGCCGAGAAACGTCGAGGACACCCGGGCAAGGTCTTGCGACGCACTGACGTAGAGGTTGAGCAGCCGTGACAGCGGCAGGTAGACGGCGGCCACCTCGTCGAGGTCGATGCTGACGTTGATGCCGCGCAGCTTCGTGAGGTCGTCCTCACGCAGCGTCAGCGGGGTCGCCGCACGGAGCGCCGCCCAGTCGTCCCTGCCAAACGTCAGGAACCGGCTGGCAGCCTCGCTCACGCGGAGAAACCCTACGCTCGGCCGAACGTGATGCTGGAATCTGGGGGGCAATCCCGCAAGCAGCGCGGGGACTACCCGACACCGGCGTGGCTCGTCGACGAGGTGGTGCGCAACACCATGCCAGCGGTGGTGCCGGGCCAGCGGGTCACGGTGCTCGACCCGGCCTGCGGCGACGGTCGGTTCCTCGCTGCCGCCGCAGATCACCTGCGGTCAGCGGGCGCCGAACCCGTCCTGCACGGCATCGACATCGACCCGGCGGCGGTCACTGCGGCCAGCCGCAACCTCGCATCGTTCGGTGCCGATCTCCACGTCGGCGACGCGCTCGATGGTCACGAGCACGGACCCGTCGACATCGTGGTCGGCAACCCGCCGTTCCTCTCCCAACTCGCCGCCTCGACGACGCGGGGCGGTTCCAGCCGCCACGGCGGCGGCCCCTACGCCGATGCCGCCGCCGAGTTCCTCGCCCTCGCCGTGCGCGCCGCTCGCCCCCACGGCGGGAGGGTCGGGCTGGTCCTGCCGCAGTCGCTGCTCGCGTCGCGCGACGCCGGCCCGGTGCGCGAGGAGGTCGACCGGTCGGCGGTGATGGTCTGGTCGTGGTGGTCGCCGCGTCGCGTGTTCGAGGCGGACGTCTACGTCTGCGCGCTCGGCTTCGAGCGGCGCCAACCGTTGAACGGGGGAGGGGCGTGGACGCAGGTGGTGACGGACGCCCTCGGCGTGCCGCCCGTCCCGCCGCTCGACGGCACCGGCACGCTCGGCGACCGAGCACGGCTGACGGCCAACTTCCGCGAGCATTACTACGCCCTGGTCCCGGCGGTGGACGAGGACGGTGCCGGGCCCCCGCTCGTCACGAGTGGGCTCGTCGACCCGGGCCGCTGCTGTTGGGGTGCGCGCCCCGTGACGTTCGCCCGGCGGCGATACGTCCGTCCGACGGTCGACCTGCACCGGCTCTCGCCGCGGATGCGGCGATGGGCCGACGAGTTGCTCGTGCCGAAGGTCATCATCGCCAATCAGACCAGGGTGATCGAAGCCGTCGCCGACCCGGGCGGTTGTTGGATCCCGGGTGTCCCGATGCTGACTGCTCGCCCGCACGACGCCGGCGACGTGTGGGAGATCGCCGCCGTGCTCACCTCGTCGTTGGCCTCTGGCTGGGCCTGGCATCGCGCTGCCGGGACCGGGTTGTCGGCGACGACATTGCGCCTCGGGCCGCGCTGGCTGGCCGACCTGCCATGGCCGCGGGGAACGCTGGGGACGGCGGTCGAAGCGCTGCGCGCCGGCGACCTGGCGGCGACCGATCGGGCGGTCGCGACGGCCGCTGGCGTCGACGCGCAGCGCGTACCGGACCTCGGTGGATGGTGGCTCGGCAACCTGCCGGGATGACGTTGCAGTGCGAGCTGTCGCTGCCAGACTGCCGCCCGATGAAGCCCCGACGTTTTCTCGTGCGCCCGGCCGGCGTCGTCGTCCCGCTGCTCCTTGCGGTCGCCGCCTGCGGTGGCGGTGGCGGTGGCGGTGGCGGCCAGGACGGTGGCGACGGTGGCAACGGCGGGGACGACGGGCCGAACGCCGCGCTGGCTGCCGAGGGCATGCAGGTCGCTCTGCGCAGTGGGTGCGCCGGCTGTCACGGCGCCAACGGTGAGGGTGGCGTCGGTCCGCCGTGGATCGGACTGGCTGGGAGCGAGGTCGTCTTGTCCGACGGCACCACCGTGGTGGCCGACGAGGCCTACCTGGCGGCGTCGATCAAGACGCCGGACGCACAGAAGGTCCCTGGCTACGCCGTCGCCATGCCTGTCAACCAGCTCTCGGATGCGGACATCTCCAAGGTCGTGGCGTACATCCAGTCGCTGCAGGACGCCACGGCCGCGCCGCCATCCAGCGGGCCGGCGGCGCCGGGCGCCCCGCTGGCGACGGCGCCGACGATCCCGATCGCCACGCCAGCACCCTGACGATGGATCGGCGCCCGGCCACGTTGGCAACCGTCGTCGCGGCGGTGACGATCGCGGGTTTCGGCGCCGGGTGTGGCGGCGGCCGTGAGCTCGTCGGCTCCACGCGTGAGCCGGCGCCGCGGGTCGACGCCGTGGCCCTGCCCGACGTCAGCCGGGACGGCGAGCCGTTCGAGCTGCGGGCGGAGCCAGGCGGGCTGCTCGTCGTGTTCTTCGGGTACACGAACTGCCCGGACATCTGTCCGACCACCATGTCCGACTTGCGCCACGCGATGGACGAGTTGGGAGACGACGCATCGCGGATCGACGTCGCGATGGTCACCGTCGACCCCGCTCGCGACACCGACGTGCTGGCCGACTACGTGCAGGACTTCGTTCCCGACGCTCATGCCCTCGCCACCGACGATGCGGTGGCGCTGCGCGCGGTCGCCGAGCCGTTCGGCGTGAGCTACGACGTGCAGGTGCACGACGGTCACACCGAGGTCGGCCACAGCAGCCAGCTGTTCGCCGTCGACGAGACGGGCACGCTGCTCGTCACGTGGAGCTTCGGTACCCGGGCCGATGACCTCGTTGCCGACCTCCGCACCCTGCTTCCGGACCTCTAGGTTCCTCCCCGTGCACACGTTGCGAAGGCGGGCGATGTTGACGGTGACGGCCGTCGCCCTGGTGTTGCCAGTAGTGGCGAATGGTGCGGCGACCGGCGCAGCGCGGCAGGAGTCACCGCCTCCCGGGTACCCAGCGCAACCCGGCGACGTTCCGTTCCCCACCGCCGAGTGGGCGACCGGCGATCTCCCCGCCGTCGTCGATCGCAGAGTCGTCGACCAGGCCGTCGACGTGGCGTTCGGCGCGCCGGATGCGCAGGGCCGGGTGCAGTCGATCGTGATCGTCCACGGCGGGCGCGTCGTCTACGAGCGCTACCACCCGCTCGACGGACCGGACAAGGTGTACGACTCGTACTCCGTCGCCAAGAGCTTCACGTCGGCGCTCATCGGGTTGCTCGTCGCCGACGGTGAACTGACGCTTGACGATCAGCCGGTGCAGCCGGAGTGGCAGGCGGTGGGCGACCCCCGCCAGGCCATCACGTTGCGCAACCTCCTGCAGATGAGCAGCGGGTTGACCTGGACGGAGGAGTACGGAGAGGGCTCACTGGCCCGGCAAGCGTTCGGCGCGCCGGATGCCGCGGCGGTCGTCGCCGCGCAGCCGTTGGAGTCTCAACCCGGCACGGCGTGGGAGTACTCGACGGGGACGACGATGCTCCTCGCCGGCATCGCCGCTGACGAGCTGGGCGGCTGCCAGCAGGCCAAGGACTACCTCAACACGCGGTTGCTCGACCCGATCGGCATCACCTCCGACACGCTGCTCAGTGACGGTGGTGGCTGCTGGTTCGGTGGCTTCGGCGCCAACATGACGACGCGCGACTTCGCCCGCTTCGGCCTGCTCTACCTCCGCGGGGGTTTCTGGGACGGCGAGCAGATCGTGCCCGTCGACTGGGTCAACGAGAGCCGCACGCCCGCCAGCACCATGGCGAACTACGGACTGCAGTGGTGGATCCAGTCGCCCGAGGTGTTCTCGGCGCTGGGCCTGTTCGGCCAGCAGATCGTCGTGGTGCCGAATCGCGATCTCGTCATCGCCACCAACTCGACGGCGGGCGGCGACTCCCAGACGATGGTCGGGGCACTGCTCGCCGCGACCGAGACCGTCACGCCGCCGCCGGCCCCACCGCCCCCGCCCCCGCCACCGGCACCGGCACCGGCACGGGCACCGGACGACGTCCTCCCGCCCCGCCAGCAACCCCTCGGCGGCTGGCGTTCTGCGTGAGCGAACACGCTGTCCTGCCGGCGTCTTCGCTCACGCAAAGTGCCGGGTCGACCGTCAGCTCGCCTCGGCGAGGGCCGCGGTGAGCGTCTCGGCCGTCATCGGGCCGACGTTGGTGACGACACGACCATCGGTGTCCACGACGAGCGTGACCGGCAGCGAGGCGACGCCGAGGGCGTCGGCGAGCGCGCTGGGGCCGTCGGCGTATTGCGGGAACGTGACGCCCAGCCGGTCGAGGAACTCCTGTGCCGACGCCGCGTCCTCACCGACGTCGACGCCGACGAAGGCCACGTCCGGGTGCTGCTCGCTGACCTCCTGGAACGCCGGCAGCTCGCGTCGGCACGGGGCGCACCACGTGGCCCAGAGGTTGACGACGGCCGGACCGTCGAGCGCGTCCAGTCGCAGCGCGGGGCCGTCGCCCGACAGCGGGGGCAGGACGAGTTGAGGGAGGCGGTCGGCGGATCCCTCATCGTCGCGTGCGGAGCACCCGCCGCCGCCCAGCCCCAGCGCGGCGACGAGGATCCCATGAATGGCCCGTCGTCGGGGCCGCGTCACCGATCCCAGGGCGCCGTCGGCGAGACCGCACCCGGTCCGCCGGTCAACACCTCGCAGCCACGATCGGTGACGACAAGCGTGTGCTCGAACTGGGCCGTGCGCTTGCCATCGGCCGTGACGGCGGTCCATGCGTCATCCCACATGCGGTGCTGCCACGAGCCAAGGCTGATCATCGGCTCGACGGTGAACGTCATCCCCGGGCGCATGATCATCGACGCCCGCGAGTCGTAGTAGTGCAACACCTGGATGTCGCCGTGGAACTGCTCGCCGATCCCATGGCCGATGAACGACCGTATGACGCCATAGCGGTGCGCCTTGGCGTGCTCCTCGATGGCCCGTCCGATGTCGCTGATCGGCCGTCCCGGCTTGACGGCTTCGATGCCGTTCCACATGCACGCTTCGGTGACGGACACCAGCTGCCGGTCGACGGCCTCGACGTCGCCGACGAGGAACGTGGCGTTGGTGTCGCCGTGGACGCCGCCGACGTAGGCCGTGACGTCGAGGTTGAGGATGTCGCCGTCCTGGAGCACGCGCGAGTCGGGGATGCCGTGGCAGATCACCTCGTTGGCCGACGTGCAGACGCTCTTCGGGAACCCGTTGTAGTTGAGCGGAGAGGGGTAAGCGTCTCGCTCGACGTGCAACTGGTGGACGTACTCGTCGATCTCCTCGGTGGTCAGCCCCGGCCGGACGAACGCCCCGGCCAAGCGCAGGATCTCGGCGGCGACGGCGCCGGCGTGGCGCATCCGTTCGATCGTCTCGGGTGACTTGATGCGCGGCTCGTCGAGGTCTTCGACCTGACCGGTCGCGGCGTACGGCGGGCGCCCGATGTGCTCGGGCACCGGGCGCATCGGCGACACGACGCCCTGCAGCACGCGACCCTCGCTGCGGCGGTGGCAACGCTTGTACTTGCGCCCGCTCGCGCACCAGCACGGGTCGTTCGCTTGCGGCAACGGCGAAGGTGGGTTGGCGACGGACGAGAGGGCCATCTGCATCGACGACCAGGATACGTCCCGGCACGAGGTCGGGCGTATCGTGGACGCCGACGGCTTGGGAAGGGGGCACAGCGATGCTCCGGCGACTGTCGATCACAGTGGCCGCAGGTGTGGTCCTCAGCGTCGCGCCCGCCGTCGCCGGACTGCGCACGGCGCCCAGCTTCTCGGTGCCGTTCCCGTGCGGGCAGACGTGGACGGGCGCCACGCGCACGAGCCACCGACCGCCGCACGCCATCGACTTCAACCGCCCGGGTGACGAGGGTGACCTCGTGGTCGCCAGCGCACCGGGCACGGTCGTCGTCGCCGAACCCGAGCACGCCAGTTACGGCGGGGTGGTCGTCGTCGATCACGGTGACGGTTGGGAGACCTACTCGGCCCACCTGGCGACCGTCACGGTCGCCGTCGGCGACACCGTCGCTCGCGCCGAGGCGATCGGCACCGTCGGCGACACCGGCCGCTCCGAGGGCCCGCATCTGCACTACGAGCAGCGGCTGCACGGTCGGCCCATGCGCACGGTGTTCCAGGCCAGGGAGACGCCGTCCCAGGCCGTGCGGACGTTTCGCACGGCGGCCTGCTGACGGGCTTTCCGTTTCGGGCTGCTCGCCGCGCCCAGGGAGGGTATGGGGAATCTCTCTGGCCGCGATCCACGACCGGTCGCGAGATCTGTAGTCTCTCCGCCACGGTGGGATGGCCTCACTGCGGGAGGGGAATTGGATCGGGCCATCCTTGGGGGAGACGACGCTCGCGCTGACTGCGTCCACTCGACCAGCGCGCCGGCCGTTTCCGCCTGGCGACGCGGCGGGCGTACGGCGCGCGTCCTGACCCTTGCCGCGGTCGCCATGTGCGCGTGCATCGCGTGGACCTGGGCAGGCGACGCTCCGGCGGTCGTCGGGACGGCGTTGGGTCTCGGTGCGCTGACCGCGGCTGCGCTCGTGGACGCGTGCGATCGTCGACTGCCCGACACGCTCGTCGTGCTCGCCGCGCTCCCGGTCGGCGTGGCCGCAGCGATCGCGGCTGCGGCCGGGAGCACGGCTGTCGTCATCGGCGCTGGCATCGGTGCGGCCCTCGTCGGCGGTCCGCTGCTCGTCGCCCACCTCGTGTCGCCGGCCGGGATGGGCTTCGGTGACGTCAAGGCCGGCACCGTGCTCGGTGGCGGGGTTGGCCTCGTCAGCACGCCCGCAGCCGTGCTCGCCCTGCTGCTCGCGCTCGCCGGCTCGGGTGTGTGGGCGGTCGTCCACCGCCGGCGCACCATGGCCCTCGGACCGGGCATGGTCGCCGGCGCGCTGGGCGCGCTGCTGATCGCCTGGCTCGTCGGCGCGGAGGCGAACTGATGACCACCATCGACGAGGTCACACCGGCGACGGAACCGTTGCGACCACGCCGCGGTCCGAGTCGCCCAAAGCGCCGGCGGCCCTCGGCAGGCAAGCCGATGGCCCGGTTCGACGCCGGTCGCGTCGCGCAGGCACGTCAACGCAACCCGACCTGGCTGGTGGCCGGCGTCATGCTCGTGGTCCTCAGCGCTCTCGGCGGCGTCTTGCTGTTTTCGTCACGCGACGACCGCGTCGATGTGATCGTCGCGGCAACCGACCTGCCGCCCGGCGAGCCGGTCGAGCAGGCCGACCTGCGCATCGCCCGTGTCGCTGTCGACGACGGTGTCGCCACGATCACACCCGACGCCGTCGCCGCACTCGTCGGCCAGCAACCGGTCGGCCGCGTGCCCGCCGGCACGCTGCTCAGCCCCGGCATGTTCGCGGACGAACTGCCGCTCGGGCCCGACGAGATCGTGTTCGGCGCCGCGCTCGACCCTGGAGAGGCGCCGCTGTCGGGGCTGCGCACCGGTGCCGCGGTCGAGCTGGTGTCGATGCAGCTCGGCGATCCGGCAGCAGCGGCGACACCGGGGGGCACCGAGCCAGGACTCGTCGAGGCCGACGAGCCGAGCGCATCACCGATCGGCACCGGCACGGTGTGGGCGGTGGAGCCGATCGCCACCGGGCAGCTGTGGGTGTCGATGCGCGTCTCGCGTGCGGTCGGGCTGCAGGCATCGTTGGCGTCAGCACTCGACGAATTGCGCGTCGTCCTGATCGGAGCGCCGGGATGACGATCATCACCGTGGCCACGGTGACGGGCTCGCCTGGCGCGACGCGCTTGGCGCTCGGGCTGGCGGCCGCGTGGCCGGTCGGGGCGCAGCGGCGGGTGCTCGTCGAAGCCGATCCCGACGGTGGACGTCTCGGCGCCGAGCTCGGCATCGGTGTCGAGCCCGGACTGATGGCCCTCGCTCTCGCCGCCCGCACGTCGATGATGACACCCGACGAGCTGGTTCGGATCGGCGCGGCACCCGTCGCGGACTGGTTCGTCGTGCCGGCCCCACCGTCGGCCGAACAGGCCCACTCGGCCCTGATGCACGCCGCCTCGTCGTTGGCCACCGTGCTCGCCGACGCGCCACCCGGCGCGCCGAACACGACGATGTGGATCATCGACGCCGGTCGGCTGTCGGGTCGTTCGCCCGCCCTGCCTCTTGGCACGGTGGCGACCCACCTGCTCGTCGTCGCGCACGGCTCGTTCCCCTCGTTGCAGCTGGTGCCGCATCGGATCGAGACGCTCCGCGCCGCCGGCTGTCATCCAGAGGTCGTGATCGTCGAGCCAACGTCGTGGACGTCTGGCGAGATCGCCGAGTTCGTCGGCGCCGACGTCGTCGGCGTGCTTCCTCGCGTGCGCGGACGGGCGGACGCGGTCGGCGCGATGCGCGCCAACGCATGGCGGCCGTGGTGGAACGCCGTCGACGCGTTGGCCGGGTACCTGGCCGGCGGGGAGCTCGACCTGTCGCTGGAACCCGATCCGGCGAGGATCCCCCGGCACCTGACCGAGGAGGTGCAGGCGTGAACGTCGACACGGAAGAGGTCACGCTCGAGGAGCTCATCGAGGCGATCCAGGAGGCGCTCGTCACGGCCGAGGCCGGAGGTGAGTCCAACCGCTGGGACGATCTCGAGCGGGAGGCCTTCGCCCACGACGCGGCCACGTCGTACGTCGCTAGGCGCGCTCGAGCGGCCATCGAGTCCGGGCGCGCACCGATGGATTTGGTGGCCGAGAGCGAGGTCATCCGCAGGGCCATTTCGGCGTACTTCCACGCCGGCAAGTTCCAGGTGCTGCTCGACCTCGACGGTGTCACCGACATCATGGTCAACGCCCACGACGCCATCTGGCTGCAGCACGTGGACGGTCGCAGCGAGCGCTACACGCACCGCGTGTTCGCCAGCGCCGCAGACCTGCGCGACGAGGTCGCCCACCTCGCCCGTCGCGCCGGCGGCACGGAGCGCAGGTTCGACGACGGCAAGCCGCTGCTCGTGCTGCGCCTCCCGGACGGGTCTCGGCTGGCGGCGGTGATGAACGTGTCGACCGTCCCGCAGATCGCGATTCGCCGCAACGTGCTGCCGGAGGCGTCGCTCGACGAGCTGGAGGCGAGGGGCACGATCGATCGGGCGATGCACTCGTTGTTCGCCGCGTCGATGGTGGCCGGCATGCGGCTGATCATCTCGGGCGAGACCGGCGCGGGCAAGACGACCCTCGTCCGGGCGTTGATCAACACGCTGCCCGAGGACACGCGGATCGTCGTCATCGAGGACACGCGCGAGCTCAACCTCGGCGCCGACCCCGGCCGCACCCACGCCGTGCTCGAGTGGGAGACCCGCGAGGCCAACCTCGAGGGTGTCGGCGCGATCGCGCAGCGCGAGCTGGTGCGCCACGCGCTGCGCTTCAACCCGCAGTGGCTGATCGTCGGCGAGGTGCGGCAAAGTGGCTGCTCAGCGGCTACGCGTGCGCAACGTCGTGGACGTCGTGACACGTGGGTGACACAACGCCGACGAGTCCCGCATCGAGCGCTCGACGCGTGACCTCCTCCGAGTCAGGCCACAAGTGGCTGTAGACGTCGAGGGTTGTGGTCGCCGAAGCGTGGCCGAGGTGGCGCTGCACCGCCTTCACCGAGGCGCCCTGCTCGATGAGCACCGACGCCGCGTAGTGCCTCAGGTCGTGCGGCGTGAAGCCCTCGACGCCGGCACGCCGCGCGCCAGCGCGCCACAGGTAGCTCAGGTCGGCCCGACGGATCAGCCGGCCGCGACTGTTGGTGAAGATCATCCCGTCGGCGTCGGCCGGGTAGCGCTCGAGGTGCTGTGCGAGCTGGTCCACGATCAACCCCGGCACCGGGATCGTGCGCACGCTCGATGTCGTCTTCGGTGGCGCCAGCATCGGCGGCCGACCCGTCACGGTGATCAGCTGACGGTCGACACGCAGCGCACGCCGCAGGAAGTCGACTCGATCGACGGTCAAGCCGAGGCCCTCGGCAGGACGGAGACCAGAGCCGGCGAGCAGCACGACGAACGCCCGATACCTGTCGTCGACGCCATCGGCGATCGCACGGACCTGCTCGGCTGTCATGGGCACGACCTCGGCGCCGTGAGGGCGCGGGAGCTTGACCCGGCGCGTACACGGCGACCGCGGGATGGCCCGGTCCTCCTCCGCAGCTCGGAAGATGGCGGCAAGCGTTCCGTAGGTCACACGCACCGTGGACGGTGCCAGCTCGAGCGACGTCACCCAGGCCTGGATCTCCGATGTCCGTACAGAGGCGATCGGCCGTGCCTCGAACGTCGGGAGGATGTACAGGCGCAAGGCGCGCTCGACGTGGTCCGCCGTGGTCGGCCGGTGGGGCTGCGCTGCCGCCCACGAGATGGCGAAGGCGCCGAACGTGGCCCTACCCGCCGCCGGGTCCACGTATGAGCCATCGGCCGTGGTCAGCGTGACGCTGGCGAGGTGCCGCGCGGCGTCGATCTTGCGGACGAACGTCTTGGTCCTGCTCGCCCCGTTCGGCGTGCGCCAGCGGGCCCGGTACTTCGCTCCCTTCGGCGCCTTGCTGCCGGCGGAAAGGCGCTTGCCGTCGGCGGTGATGGTGTCGATGCTGGACAAGTTCAGCTCCCTTGCTTCTCGGTCGGCGACGAGATGAGTCCGCGAGCGCGAGCCGCCTTCACGAGGCGATACGCCTGGCTGCGGCTGCGCTGGTGTCGCTCCTCGACGGCGGTGATGCCATCGGAGCCGCCTCCGGCAGCGAGGTAGTCCCTGGCCACGTCCTCAAGCCGAGGCCGGTCGACGGTCTGGCGCTGACGAACGGCCGACACCACCGACTCCCAGGCAGCTGGCGATGAGTCGCGAGAGAACCGGCCGGGCTCGGTCTCCTTGAGCACGACCGGGCGCACCGCCATGGCCGCAAGGATCGGCAGCGAGTAGTTCCGGACGGCATTCGAGTCGAGCGGACGGTCGGCGGATCCGATGAGCGATGCGCGTGTCACCACGATCCGGCCGTCGTGCACGTCCACGACGAGCTCGATGGTGGGATAGCCAGGCGTCGGCTCGACCGGCGAGAACGTAGCGATGACCGGGGCTGAGATCGGCCGACCGTCGGCCAGCTGCGTGATCCGGGCGGGTGTGTCCCAGTCGCTGTCTGCCTCCGTGACCGACATGTTCACTCGCGGGGCCGGCGGATTGCGTCTCGTCATGCCGCGAGTATATGCGAATTTTGTGAGCGTCGCGCAAGACCCTTGTGCGATTAGATGGAGTCATGAGCACCGACATGACTGGGCCAGCGCTCATCGATAGCGCGACGCTCGCCGGACCCGATTGGCTGAACCTGCCCTCGGCCCGCACTCTTGACCAGTGGGCCTACCAAGGTCTCGGGCCTCGGTTCGTCAAGGTCGGCCGGCACCGCCGTTACCGGCCGGCTGATGTTTTGGCCTGGCTCGAAGCGCAGACGGTGTCCAGTGGAGCCGCCTGAAGCGAGAGGGCCGGCGGAGGGAAGCCGCCGGCCGCTCGAACACCGTCCTCGCCAGACGATTGAGGCCAAGGGTACCGCACGGCGAGACGGCTGCCCGTTGGCGTGCTCGCCATCGTGCTCGTACCGGTGCCCGATCGTCCTCGCCGACGCCGTCGAGGACGTGCTGGTCGAGTTGGCGGCAGCCTCGTGAACGCACTAACGACCATGGGTCGTAAACGACGGACGAAGGCCGAGCTGGCCGACCTCGACGCAGCGATCATCGCCGCCGTCGCCCAGGACGCCCCGGTCTCACTGCGTGGCGTGTTCTATCGGGTTGTTTCCGCTGGCGGTGTCCCGAAGGACGACGCCGGCTACA
>JBPCJW010000002.1:0-17738 GCA_051004915.1 Ilumatobacteraceae bacterium
TCCAGCTCGGTGCGCACGAGGTCGCGGATCACGATCAGGTCGTCCTCGCTGGCGCCCTCCGTCGGTGCGAGCACCACCGACAGCCCGCCCTGCAGATCGAGGCCGAGCACCGGCGAGTTGCCGAGCGCGAGGTTGACGGCGAGCACGACGACCGCCACCCCGACGCAGCCGAGCAGCGACGCCCAGAGTCGCCGGCGGATCATCCGGTGATGTCGCGGCTGGCGGCGTCCGAGGTCGTCGTGGTGCTGTTCTCAGTGGCCGGCGCAGACGCCGGAGCAGCCGGCTTGAGCGAGCTGGGCTTCGGTTCCGCCCCCAGACCGCTGGTATCGACCTTGCCCTGGATGGCGGCCCGGCTGACGCGGACCTGGACGTCGTCGTCGATCTCGAGCCAGATGCGGTCCTCGTCGAAGCCGGTGATGAACCCGTAGACGCCGGACGTCGTGATCACCTCGTCGCCGACGTCGAGCTGGGACTGCATCGCCGACTGCTCCCGCATCCGCCGCCGCTGCGGCCGGATCATCAGGAAGTACATGGCGACCGGGATCAGCAGCAGGATGCCGAGCTGGGCGATGGCGCCGCCGCCACCGCCACCTTCAGCGGCCAAGAGGTTGAAGTGCATGGAGTTCCGTGTTCTCGATCGGGGCCCGGACCGAGCTGAGCCCGCGGGAAAGGATACTCACGCCCTCTCCCAGACGGACAGCACCTCCGCCCGCCGGCGCTGGAACGTGCCGTCGATGATCCCGGCCCGCAGCCCGGCCAGCAGCTCGAGCGTCCAGGCGACGTTGTGCAGCGTCAGTAGCCGGGAGGCGCTCGGCTCGCCGGTAGCGAACAGGTGACGCAGGTAGCCGCGACTGTGCCTGGCGCAGACCGGACACGGGCAGGCGGCGTCGATCGGAGCGTCCTCGTCGGCGTGGCGGGCGGCGCGCAGTGCGACCCGACCGGTCGACGTGAGGGCGCTGCCGTGGCGACCGAGCCGGGTCGGCAGCACGCAGTCGAACTGGTCGACGCCGAGGGCGACGGCCTCGACGATCGAGGCCGGGTCGCCGACGCCCATCAGGTACCGAGGGCGGTCGGCCGGCAGCACGGCGATGGCGGCGGCGAGAGCGGGCAGCATCTCCTCGCGCGACTCTCCGACGGACAGCCCGCCGATGCCGTAGCCGTCGAAGTCGAGCTCGACGCACGCGGTCGCGCTGGCGGCGCGGAGCCGTTCCGACGTGCCGCCCTGGACGATGCCGAACAGCGACTGGCCGTCACGGTGGTGGACAGCACGTGCCCGCGCCGCCCACTCCCTGGTGCGTCGCCCCGCGAGCTCGACCACCTCCGGCGGGCTCGGCAGCGGCGGGCATACGTCGAGGACCATCTGGATGTCGGCGCCGAGCAGTTCCTGCGTGGCGACCGCCGACTCTGGCGTCAGTCGATGCGTCGAGCCGTCGTACACGCTGCGGAACGTCGCCCCGTCGTCGTCGACCTGCGGGGAGAGCGAGAAGATCTGGAAGCCACCGGAGTCGGTCAGCGTCAGGCCGTCCCACCCGGCGAACCGACCGACGCCGCCGAAGCGGGCGACGCGCTCGGCTCCTGGTCGCAGCATCAGGTGGTAGGTGTTGGCAAGCACGATCTGCACGCCGAGGGCGTCGTAGTCCGTGGCACTGAGGAACTTGATCGCGCCGCGCGTGCCGACCGGCATGAAGCACGGCGTGCGATAGGTTCCGCTGGCCGTGGTGGCCACGCCGGCCCGGGCTGCCCCGTCCTCGGCGACGACCTCGACGGTGACCGGGAACAAGCCGGCGACGCTACCGGCGGGCCACCACCCGGGCGGGCTCCGACATCCGGGCGGGATCCGTACGTCACCCGATTCGGGGCGGGCTCCGTCTCAGGGGGTGGGACGGATCCCGCCCGGTTCAGGCGTGACGGTCGAGGAGCGTGGCGTCGCCGAAGGTGAGGAAGCGGTAGCCCTCGGCCAGCGCGGTTGCGTACAGCGTGCGCCAGCGGGGGCCGACGAACGCCTCGATCATCAGCAGCAGCGTCGTACGCGGCAGGTGGAAGTTGGTCATCAGCACGTCGACGATCTGTGGCCCGGCGCCACGGTGGAGAAACAGTTCGGTCCGTCCCTCGAGCTGCCCGGTGGCGGCGACTGACTCCAGCGCCCGCGTCGAGGTGGTTCCGACGGCGACGACTCGCTCGGCGTCGGCGCATGCCTTCCACAGTCCCTCGGGGACACGGTAGCGCTCGCTGTGCATGCGATGGTCGAGCGGATCGGGTTCGCTGACCGGTTGGAACGTGTCGAGGCCGACGACCAGCTCGACGGCACCGACGGTCACGCCGACGGCCTCGATCTCCTCCAGCAGCTGCGTCGTGAGATGCAGCCCAGCCGTCGGGGCGGCAGCCGAGCCCGGCACGGTGGCGTACACCGTCTGATAGCGCTCCGGGTCGGCGAGCTGCGCGTGGAGGTACGGCGGTAGGGGCAGCTCGCCCTCTGCCTCGATCACGCCTGCGGCGCGCAGCAGCACGCGGAACGTGTCGCCGGCCGGCGACCGGTCGAGGACCTGCACGGTCCGTCGACCGTCGCCGTCGAGCAGCCATTCGCCGTTGCGCAGCCGGCGGGCCGGCCGGACGAGCGCCTCCCACATCAGACCTCCCGGCCGGTGCGGTTCGAGCAGCAGCACCTCGGCGGCACCGCCCGTCGCCCGGTGCAGCCGCAGCCGGGACGCCAGGACGCGCGTCTCATTGACGACCAGCACGTCCCCGGGCCGCAGCAACGACGGCAGGTCGCGGACATGACGATGTGCGGGCGGCGCACCCCCCCGGTCGACCAACAGGCGGGCAGAGTCGCGCGGCTCGACCGGGACCTGGGCGATGCGCTCGGGCGGGAGGTCGTAGTCGAGATCCTGCAACCGCACGGACGCCGAGGCTACGGAGTGCCTGTGCCACGATTCGGCCCATGGAACAGCGCGTGGCGACCGTGGGGATCGGCGACCCGGGGATGAAGATGGACGTGTGGCTGCCGGCGGCCGGTCGCGGCTCGGGCATCCTGGTGATCCAGGAGATCTTCGGCGTCGGGCCCTACATCCGCGCAGTCGCCGAACGCCTCGCCGCCGCCGGCTACGTGGTCGGCGCGCCCGACGTGTTCTGGCGCTTTGCCCCCGGATGGGCGGCGGGCCACGACGAGGCCGGCCTGACCGAGTCGATGGCCAAGGTCGCAAACCTCGACCCGCAGCTGGCCGTCACCGACTGCGTGGCAGCGATCGACCACCTGGCCGGCCTGGTTGAGGTCGACGACGCCCGCCGGCCGGGGGTGCTCGGCTTCTGCCTTGGCGGCACGCTGGCCTTCGGCGTCGCCGCCGCCGATGCGCCGTCGGTGTGCGTCAGCTACTACGGGTCCGGCGTCCCGGGCATGCTCGACCTGCTCGGCGGCGTCGACTGTCCGACCCTTTTCCACTTCGGGCGAAGCGATGCCTTCATCCCGTTCGACGGCGTCGAGGCTCTGGCCGCGGCGATCGATGACCGACCCGGCCTCGTGCTCAACGTCGAGGAGGCTGGCCACGCGTTCGACAACCACGAATCGGACATGTTCTACGACGAGTCGGCGGCCAAAGCGGCGTGGTCGAAGACGATGGCCTTCCTCGCCGAGCGCCTGCCGACGGGCTGATCAGCCAGGTCGAAGTCGTCGACACGCTCTGTCTGTCGACGACCAGAGATGTCCCACCGACCCAGCCAAAGGAGGAGCTCATGAAGCTCTACTTCGACGACCCCACATTCGACTTCCAGCTGCAGCGCGCGGCGGCCAAGGTCGCCTACGGATGCTCCGATCTCGGCGAGGTCTTCGCCGTCGCCGCCCGCATCACGCCCGGCGACTACGACAGCTGGTATCGCGAGTGGTACTCAGCTGGCCAGGCGAACCAGGAGCTTGCCGAGAGGGAGGCCGCGAGCGGTCATCCGTTCAGTGCCTGCCAGTCCTTCCTGCGAGCCAGCGAGTGTTATCGATCGGCGTACTTCTTCTGCCGTCGCGACCTCGATGGTCAACCGCTGCACGACGCATGGGGGCGGTCTCGCGAGATGTTCCGCGCTGCGGCCCCGATGCTGCCGTACCCGACCGAGCAGGTGCAGATCCCCTACGCAGGCATCCACCTCGAGGGCTACATCCTCCGGCCATCGACCGGCGCCACGGGTCCGACCCTCCTGTTCCCGGCGGGTTACGACTCGCCAGTCGAAGAGTTCTATTCGCTCGGAGCGTACGAGGCGGTGGCGCGCGGCTTCACGGTGGTGACGTTCTCCGGACCGGGTCAGGCGGAGATGCTGTATGAGCGGAAGATCCCGTTCCGCTCGGACTTCGAGGCGGTCGTCGGTCCTGTGATCGACTTCGTCGAGTCTCTTCACGACCTCGACTCCGAGCGACTGGCCATCGTCGGTCGCAGCTTCGGTGGCTACCTGGCACCCCGGGCTGCCTCGAAGGACCAGCGGATCAAGGCGCTGACCGCGGACCCCGCGCAGTTCGACATGGGAGGCGTCTTGCGCGCCGTCATGCCCCAACAAATGACCGCCCTGGTCGAGCACAACGACCCCGCGTTCAACGACGCGATCTGGAAGGCGTACCCCGGAGTGCACGGCCAGGAGTACTGGCTGTCCCGGGTCCATGCTCACGGGCTCTCCACACCACTCGAGTACGCGCGGGAGATGGCGAACTGGGTCGTCGACGTCGGCGCGATCACGTGCCCGACGTTCGTCTCCTACGGCGAAGGCGACTTCGCCCAGGCGACGACCAAACAGTTCTACGACGGTCTGTCCGTCGAGAACAAGCGGTTCACGATGTTCCGCGACTCCGATGGCGGTGGCGGTCACTGCGAAGGCATGGGTCCGTCCCGCTACTACACCGACCTCTTCGGGTGGCTGCAGGAGCTCTGGACCTGATCGAGCGAGCCACTACTCGAAGAGGCCGGGTGTGCCCGACCTGCGATCGGCGGGGAGCGCCACGCCGATGTGGTCGTAGGCGGCGGGCATCGCAACGCGGCCGCGCGGGGTGCGGGCCAGTAGGCCACGTTGGATGAGGAACGGCTCGTAGACGTCCTCCACGGTCTCGGGCTGCTCGCCGACGGAGATGGCCAGCGTCGACAGCCCGACCGGTCCCCCGCGGAACTGCTGGCACAGCGCACCGAGGATCGCCCGGTCGACCTTGTCCAAGCCGAGGTCGTCGACCCCGAACACGGCCAGCCCCTCGCGCGCCGTGGTCGCATCGATCGCGCCGTCGCCACGCACCTCGGAGAAGTCGCGCACCCGACGCAGCAGGCGGTTGGCGATGCGCGGAGTGCCCCTAGAGCGACGGGCGATCTCCCACGCACCGGCCTCGTCGACCTGCACGTCCAGGATCCCGGCCGCCCGGCGCACGATCGCCTCCAGCTCGGCGGTGTCGTAGTAGTCGAGCCGGGCGACCAGCCCGAAGCGGTCACGCAGCGGCCCCGTGATCATGCCGGTGCGCGTGGTCGCACCGACCAGCGTGAACGGCGGCAGGGTCAGGCGGATGCTCGACGCAGCCGGTCCCTTGCCGACGATGATGTCGAGCTGGAAGTCCTCCATCGCCGGGTAGAGGATCTCCTCCACGGCCCGCGACAGGCGATGGATCTCGTCGATGAACAGCACGTCGCGCTCGTCGAGCTTGGTCAGGATCGCCGCCAGATCGCCGGCCCGCTCGAGCGCCGGGCCTGACGTGACGTGCAGCGTGACCCCCATCTCGGCGGCCGCGATGCCGGCCAGCGTGGTCTTGCCCAGACCGGGCGGGCCGGCGAAGAGCAGGTGGTCGACGGACTGGCCGCGCCGCCGAGCGGCCTCGATGACGATCTGTAGGTGTTCCTTCAGCTCGCGCTGGCCGACGAAATCGGCGAGCATCCGCGGCCGCAGGCCGACCTCGGCGACGTCGTCCTGGTCGCCGGTCACGCCGGGGTCGAGGAACTCATCCCGCACGGCGCACCGCCAGCAGCTGCAACGCCTCGCGCAGGAGCGTGGCCGCATCGACGTCGGACGGCAGCTCGCGCAGCGCTTCGCGCACCTCCTCGGGCCCGTAGCCGAGACCGCTCAACGCCTCGCGCACGTCGCCGACGACCGACCCGCCGCCCGCCGTCCCGCCGACGGGATCGAGCATCGGCACCGCCAGCTTGTTCTTCAGCTCGACGAGGAGGCGCTCCGCCGTCTTCTTGCCGACGCCCGGGACGAGCGTGAGCGCGGCGAGATCGGCGCTCGCCACCACGTCGACGAGTGCGCTCGGCGGGTGGGTGGCGAGGATCGCCAACGCCAGCGCCGGCCCGACCCCGTGCGTGGCGATCAGCGTCTGGAAGGTCGACCGCTCGTCGCGCGTGGCGAACCCGAACAGGGTCTGCTCGCTCTCGCGGACGTGGTGGTGCACGTGGAGGAAGACCGAGGTGGTCGGTTCCAGCTCGCCCAGCGTGCGCGGTGTCACGGCGACGGTGTAGCCGACGCCACCCACCTCCAGCAGGACCGTGCCGTCGGCGTTGCGCTCGAGCACCTGGCCGCGCAGCGACCCGATCACGTTGGGCGCACTCCCGCCTGGGCCAACCGCTCGCGCATCGGCGCCATCGCCAGGTGGCACAGCGCGAGGGCGGCAGCGTCGGCAGCGTCGGCGGGCTGCGGCGGCGCAACCAACCGCAGGCGTGCCTGGACCATCTTCTGCACCTGCTCCTTCGGCGCCGCACCCCAACCGGCGACGGCGTCCTTGACCTGGTTGGGCGTGTACTGGGCGACATCGCAGCCGGCGGCTGCGGCCTCCGCCAGCGCCAAGCCGCTGGCCTGCCCGACGCTCATCGCCGTGCGCACGTTGACCTGGAAGAACACGTGCTCGACGGCAACGGCTGCGGGCTCGTACTCGGCGATCAGTGCCGCCAGCTCTCGGCGCAGGGCCATGAGGCGCTGCGGCAAGGCGTCGCTCGCCGGCGTGCGGATGACGCCGATCGCCACGGCCACCGGCCCCCGGGCACCTACCGCGCCGAGCGCATCAACGACCGCATACCCGCAACGCGTCAACCCCGGGTCGATCCCGAGCACCCGTCCTGCGAACACGAGTTCGCAGAGTAGTCCGGGGGTGCTACCGCCCAGCGGACTCTCGCCCTGGCCGGCACTCGGCTGCAGACGATGCAGCTTTCTCGGACGCAGGCCGCGCGCTGCGGCCCAGGCGCGGTTCCGGGGCGACGGGCGGCGGCGGGTTGGGGAAGGATGGGACCCATGCGATTGGCCTCGATCGAGCAACTGCGCGAGGTGTACCGACCGCCTCGCGGCGCACCGGTCGACAAGGTGATCCACCGGCTCGACGCCCACTGCGTCGACTTCCTCGCCAAGTCACCGTTCTTCGTCCTCTCCAGCGCCAACTCCGACGGCGTCTGCGACGCGTCGCCGAAGGGCGGCCCACCCGGCTTCGTCCAGGTGCTCGACGATCGCCATGTGGCGTGGGCCGACTTCGCCGGCAACAACCGCCTCGACTCGTTCCACAACCTGACGACCAACGACGGCGTCGCCCTGCTGTTCCTGATCCCGGGGCTCGACGAGACGTTGCGCGTCAACGGCACCGCCGAGCTGGTCGACGATTCCGACCTGTGCGACAAGCTGGCCATCGACGGCAAGCGGGCTCGGGTCGCCGTCGTCGTCACCGTGGCGGAGGCCTACCTGCACTGCGCCAAGGCGTTGCGCCGGGCCGGGCTGTGGTCACCCGAGACTTGGCTGGCCGGCGAGGAGCTTCCGTCCGGCGCATGCATCATCAAGGATCACGCCTCGCTCGACGCCGACGTCGAGGTCATCAACCAGTACCGGCAGCGCGACCTCGCCGAGACCCTGTGGGAGCCAGGCGGCGACGACCGCTGATCAGGACGGCACGAACCACAGGCCGATACGGACGCGTGGGTCGCGCCATCGGACAACGCCACCGGCGGCGAGCAGGTCGGGATCGGCGAGCGGGGCGAACACGTAGCCGGGACCGACCTCCGGCCCGTCCTCGGTCATCGCGTTGTCCGGCAGGTAGAACTGGTAGGTCATCGTGCGCAGGCGCTGATCGCCCCACGTGGCGGCAGGGTCCTCGTCGTTGGTGACCACTCGGAACCGCACCGGCTGACCGGCGGGCAGCGCCTCTCGCAGGCGATCGGCCGTGCCTTCGGCCAGGGCCCAGCTGTTGACGCTGCGATCGAGCACCTCCCTGCTCCTGACCCACGCAACGGCGAGCAACGGGAGCAGCACTGCGAGCACCGCCCACCGACGATCGAGCCGTCGAGCGATCAGTGCCACTGCGCCGATCACCACGAGGACGATCAGGGCGAGCCGAGAGATGGCGACCACGTCGATGGTGATCTCGCCGCGGTACGGAGCGAGTCCGAGGACCATCGCCCGCACGACGCCGTCGGCAGCGAGCGCCTCGTTGCGCCACACCCGCAGCACCACCGCCGTCGCCACGATGGCGAAGGCGACGGCGAGCAGCGACCGGGTCAGCAGCCGCGCCGAGGCGGTGGTCAACGCGCCGATCCCGACGATGACGAGCGGACCGACGACGGCGTCGTTGTACCGCCCGTAGACGACCTGATCCGGGCGGTACCGGTCCGACATGAACACGACGGCGAGCGCGACGAGGGCACCGATGGCCACCAGGACGATCCTCGCCGTCGCCGCCGACAGCAGCCGGTCGGCTTCAGCACCGCCCGTTCGGTCGCGCCGCCCGATCGCCCGACCGATCAGCACGATCGCGCCCAACCCGGCCACCCCAACCGTGGCGACGAGCTGGTACCACACCTGCCCGGCGAGAGACACCACGACCGGACCGGGCTGCGTGACCCGGTCGAGCACGCCGTCGGCGGTGTTCGTCGTCGTCGGCGCCTCCCAGATCCGATCGACGAGCCATGCCGAATAGCGGGCGACGGCCCACAGCGAGAGCGCCCCGGTGGCCACGACAACAGCCGCCTGGACGATGCTCAGGCGGCGCTGGACGAGCGCCACGACGACCAGCCCGGCGGTGACCGCAGCCAACGGCGCCAACCGGCTGTGGGCAGAAAAGCCGGCGGCTGCCAGCAGCACCATCACCAGCCCTCGCCAGATCGTCGGGCAGTCGAAGAACGCCAGCGCGACGAGCAGCGTGCCGAGGCACGTCGCCGACACCAGCGCCTCGGACCACACCCAGTTCGTGGAGAACAGCACGGCCGGCGCGAGGGCGACCAGCACCCCGGCCATGACGCATCCGCGCCACGTGAGGCTCGTGAGACGGCGGGCCAACAGGCACAGCAGCACGCACGACAGGCCACCGAGCGCGGCGTTGACGACGAGCGCCAGGTTGAAGAACAGCACCGGGTCGTCGGTCAACCAGTGGATCGGGGCGATCAGCGTGCCGTAGCCGGGCCGCCACGTGCTGCGGTCGAACATGTTCCATCGGGCCGCGCCACCGACGAACCGGGCGATCGCCAGTTGACCGGGTTCGTCCGGCGTGATGTGAAACATCTCCCGCCGGTGCGAGGTCCACCACCGCACGACGGCGACCAGGGTCCCGCCACTGGCCAGGGCGGCGAACGGGATCGATCGTGGCGAGAATTGCCCGGCAGTCGCCGGCTGCTCAGCCCCCGTGGCGCGCTCCCTCGCCTCGATGTCCACGCCGCATCATGATCGCAGGCGGGCCGGCGTGCCCGCGGGCGGGCGGACAGTGCGACCGGTGCGGGCGGTGCGGGCTGGGCGCGATCAGCGAGTGGCGAGAGCCTCGAGGATGCCGACCAGTTCGCTGATCGGGCGGTACGTCAGGCCGGCGATGGCCCGGTGGGCGTAGCGGATGATGCCGTCGGCATCGATGATGAACACGCTGCGGCGGGGGAAGCCGATCGGACCGAGCGTGCCGTAGGCGGCGGCGACGGCTTTGTCGGGGTCGGCGAGCAGCGGGAACGAGAACCCGTGCTTGGTCGAGAACCGCTCGTGGCTCGAGACGTCCTGCGCAGAGATCGCCAGCACCTGCGCGCTGAAGTCGGTGAACTGCGCCAGGCCGTCGTTGTAGTTGTTAAGCTGCTTGGTGCACACCGGCGTGTCGTCACCCGGGTAGAACACCAAGACGACGGGCGCGCCGGCGTAGTCGGCGAGCGAATGGTCCTTGGCGCCCGTCCCGGCCAGCGTGAACTCCGGCGCACGATCGCCGACGCCGACGCTCACGTCGACGCGAGGACGTCGTCCATGACGGCGTCGGGGATGTCGTAGTTGGCGAACACGTCCTGCACGTCCTCGTTGTCCTCCAGCGCGTCGACCACTCGCAACACGCGCCTCGCGTCCTCGACGGACCCCAGTGCGACGAGGTTGTCCGAGATCATCGGCGAGTCGGCGGACTCGATCGTGAGTCCGGCCGCCTCGAGGGCGTCACGCACCTCGTACACCGCGGAGGCGTCGGTCGTCACCCGCCATGTGCCGCCGTCGTCGGCAACATCGTCGGCGCCGGCGTCCAGCGCCGCCAGCATCACGTCGTCCTCCGCTGCGTCGCCGCCGACGAGGATCACACCGCGCCGGTCGAACTGCCAGCTGACCGAGCCCGGCTCGGCCAGCGATCCGCCATGCCTGGTGAACACACCCCGTACTTCGGCGCCGGTGCGGTTGCGGTTGTCCGTCAACACGTCGATCAGCATGGCCACGCCGCCGGGGGCATACGCCTCGTAGAGGATCGACTCGTACGTGCCGCCGTCACCCTCGCCGGTCCCCCGCTTGATCGCCCGGTCGATGGCGTCGTTGGTCATCTGCGCGCCCTTCGCCTTCTGCACTGCCGTGCGCAGCGTCGGGTTGGCGTCGACATCGCCACCGCCGGCGCGGGCCGAGACCTCGAGCTGGCGGGCGAGCTTGTTGAACAGCTTGCCGCGGGCCTTGTCGACGGCGCCCTTCTTGTGCTTGATCGTGGCCCACTTGGAGTGACCGGACATGCAAACGCTCCTCTATGCGTCGGGTTGGCGAACGAGCTCGACGAACTGGCGGTGCAGGCGTGCATCGGCGGTCAGCTCGGGGTGGAACGCAGTGGCGAGGACGGGACCCTGGCGCACAAGCACCGGGTCGCCGTCGTGCTCGGCGAGCACCTGGACGGCCGGACCTGTCGCCACCACCCGAGGGGCGCGGATGAACACGCCGTGGAACGGGGCGTCGAGGCCGTCGACGACGAGGTCCGTCTCGAAGCTGTCGAGCTGGCGGCCATAGCCGTTGCGGCGAGCGGTGATGTCGAGCAGGCCGAAGCTGCGCTGGTCGGGGCGGCCGTCGAGCACCTCTGTCGCCAAGAGGATCAGCCCGGCGCACGTGCCGAGCACCGGCAGGCCGTCGGACAGTCGAGCCTTGATCTCGTCGAACAGCCCGCTCGACGTCAGCAGGTTGGACATCGTCGTGCTCTCGCCGCCCGGCATCACCAGCGCGTCGACGTGGCGCAGATCGTCCGGCAGGCGGACCTCGCGCGTCGCGACGTCGAGCTCAGCGAGGCGCGACACGTGGGCGCGAAACGCACCCTGCAATGCCAACACGCCAATTTTGATGGGCCCGGCGTCGTCCACCTGGAGGTTCTCCCGCCACGTCGCGGTTCACCAACCCCGATCGGCGTAGCGCTCACCGATCTCGTCCATCCCGATGCCGGTCATCGGCGTGCCGAGGCCGCGGCTGACCTTGGCCAGGATGGCGGGGTCCTGGAAGTGGGTGGTGGCCTCGACGATCGCCTTCGCTCGCGGTGCCGGGTCGTCGCTCTTGAAGATGCCTGATCCGACGAACACGGCTTCCGCCCCGAGCTGCATGGCGAGGGCGGCGTCGGCCGGTGTGGCGATGCCGCCTGCGCAGAACAGGGGGACGGGAAGCCAGCCGGTCTCGGCGACCTCCTGCACGAGGGGCAGCGGTGCCTGCAGACGCTTCGCCCAGTCGAACACCTCGGCCGAGTCGGCCTGCGTGAGCTTGCGCATGTCGCCGATGATCGAGCGGAGGTGGCGCACGGCCTCGACGATGTTCCCGGTGCCGGCCTCGCCCTTCGAGCGGATCATGGCCGCACCTTCGGCGACCCGGCGCAGGGCCTCGCCCAGGTTCGTCGCGCCGCACACGAACGGCACCTCGAAAGCAAACTTGTCGATGTGGTGGGCTTCGTCGGCCGGGGTGAGCACCTCGCTCTCGTCGACGAAGTCGACCCCGAGCGCCTGCAGGATCTGGGCCTCGACGAAGTGCCCGATGCGGGCCTTGGCCATGACCGGGATGGAGACGGCGGCCTCGATCCCCTCGATCATCTCGGGGTCGCTCATCCGGGCCACCCCGCCGTCACGGCGGATGTCGGCGGGCACTCGCTCGAGGGCCATCACGGCGCACGCGCCGGCATCCTCGGCGATGCGGGCGTGCTCGGCCGTGACGACGTCCATGATCACGCCGCCCTTGAGCATCTCGGCCAGCCCCCGCTTGACGGGGAACGTGCCGGTGGCGCGCCTCTCAGAGCTCATTGGCTACAGCGTACCGACAGAGCCGACGGGCCTCGCAGGCGGCGCGACCCGGTTCCGCGGCGCGATCGTGCTGGTTTTCCAGCATGGACCTTCGTCAAAACCCTCAGAAGGAGAAGGTGGAGGCGGGTCTCGGCAACTCGATGAAGGTGCGGCCGGGAGTCAGCTCGATCGGTGTGCCGTCGTCGGCGGCGAGCGTGAACGGGGCGAACCTGTCGGCCCGCACCCATGTGCCGTGGACGTACGTACCGCCACTGAACACGTGGGCCTCGCCATAACCGATGCTCTGCGCGTCCGGACTGTCGGAGACGCCCTGCACGTAGTTCATCGCCAGCACGACGACGTTGTGCGTCGACACCTGCCCTGTCGCTGCGTCGTAGTGCGCCTCGCCGTCCATCTCCCGCAGGTAGCCACCGAGCGCCGGATCCCAGATCCAGCGCACGTCGACGCTGTCGAGGATGATGTCGACGCCGGCGGCAGGCACGCCGAGCGGTTGCTCGCCGTCGCGGCGGTAGCTGAACTGCGCGCCGGGTCGCCCCTGCCACGGCTGAGTGTTCTCCCACAGCGTCGAGGTGTTGCCGTACACCTGGTGCGGCGATCGTTTGCCGCGATCGAGGAACAACCCGTTGGAGCCGAACCTGAGATCGAGGAAGCCGCTGTTGGCGATGGCGTTCTCGACGGTCGCGTTGCCGCCGCTCCACACGAACGACGGCGCGGCGTACGAGGCGAAGAGGTCGACGTCCTGCAGGCGGCCGGACCGGATCGGGCCGACCGGGTCGCTGCCCTGGCTGTGGAAGACCAGCGCGAACCTGGTCAGGTTGTCGTTGACGATCTCCTCGAACACGATGTCGGCGAGGTTGAACCCGGACTGCGGGCGAGCGGCCGGGGCGTTGTCGACCTTGACGACCATCGCTGGCCGGTCGGGTGGCGCCTGGCCGTAGTCCAGCGGGATGCCCGTCAGCGGCATGCGCGCCGGTTCCGGGGTGGTCGTGGCGGTCGGCGGAAGCGTCGTGGTGGTCGAGGTGGTGGTCGACGTGGTCGACGTCGATGCAGTGGTCGTCGGCCGGCTCTCGGTGGTCGTCGGCCGGCTCTCGGTCGTCGTCGGCCGGCTCTCGGTCGTCGTCGACCGCCGCTCGGTCGAGGCCGGCTGGTCCGTCGTCGTTGCGCCGCGATCCTCGGTCGTGGCGTCCGTGGCGTCGTCGGTCGTCGCCTCCGCCGCGGTCTGGCGCGTGGTCGGTGCCGTGTCGGCGGCCTCGCTCCCTCCGGCGCACGCCGCGACCAATGCCGCCGCCGTCACGGTCATGGCTTGGCGCAGCCGTCTCGTCGGTGTCGTCATAGTTCTCTCAGCAGACTGATGCGCTCGTCCAGCGGGGGGTGGGTGTCGAACAGCTTGTGGATCGAGCCGAGCCGGCCACGGTCACCGACGCCGCTCAGCGGTTGCTCGATCCACAGGTGAGCGGTCGCCGTCGACGCCGAGTGCGTCACGGTCGTATCGTCTCGCAACTTTTCCAGAGCGGAGATCAATCCTGGTGGATACCTCGTGAGCTGGCACGCGCTCACGTCGGCCAGCGTCTCGCGCCGGCGCGAGATCGTGGCTTGCATCGCCTTGGCGATGATCGGGGCGAGGATCAACAGCGCGATGCCGACGAACGCCAGCGGGTTGGCGTGGTCGCCGTGATCCCCGTCGCGATGCTGGCGACCGCCGTTCCACCACATCATGCGGATCGTGATGTCGGTGAGCAGGGCGACCGCGCCGACCAGGGTGACGGCGAGCGTCGACACGAGGATGTCGTAGTTGCGGATGTGCGACAGCTCGTGGGCGATGACGCCCTCCAGCTCGACGCGGTTGAGCTTCTCGAGCAGGCCGGTGGTCACCGCGATGGCGGCGTGCTTCGGGTTGCGGCCGGTGGCGAAGGCGTTCGGGGCTGGGTCGTCGACGACGTAGACCCCCGGCTTGGGCAGTCCGCCGGCGATGCACAACCCGTCAACCAGGTTGTGCAGGCGGCGATACTGCTCGGGGTCGGCGGGGTGGGCCCGGCTGACGGCAAGGGCGATGCGATCCGCCTTCCAGTACGAGGCGAAGGCCAGTGCTCCCGAGATGACCAGAGCGATGGCGATGCCGATCCAGCCGAAGCCGGCGAGGTAGCCGGCGGCCGCGCCGATGGCGACGGCGACCAGCACGAACGCCGCGACGAGCAGGACGGAACGGCGCTTGTTGGAGCGGATCAGCTCGAACATCAGGCGCGCAACGACAACGTCGCGGAGCAGCGCACCCCTAGAACTCGACCGTCGGGGCGGTGCGGGCGGCCTCGTCGGCCTCGAAGTACTCGCGCTTGTCAAACTTCAACCGCTGCGCGAAGAAGTTCGTCGGGAACTGCTGGAGCTTGTTGTTGTAGTCGAGGACGCTGTCGTTGTAGAACTGCCGCGAGTAGGCCACACGGCCCTCGGTCGCCGTCAGCTCCTCCTGCAACGCCAGGAAGTTCCGGTTGGCCTTGAGGTCCGGGTACGCCTCGCTGAGGGCGAAAACCTGGCGCAACGCGCCCGTCAGCATGTTGTCGGCCTCGGCCTGCGCCTCGGGCGTGTCGGGCGCGGCGATCGCCGAGTTGCGCGCCCGGATCACGGCGTCCAGGGTTTCGCGCTCGTGGGCGGCGTACCCCTTGACGGTCTCGACGAGGTTGGGGATCAGGTCGAGCCGCCGTTTCAACTGCACGTCGATCTGCGACCACGCGTTCTCGATCTGGTTGCGGCGGCGGATCAGGCCGTTGTAGGCGGCGATCACGTACACGACGAGCAGCACCACCAACACGGCGATGATGATGAGGACCCAGGTCATTGGGTGGAGTGTACGAGCGGCTTGCGGCGCCAGCGGGGACGCCGGCGAGGGGTCGGTTCTTGCTCGGCGTCGTGCAGCAACTCGCGGTAGATGCGCACGTACTCGTCGGCCAGCGTGGCCATCGAGAAGTCCTTCGCCCTGCGCAGCCCGGCAGTACGCAGGGATGCGGCGAGCGGCTCGTCGGTCAGCACGTCCGTCAGCGCCGCGGTCAGCGCACCGACATCGCCGGGCGGCACGAGCAGGGCATCGACTCCGTCGGTGGCGACGTTGCGGTAGCCATCGAGGCCGCTGGCCACCACTGCGGTGCCGGCGGCCATCGCCTCGATCAGGACGACGCCGAATGACTCGCCGTGCAGCGATGGGGCGGAGAACACCGAGGCGCCTCGGAGGCGGGCGAACTTCTCGGGATCGCTGATCCGACCGAGCCAGGAGATGCGCGAGTCGGCGGCGTACTGGGCGCGCAGGGCGGGGCCGGCTGGTCCGTCGCTGGCGATCCACAGGCGAGTGTTCGCGGGCAGCGCGACAAACGCCTCGAGCAGGACGGCGAGACCCTTGCGTTCCTCGTGGCGGCCGCAGAAGAAGATCGTCGGACCGTCGGTCGGCGTCGGTGGCGTCGACGCGATGAGCGTTTCCTCGACCCCGTTGAAGAGGATGTCGTACTCGCCGCCGAGCGCGTTCTGGGCCAGCTCGAGGGCGTCCTTCGACACCACGACCTTGCGGTCGATGCGCCCGACGAGCCACACCACGACCGGACGGAACACCTTGTAGCTGGCCGATTGGCCGGCGGCGTGGAACGTTCCGACGAGCGGCGCCGGGCGCATCGTCACCGTCGTCATCGGCGGGCCGGGCACCATCGGCTCGTGGACGTTGACGACATCGAACTCCTCATCACGGAGGGCACGGATGGTCCGCAGCGCAGCCGACGCGTCGGGAGCCAGCGGGGCGATCGACCCGTTGGCCGCGGTGGGGAGGCTGTCGCCGAGCGGTGTGACGAACGATTCCGGGGGCGGTCCGTCGCAGGGCCCGAGGACCCGGGCCTCGTGTCCCTGGCGGCGCAGCTCTCGGGCCAGGCCGAGGACCTGGGCCTGCACACCGCCCGGCACGGTCAGGCTGTAGGGGCAGACGATGCCGATGCGCAGCGGGCGATCAGCCGCAGATCCCCCCGAGCTCGTCACGGTGGGCACCATAGAGTGCCGGCCGCTTCGTTCGTCCCCGGTGGGAACGAAGCGCCGGCGGGCGGTGTCGGATCGGCATGCAGCGTCACTCGTCGAGGACCGTGTGGATGATTGTCGCCGCGGTTGCCGTCGGCGTGGGGCTGGCAGGTGCGCCCTGCGTCCGCCGGCGGCTGGGCGGTCACGACGGTGGACAGGTTCGAGGCGCCCGTCGCCGGGGAGGAACGAGCGATCGACCTGACGATCCTCCAGCACGGTCGGACCCCGGTCGACGTCGACGGTGTGGTCCTCGTGGTCGAGGGTCCGGAGGTGTGGTCGCTCGCTTCCCCGCCGTCTCCACCGGCCACTACCGGGCGATCCTCGACCTGCCCACCGCCGGCCAGCACCGTTGGCACGTCGTTCAGGGGTGGTTCGGGGAACAGGACCTCGGCACGTCCGAGGTGGGCGCGGCCGAGGCGGCCGGCTGGCGGGTGACGCCGGTCGCCGCGCCGGCCGTCGCGATCGCCGCCGTCGGCGTGACCGGTGTGATGGTGGCCCGGCGACTCCGCGTCAGGAGCGCGTGACGCGGCGTTCGGACAACGTCAGCTGCTGTGCGTGAGACCGAACCCGCAGTTCTCCTGCAGGTACTCGTCCAGCTCCGCTGTTGCGGTGAGGATCTCCTGCGACGGCGCAGAGAACGCGCTGATGAACTCGTCGACGGACTCGGACTCCTCGAGCCCAACGAGGATCTCGTCGGTGTAGGCCTGCAGCGTCTCCAAGTTGCCTTGTGCCTCATCGGGAGCCGAGGCGATCGCGTCGTGGTACAGCGGGAGCGCTGATTCGGCACTGGCCAACAGCTCGCCCTTGATCGTCTCCCAGTCGGCGGTGACATCGAGCTGCGGCGCCTCGGCGTTGTAGTTGGCCAGCTCCTCTGCCGTGGCGCAGAACTCCTCCCCACCAGCATCGACCGTCTCACTCGCCGTGTCGGCGAGGGTCGTTCCGGCGGCGGTGTCCCGGGCAGGTGCCTCGGTCGTCGCGGCGGCCGTCGTCGCCGAGCCCGAACCGGAGTCGTCGCCGCCGCCACAGGCCACGAGGCCAGCCAGGAGTGGAAGCAGGAGCAGGGCGGACCGCCGTCGCATCATGAGCCGGGAGGCTATGAGTCCGCACTGCGATGCGGGCATCGGCGCCGAGACGGTTCGAGGGCGCCGCCGACGCGACCTACGATCGGCGTCGATGGCCACACCGAACTGGGTCGTCCGACGTGACGAGAGCGCCCACGAGATCCTTGCCGAAGACGGCAGTTGGGGGACG
>JBPCJW010000003.1:0-7322 GCA_051004915.1 Ilumatobacteraceae bacterium
TCTGACGCCGCCGACGACGATGATCGCGGCCTTCGTGGGCGCGGCGGTGGCCGGCGTGCCCGGCGCGCTCGTCGCCACGCCGTTGGCCGGGGCGACCAAGGCGATCTACCTCGAGGCGAGGGGCAAGACGAAGCCCGATCCGGACGAAGGCCTCGGGTTTCTCGCACGGCTGCGCAAGGTGTTCCAACGCAACAAGCGGTGAACGACCCGGTCGGTACACTGCGACGCCCATCGCCCAGATAGCTCAGTCGGTAGAGCAACGCACTCGTAATGCGTAGGTCGTGGGTTCGATTCCCACTCTGGGCTCCATCCCGCGTCTGCGCGCCGCCGATCTGGGCGGGATCTCTGCCAACTGCTGGCAGAGATCACGCCCAGATCGGTCAGGCGCGACCGTCTTCGGGAACCAAACGGACCGGTACCGGCGTCAGAACCTCGGCCGTACTATCCGGTGACGACAGGGGGACGGGACCGATGCGCGGATCGCGTGGACGCCAGACGGGTGCGACGGTGGTGCGGCACGGTGGCGCTCTTGATGCTGGCCGGATGCACGGGTGGGGGTGACGACGCCGCGCCGACCGCGCCGGGCCCGAGTCGCCCTCGCCCTCGCCCTCGACCCTGGCCCTGGTCGGCGCAGCATGCGGCGGCGACTCGGACGACACGTCGTCGGCGGCAGCGACCACAGCCGCGTCGAGCGACTCGAGCAAGTCGACTGCGACGACCTCGGCACCGACGAGCACCGCCCCTGCGATTGGGATCGGCTGGGGCCCCCTGCGATCCCGGGTTCGAGTGCACCAAGGTCCCGGTCCCGCTCGACTGGGCTGACCCGTCGGGCGAGCAGATCGAGCTGGCCGTGATCCGCTACCCGGCCACCAAACCCGACCAGCGGATCGGATCGATGTTCTTCAACCCGGGGCCCCGGCGACACCGGCGTCGGCCTCTCCGCTTGGGGCGACCGACGGTTCGACATCGTCTCGTGGGATCCCCGTGGCACGCACGGAAGCTCGCCCGTGCACTGCTTCGCCGATGACGCCGAGGAGGCAGCGTTCTGAAAGGACGTCGTTATCCCGTACACGGACGAGCAGTCGGCGGCGTTCCAGCTGCTGATGGTCGACCTGGCGCAGCGCTGCCGCGAGGTGATGGGCGAGCTGCTCTCGCACATCTCGACGGCCGACACCGCCCGCGACCTCGAGGTCCTCCGGGCGCTGTCAGGCGAGGAGACGCTGACCTACGTCGGGTTCTCCTGCGGCACCATGCTCGGCCAGACGTACGCCAACATGGTCCCGGAGCGGGCGGCCAACAACGCCTCGTCGCCCGATGCGGTCTTCGCCCAGTTCGCCGAGCTCTGCGACGAGCCGGCCGGAGCCGCTGCGCGCTCGCCGGCCACCCGGACAGACCGCAGCGCAACGCGTGGACCAGCTGTTCGAGACGCTCCGCACGGAGACGATCCCAGCGCCCAACGCCGACCCGCCGGGCGAGCTCGTCTCCAGCGGCCTGCAACTGAGCTCGTTCTCCGCGCTGCGCGACCCGATCCTGTGGCCGGGGTGGGCCGAGCAGCTGAACGTCGCCGCCGACGGTGACGCATCGGAGCTGAAGACGCCGGCCCGGCTGTGGCAGACGCCGAAGTCGTGGGCCGAGCCGACGAAGTCGGCGGCCATCTTCTGCCTCGACGGTCCGGCCGAGGTCCCCTCCACCGATTGGCCCACCGTGATCAGCGACCTCACCGAGGACAGCAGGTGGCAGGGGCGATCCAGGGGTGGTGGCTGTGGGCCCCGTGCGCATCGAACTGGCCGGCCCACAGCGACGACCGCTACGCCGGCCCGTAGGACGCCGAGACCGACGTCCCGATCCTGGTGGACGGCACCCGCCACGACTCCAACACCGGCTACCAGAACGCCGAGCGGGTCGCCGACCGGTTCGCCAACGCGGTGCTGCTGACCCACGACGGCTACGGCCACGTGAGCGACAAGGACCCCAGCACATGCATCGAGGAGGCGGGGGTGAAGTACCTCGCGACCTTGCCGCCCCGCCACCCGGCACCGTGTGCACCGCCGACCAGAAGCCCTTCTCCGGCTGAGCCGATCCAGCGACGAAGGAAATCTCATGAAACACGACGAAGACACCGCACAGTGGTCGCGTCGGCCTCCTGCCCCCGGCGCGACGATCGTGGCCACGGCAACGGTCCTCGCCCTGATCGGCGCGGTGTGCAGCGACGACCCCGACGAAACGCCCGCGGCGGCGACCACCACGTCGAGCGACGCATCGGCGACCACCACGACGCCGCCACGGCCCCCGAGTGGGTCGACGTCATCACCCCGGGCCTCCGGGCGTCCCAGCTCGTCGAGTTCCCGTACACGGTCACTCGGTCTTCGGGAAGTCGGCGTGATCGGTCGAGATCACGAGCGCCTTCCTCGACCACCCGACGCAGCCGGCGACCACACGTGCGCCGACGACATCGAGCTCACCTTCACCACCGAAGGTGGGGGGTGACCCGGCTTCCGCCATCGACCGAACCGGGCGGGCGGCCGAGTGGCTCGATCGGATGTGACCACGACCTCGGTCGGTTGTCGGCGATCGGGGACGCGACGCACAGCGGGCTGGATAATCGACGGCAGCAGAAGTGCCGCTGTGGCTGGACGTCGTCGATCTCCCACCCCCGGCGTCCACAGGGCGGGTGGCAAGATCGGGGTCGATGAACGAGTACCAACAGCAGCTGTGCGACGAGAGCACCTGGGACTTCACAGACCTGCGCGCGCTCTTCGTCAACGGCACGCTCAAGCCGTCTCCTGCGGTGTCCAACACCGAGGGCCTGGCCCGCATCTCGATGGACATCATGGAGGCCAACGGCGTCACCACCGACACGATCCGTGTCGCCGACCACGACATCGCCACGGGCGTCTACCCCGACATGACGGAGCACGGCGCGGCGAGCGACGAGTGGCCGACGCTGTTCGGCCGGGTCATGGCGGCCGACATCCTGGTGCTGATGACGCCGATTTGGCTCGGTCAGATCTCGTCGGCCTGCGCCCGGGTGATCGAGCGGCTGTACGGAAACTCCAGCCAGCTCAACGCCGACGGGCAGTACGCCTACTACGGCAAGGTCGGCGGTTGCCTGATCACCGGCAACGAGGACGGCGTGAAGCATTGTGCGATGGCCATCCTGTACTCCCTGCAGCACCTCGGCTACACGATCCCGCCGCAAGCCGACGCCGGATGGATCGGCGAGGTCGGGCCGGGACCGTCGTACCTCGACGCTGGATCGGGCGGGCCGGACAACGACTTCACCAACCGCAACACCACGTTCATGACTTGGAACCTGATGCACACGGCGCGCATGCTCAAGGACCGCGGGGGTGTGCCGGCCCATGGCAACCAGCGCTCGGCGTGGGACGCCGGCTGCCGATTCGACTTCCCCAACCCGGACTACCGCTGAGCTGCCCGACACCAGAGTGCCTCGACGACAGCGAGCAACGCGCGTTTCGCCGGCTCGGCGTGTTTAGCGGGGCCTTCCCTCTCGAGGCGGCAGAAGCAGTGGTGTCGTCCACCGGCGTCGTCGACGTCGCCGCTGTCTTCGGCCTGCTCACCCAGCTCGTCGACAAGAGCCTCGTCGCCGTCGAGAAGGCCGCGACGGCGAGCCGCGCTTTCGGATGTTGGAGACCCTCCGGGCGTACGCCGTCGAACGGGCACAGGTCGCCGGCGAGCTGACCGCCCTGCGCGATGCCCACTCCGCCTGGTGGGCCGACTGGTTGCACCCGCGCGGCGCCATGCCCACCGACGACATCCTCGAGGAGTTGGACGAGTTCCATGCCGAGCTCAGGTCCGCCCTGACTGGATCGCTGACGACCCTCATCGCGGGCTGCGCTTGCTCCGCGACGTCGCTACGGCGTGGTACGTGCTCGGACGATCCGGGGATGCGATGGCCGCCGCCGACGTGTGCTCTCCGACCGCAACGCCGAGCGCTGCAGCGCCGAGTGGCTGGCAGCCGCGTATGACGTGTCGTACCTCTACTTGGACACGCGAGGAGCTGACGCGGCCTTCGATCTCCTCGCCCGCATCGAGGCGGTCGCGACGGACCTCGGCGACGAGTACTACCAGGGACTGGCTCGCCAACACGCGGATGTCAACCCGGCCCTGAGAGATCTGGCCGGCCGACCCGGTGACCGCTACATCCAGGCTTGGCAGACGATGGAGATCGCAGTCAGCATCGCCGAGCAGGAGCCGGCTGCCGCCGCTCCATGCCTGCTCGACGCCGAGTCGGCGCTGTCGACGGGTGACCTCGCCCGGACGATCGAGCTCACTCGGGCAGTGCTCTCACGACCGGGATCGGTGGTGTGGGATCAGGCGGCCGTGCGCCAGTTGGGCTGCGCCGCGCTCCTCGCCCGTGAGCCGACGCGCTGCGCCTCGCCGTCGGGACCGCTGATCTGGCACTGCGCAACGCACCCGGACTGGTCGACTGGGTGTTCAACGCACACCATCGTCTGGCGCTGCTGGAAGGGCAGCCCTCCACCATCGATCCAGACGTCTACGCCCCAGACGCTGATCCAATCGTCACCACCGGACGCCTGTGGCTCGTCGCGCGGGAAACGATCGAGGCGGGTGCTCCGGATGCTGCCGTCGACTACCTGCGGCGGCAGGCCCGGCCCCGCCCTCATCCGCAAGCGGTTCGAGCCGCTGTCGACGCAGCTGCGACGGGAAGCGAGAGCCGGTGGCACGACGCCCTGGCCATCGCCGTCGAACAAGGTCTGCGGCCCATCGCCACCGATGCGTTCGAGGGTCTCGCCGTCGCCGCCGCCAGGACCGAGCACTGGCCCGACTGCCTCCACCTGCTCGCCGCCGCGCAGCGGCTGCGCGACCAGACCGGATACGTGTGGCGCTTCGGCTGCGAGCAACGGGCAGTCGACCACACGAGGGCGATCGCCGTCGACGCGCTCGGGGACGACGACGCATCGGCGGCAGCGACAGGAAGTGACGTCGACTGGCGGGCCGTCGCGGCCGATGTCGCGCGCGACCGCGCCCGGAGCTAGCGGCCCGCGTTACGGTCGACGAGTTGGTCGATCGGCCAACGCGATCTGCAGAGGGAGCACATCATGGCGGCCAACGCGTTCCTGTCGTTCTTCGACAAGGCCAGCGGCGAGTCGTCCCAGAAGGGCAAGGAGCGGTGGATCGAGCTGCACAGCTGGAGTTGGGAGATCAACGCCGACAGCAGCTGGACCAAGGGCGGCGGGCCAGTGTCGGCAAGGCGGCGCCAGGCAAGCTGATCTGGCAGCACAACTACGACACCTCGTCGCCGGTGATCATGGGGTACATCTGCAACGGCAGGAGCTTCCCGAAGGTCGAGGTGCAGATGTCGAAGACGATCGGCGGCGGGACCCCGAGACGTACTTCACGATGCTCCTGGAAGGCGCGTTCATCACCAAGGTGGCGACCAGCGTCACCGAGGAAGGGTCGATCCTCCAGCACGTCGAGATGGTCTTCAACACCGTCAAGATCGACTACAAGGCGCAGGACCCGAAGACGGGCCGGCTCGTCGCGGCCACGACCTTCAGCTGGGACATCCCCGCCGGCACGGCCTCGCCATCTGCTTGAGCGCCCGCCATGCGGGCCGACGCTCCTACCTGGTGGCTGGCAGCTGTCCGGCGAAACCCCCAGAAGTCGGCGCGGCGAGCGAGTCCTTCACGAGCTGCAGCGCGTTGGCTGACGCGATGGCCCAGGCGGCTTGCGTGGCGGGGTCGTCCTGGGCGGCCGCAGGCCAGTTGATCAGGAAGGCGAAGTACACCCAGACCTCATCGAAGGTCATCCCGCCCGCCGCGCACAGGGCGTGGAACCCGGGTTCGTTGATCTCGCCGCCCTTGGCGAAGCCGCTGACCCCGAGCGGAAGCGGCAGGAGCGTGATGATGTCGCCGATGGACAGCAGCGCGCGGTACGCCTGCAGCGTCTCGTCGTGCTCGAAGAAGTCGCCCTGCAGCGACCGTGCGTAGAAGGAAACGAGATCATCAGCCGACGACGCCAGCGACTCGGTCGTGTTGAGCGCGGGGTTGACGAAGGGGTCGTTGGTCGCGGCGAGGTATTGGTCCCAGGTGAACGTCAGGTAGTCCGGCGCGCCGAGCAGGTAGCCGATGAAGACGCGGGTGCTGGTGGGGATCAAGCTCTTCGTCAGCCCGGCCGACGCGAGGAACGCCCGCACGTTGTCCGGCCCGATCTGCTTCAAGATCATGTCCGCGCCGGTGTTGTCGCTGTGCAGGATCATCGCCTCGAGCGCAGTGCGTTCCGACACACGACCCGTGAGGTCCGGCGGGTTGAACGTCGCGCTGTCGGGCGACCACACGGTCGCATCGAGGTCGAGCTGCCGCTCGGTGATCGCCTTGACGACATCGGGCGAGTCGTCCTGGCGAAACGCCTCGGCCGCCACGAACCCCTTGAACGAACTGCCGATGAAGAGTTGAGTCCGGGCCTCCATCGCCACGTCCAGTTCTCGCGTCCGCTGCGTCGCCGGCGCAACGATCTTGAACGCGATCGTGCCGGGCAGGCCGGCGAACAGCTGAGCGATCGTGTCGGTGGACACGGGCTGCATCGCGCCGGACGCCGCTGACCCACCCACCAGGGCTGCACCGACGGTCGCTGCGGCCGCGCCGGTCAAGAGTTGTCGCCTGGATTGCCTGGTCATCTCCACTCCCTCACGGCGGCGGCTCCGAAGCCGCCGTCTGCACCGACGTTACCGATCCGCTCCGAACGCCCGGTGGACGGTGCCGCACCGCGATCTGGGCGGGATCCGTTCCTGGGCGGGATCCGTCTCAGCGTCCGAGACGGATCACGCCCAGATCCAGACGGTCAGGCGTCGAGCGGGCGGGCAGCGGGATACGTTGGCGGCGGAGGTGCATGTGGACAGGTCGTCGTTCATCGTTGGCTACCTCCTCGGCCTCCGGAGCGACGGCGGGGATGGCATGGAGCTCGCTGATGGTCCAGCGCCCGGACACACCGAGGCGTTCCCGTGAGCATCATCACGATGTTCCCCAATGATGATCACGAGCTGCGGATGATGCTGCACGAAGCGAACGAGCTGCGGCGGGCGCGAGGGCTCCGACTGCTCGAACCATGCTGGCGTGTGCAGCGCAACGATCTCCTCCCTCCTCGTCGCTTCGTCGATCGCGTCCGTCGTCTGCTCAGACCGGCGGGTGGTACGGACATCGGCGACAGGCCCCGCCACTGACGATCCCCGACGTTGCGCGTGCTCGGCAGGCACGAGAGGTGAGCGATCGGGGCGCCCTGCGCGCTCATCGCTCACCGCGTCCGTGCACGGCGACGTGGCGATCGCTGTTGGCTACCGT
>JBPCJW010000004.1:0-11981 GCA_051004915.1 Ilumatobacteraceae bacterium
CGGCGGCTGCCGAGCACCGCAATGTTCCGCCGAGCGACCGGAGCCGGGTGACGAGGGCGTCGGTGAGGTTCTGGGCGCCACCGCGACCGTGCCACTGGCCGTACCGGTGGTACGCGGCTTGCCAGAAGGCAAACAGCGCTCCTCCCGGCACCGTCGGCCCGACGCCGGCGTGCGCGGCGAAGGCGGCGACGGGCCCCCTGGTCAGGTCCGACGGCAACCATCGTCGCAGTAGCGAGTCGTAGGGGCTGATCACATCCCGGACGGTGGTCAGCGGTCGGCGTCGCAGTGTCCGGATCACGTTGGCGACCTGGCCGGGTAGCACCTTGAGCGAGACATCGCCGCGGATCGCCGGCAAAATGCTGCCGACGATCGGCATTGACTTCTGGATGAACCGTCGGTAGGCCTCGGCCTCGGCCGGTGAGGTCTCGGCGATCGATTCGATGGTTGCGTCGACGGAGCGGAAGAACCTGACCCGCCGACCATCCTCGTGTACGGCGATGGAGAACGGGTCCATCTCGATGTAGTCGAGACCGGCACCGACGAGATCGAGCTCGTCGGGGATGTCGGTCATGTTGATGATGTTGTGGGCGACCGAGTGGAGATCGAACCGGTAACCGGGCACCGTCTCTTCGGTGCGCGACCCGCCACCGGGCCGATCGAGTTGCTCGACCACCACGACGTCACGGTCCGCTTGGGCCAGGTAGCACGCGGCGATCAACCCGTTGTGGCCGGCACCGACGACGACAATCGGTGCGGTCACGCTGCCTCGGGTCGGCGAGCTGCCTCGAGCACGCCCCATGCGGCGACGACGGCGGTCCAGAACGGCCACTCGCCGAGCCACGTCACGTCGTAGGCGACGTAGAAGGCGAGGCCGCCGCTGAGCGCCGCCAGCAGCGCCCCGGTCAGCGGAAGGCGCCAAACGCGTGCCACGAGGTGAGCGGCGAGCAAGCCGATCGCCATCCCGATCAGGAATGCCGGCGCTTCCCGATCGTCGGGGACCGGCCCGTCTCGCACCAACAGCACGGCCGTCCCCCACCCGACGAGGGTGAGCCCGATCGGCACGAGGCGCCTCTGCCGGCCGATCAGCCCTGCGGCAGCCGCCGAGGCCCCCACGATGAGCGGAGTGCTGTTGAAGGTGACGTCGGCAGCGCCGACCAGCGCGCCGTAGGCGACGGCGCCGGCGATGAGGACGAGACCGGAAAGGCGACGCGTCATGCGGCGGCTCGCCAAGAGCCGCGCGTGCGCAACGGGCCAGGCGGCGCACTGTGCCAAAGCGAGCAGCTCGTTCGCGCACGGCTCGAAGGTGGAGTCACGTCGCGTCATCCATTTTCGGTTCGTAGCCGATGATAGGAGATCGCTCGGTCCGTCCTCCGGCACCCATCCGAGCGATCCGGCGAGGATCCGGCGATTCATCGTCCGTCGTGTCCCGTGTGGCGCCGAACGGTCTCGAAGGTGAACCTCCGCGGCCGAGCGTCTGGCGTCGGCGTTGTCCCGACCGGTCCCGTCCTGGTACGCCGTCAGATGCCCGTGTCGTGCACCGTGAGCACCGGGTCGCGGTTCGGTGGATGAGCCGGATCGGCCCCCAGCGGCGATCGGGGCGAGACCACGACGGCCGACGATCGTCGTGAAACCGGCTACCGGGCCGCCGGAGTGACTCGACGGTCGGTGGCGTCGGTGGGACACTGCGGGGACGTTCCCGTCTCCGATTCGGTGGCTCGCGCTCGTCGGTGTGCTCGGCGGGTGCGCGCCAGGTTCGACCAACCTCGTGCGTTGCGCGCCCAGTCCGTGGGTGTCGAGTCCGCCGCTCGTGATCGCCCACGGCGGCGGGGAAGGGCTTGGCCCGTCGAACACGATCGAGGCAATGGAGCGTTCGGTCGCTGTGGGGGCCGACATCCTCGACGTGGATCTGTGGATGACGCGCGACGACGTGATCGTCGCCCGTCACGATCGCGAACTGGCGACGACCACGGACGGCATCGGCAACATCGATGAGCAGAGTTGGGGCGAGCTCCAGCAGTTGGACGCAGCAGCGCGTTGGACCGGTGAGCCGTTCGACACCCCGGTGCGGGTGCCGTCGCTGGAACAGATCCTCACGCAGTTTGCGGACACCCGCATCTCGCTGGAGCTCAAACAGGTCGAACCGTCGATGGCCGAAACGCTGTGCGACGTGCTGCGACGCACCGGGCGGGCCGACGATGTGTACCTCAGCGCCAACGACGACCGGGCCGTGTACGAGGCCCGGGACGTCTGCCCCGAGGTGCTGTTGGTCACGACGACCTACGCCGATCTCGACCGAATGCGCGCCGCCGACGAGGGCGACGCGGCGTGGTGCGCGGTGTCGCCGATCGGCCAGCCGCCGTATCGGGAGGATCGGTTCGACCGCGAGCAGGTACAGATCTCCCATCGGCGCGGCATGGCGCTGTTCACCTGGACAGTCGACGACCCCGAGGTCATGCGTTTCCTCGCCGAGGTCGGCGTCGACGGCGTCTACACGAGACGGCCGGACGTCGCCCGGCGGGTGTTCGACGAGTGGGCCACGGCGCGTCCGGCTGACGACCGCTCGGTGACCGTCCCCGACGAATCGTAAAGGTTCGCGAAACGGCAGCGCTCCGACCTGGACGCGACGAGGATGCATTCGTACGCTCGGCACGGATGACGTCGACGGTGGACTCTCCGCTGCGTCCGCTGGCGACGGTTTCAGCTGGGCTGCCCACGCGCGTGGATCCGTGGCGACCGGTGCGCTGGGCGCTGCTCGCCATCGTCGTCGTCGCCTCCGTCACTTGGTTGAGGCACAACGGGGTGCTCGTTGATCGCTTGTGGATCCTCGCTGTCGTGGCGCTGCTGCTCGCCGTCGCCAGCGTTGGCCGGCCGTGGCGGCATTGGGTGCGGCTGGGATGCGATCTCACGCTCTACGCCGCCATCTGGTTGGCCTACGAGGAGAGCCGTGCGATTGCCGACGGCCTCGGATCGCCCCTGCAGGTGGAGTCCGTGCGCAACATCGACCGGCTGCTGTTCTTCGGCAACGACCCGAGCGTGTGGCTGCAAGAGCACTTCTACTCGCCGGACACCGTCCAGTGGTTCGACGTCGTGGCGTCGATCCTCTACGCGACGCACTACCCGGTCCCTGCTGCGATCGTCATCGCCCTCTGGATCCGAAACCGCAAGCAATGGGTGCGCTTCATGCGCCGACTGGCGACGGTCCTGTTCATCGGCTGCGTCGGTTTCGTCGTGCTCCCCACCGCGCCGCCGTGGATGGCGGCCGGCGGCGATCCGACGATCCGACTCGACGCCCTGCCCCCACTCGAGCGGCCCGTCGGTCGCTTCTGGCAGCACATCGGGCTCGACGTGTTGACCGACGCATGGGACACGGGTCGCAACTGGTTGAACAACGTTGCCGCGATGCCGTCGCTGCACGCCGCCTTCTCGCTCCTCGTCGTGGTGTTCTTCCTCCCGTGGGTCCGCCAGCGCGCACTGCGCATCGTCCTGCTCGCGTTCCCGGTGGGAGTGGCGGTCTCGGTCGTCTACCTCGCCGAGCACTACGTCACCGACGTGCTCGCCGGTTGGGCGACGGTCGCCGTCGCCTTCATCGTCTGGAACCGCCTCGAACGGCGCGCAGCGCGAGTGGTCCCGGACGATGCAGGTGCAACGATGTCGCGGCAACCGATCCTGGAGGGTTCGATCACATGACCACCACCACGCTCCCGCCCAACGCGAACGCCATCGACGAGCGAGTGCGCAACGGGGTCATCGGCGGCGTCCGCATCCTGACGGGGCTGCTGTGGCTGGCCAACCTTCACTGGAAGGTGCCGCCGGCGTTCGGTGACGACACCGGTGGCGGGCTGTTCAAGTATTCGGAGTCGGTGACCCGGAACTCTCCCTTCGCGCCGTTCACGTGGGTCACCGAGGAGATCATCCTCCCCAACTTCCGATTCTTCGGCTGGGTCGTCTTGATCAGCGAGCTCGTCGTCGCCGCGCTGCTGCTGATCGGGTGGCGCACGAAGATCGTCGCCCTCGCCGGCGCGCTGCTGGCGGTCCCGATCCTGCTGTCGGTGATCTACTACGACGGAGCCGACGAGTGGTCGTGGTCGTACCTCATGATGATCGGACTGAACCTCGTGCTCTTCGCCACGGACGCCGGCCGCCACGTCGGCCTCGACGGAGTGCTTGAACGGGAACCGGCGGCCGCACGCCGCGGGCTCGTCGTCGTCGGCACCGTGACCACCGTCGTCGGCCTCCTCGCGCTGTACGTCGCCCGCTCGATCTCGTTCGCTGGAGCCGAGGTCGCGTTGCTCGGCAGCGATGCCGGGTTCGTCGGCGAGGGCGGTGAGCTGGTGCGCCGGTGGGAGCTGAAGTTCCTCTTCTTCAACCCGCTGTGGGCGCTCCTGACGATCGTTCTCGGGTTGGCGCTGATCGCAGGAACGCGGGTGCGGTGGGCGGCGTGGGCCGGCGCAGCAGGGTTCGCCGTGCTGACCGTCCTCGTGTTCGTTGCCGGCACGTTCGACTACGTCCGCGAAGACGGGGCGATCCAAGTGATCGCCACTGCCCAAAACGCCGCGTTCTGGGGCGGCGCGGCGGTGGCCGGAGCGCTCCTGGCGCGACGCCTCGCTGGCGGTCTGCCCGTGCATCGATGACCCGTCGCACCACCCGCGTCGAGTTGGCGTTGTGGGTGGGGGCGGTGGCCGTCGTGGTGGTCAGCGTGATCTGGGGGCGCGACTTCGAGCGGCGGGTGCCTGCCATCAACCTGGGTGCCGCCCCGTTGGTCGGTCGTGACCCGCTCGACGGGTGGGACTGGCGGTTCGGCTGGAGCTTGGTCGGGGCCGCCGCGGTCGCCGCTGCTGTCGTGGTCGCCGTGGCCCGCGGCTGGTGGTGGAGGGTGCGGCTGCGCTGGGTGGTCGTCACCTCGTCGATCGGCGCCGCCGGCTTCGCCGTGCTCCTGGCGCTGACCGACGGCGCAGACGGCGTGCTGCGCGGCGCCGCCCACGAGACGGAGTACCTGGTCAACCTGCCGGTCACACCGCCTGCCGCCGAGTTCGTGCGCACCTTCGTCGACCGCATCAGCGACTACTCGGTCCACGTTCGCGGCCACCCGCCCGGGTTCGTCCTGGTGCTCAAGCTGCTCGACGCCGTGCACCTCGGTGGCCAATGGGCGGCGGCCACACTGTCCATCGCAGCGACCGCCGCGGCGCCCGCCGGCGTGCTCGTGGCGGTGTGGGCCGTCGCCGGGGCGTCGTGGGTGCGTCGGGCCGCGCCCGTGCTGATCGTCGCCCCGTACGCGGTCTGGATGGTGACATCGGCCGACGCCGTGTACACCGCCGTCGGCGCCTGGGGGGTCGCACTGGTCGCCATCAGCCTGCGCCATCGCCGAGTCGTGCGCGCAACGCGCGTCGTCGCAGCTGCGGCGGCCGGGCTCTTGCTCGGGGTGCTGCTGTTCCTGACCTATGGCGGGGCGGTGTTCCTGGCCGTGCCGCTCGTGCTGGTCGTCGCCGACCCGCGGCGCGCGCCGGGACCGGCTTTGGCCGTCACCGGAGCGACAGTGGTGGGCATTGGTGCTGTCGTCGCCGCCTTCGCCGGCTTCGGCTTCTGGTGGTTCGCTGGTGCCGCGGCGACGCGCGTCGAGTACTGGGAGGGGACGGCCGGGCTGCGCACCGGGGGGTACTTCGCCGTCGCCAACATCGCCGCAGCGCTGATCGCGCTCGGACCGCTGACGCTGGCCGGGTTGATCCGCCTGCGCGATCGCCGGGTGTGGCTGCTGGTCGCCGGGGCGCTGCTCGCCCTGTCCGCCGCCCACCTCTCGCAGTACAGCAAGGCCGAGGTCGAACGGATCTGGCTGCTGTTCTTCCCGTGGATCGCCGTGGCCGGCGGCGTGCTCGTCGCCGCGACGGCGCGCTCGGCGACGTGGGTCGGTGTCCAGGCGGCGACGACGATCGCGCTGCAGGCGGCCTTGGTGTCGAAGTGGTGATCGCGCTGTCAGGCAGGTCGGCGGGTTGACCAAGCGACCGACGCAGGGGCGCCGTCGTGAACTCGGTCATCCCCGCCTCGAACCCGACTTGCGCCTCGAACCCGAGCAGGCGAGTCGCTCGCTGCGCGCTGGCGAAGACGTGGCGGACGTCACCCGGTCGATATCCGCCGACGACCAGCGGCTCCGGTCCGCCGGCTGGTCCCAGGGCGTGCGCCATGTCCAAGATGGTGTGCGGCGTCCCACTGCACACGTTGAGCGGACCGGGCACCGGCCGCTCGGCGGTGAGCGCCAGGACGTTGGCGCGTGCCACGTCGGCGACGTGGACGAAGTCGCGGCGTTGCCCGCCGTCCTCGAAGACCCGTGGCGCCACCCCGCGGGCGTAGTGGCTGGGAAGATGCTGGCCACGCCGGCGTACGGGGTGTCGCGGGGCATCCGCGGGCCGTACACGTTGTGATAGCGCAACGACGTGGCGACCGAGCCCGGGTGCTCCCGGGCATACGCCTGGACCAGACCTTCCTGGGCCAGCTTGGTGGTGGCGTAAACGTTACGCGGATCGACCCAATGGTCCTCCGGCACCGGTTCCGGCACCAGCGGCCCGCCGCACTGCGGACACGGCGGCTCGAACCGACCGTGCTCGAAGTTGCCCACATCTCGTGGGCCGGGGCGGACCAGGCCGTGGACAGGGCACCGGTAGCGGCCCTCGCCGTACACGACCATGCTCGAGGCCAGCACGATCGGCCCACGGAAGTCGCGCTCGTGCAGAGCCCGCAAGAGCCGGGCGGTCGCGGTGACGTTGCGGGTGGCGTACGCGTCGACGTCGGCGAAGTCCACGCCGAGGCCCACCTTGGCGGCCTGGTGGCAGACGGCGTCGACACCGTCGAGGTCCGCCGGCCCGACGTCGCCGGCGTCGCCCCACCGGTACTCGGCGCCCGACGACAACCCCTCGGGTGGGCCGTCGTGGACGGCCGGGTCGAGGTCATCGACGACGACGACCTGGTGACCGGATGCCAGGAGCTGGTCGACGACGTGCGAGCCGATGACGCCCGCGCCGCCTGTGACGAGGACCCTCACCGGCCGGCCCCGATCTGTTCGCGGGGTCGGTGATCGATCGTGCCCGACGTCGTGCTCCCAGCGCTCAACGAGGCCGCCGCGATCGGCTGGGTCCTCGGGCGGATGCCGGCCGGGTTTCGGGCGATCGTCGTCGACAACGGCTCCACGGATGCCACCGCTGAGTTGGCCGAGGCGGGCGGCGCGATCGTCGTGCGCGAGCCCCGGCGGGGTTTCGGCCAGGCCTGCTGGAGCGGGCTGCAGGCGGCGACCGACGACCTCGTCTGCTTCATGGACTGCGACGCTTCGCTCGACCCGCTGGCGTTGCCGCTGCTGACCGCATACGTCGAGCGCGGTGAGGCGGATCTCGTGCTCGGCCAGCGCATCGCCGCACGCGGCGCGTGGGCACCGCACGCCCGGTTGGCCAACCGCGTCCTCGCCGCCGAGGTGCGCCGCAGGACCGGGCTTGGTCTGCCCGACCTCGGCCCGATGCGGGTCGCCCGCCGCCGCCCGCTGCTCGACCTTGGCCTGCGCGACCGGCGCTTCGGGTGGCCGCTGGAGATGGTGCTGCGGGCATCCGCCTGCGGATGGCGCCTGCGGGTCGTGCCGGTCGAGTACCGCGAGCGGGCGGGGCGCTCCAAGGTGACCGGCACCGTGCGCGGCACCATGCGTGCCATCTCGGACATGTCCCGGTTGCTGCGCGACCCGGCCATGCCCGGAGGTGGGCCGCCGTGCACCTGACGGTCATCGCCAAGGCCCCGGAACCGGGACGGGTGAAGACCCGGCTCAGCCCGCCGTGCACGCTTGACGAGGCGGCATCCATCGCCGCCGCGGCGCTGGCCGACACGTTCGACGCCGTCGATGCAGCCGTCGCCGCGCACCGTGACAGCGGGGCTGAAGCTGTGCGCCGGGTCGTGCTGCTCGACGGACGGCCAGGCGAGTGGATCCCGCCGGGATACGAAATAGTCGCCCAGCGCGGGGAGCGCTTGGCCGAGCGGCTGGCCAACGGGTTCGACGACCTCGGACCCGGTGCGATCGTCGGGATGGACACGCCAGCCGCCGGCCGCTGGTTGGGTGCGGCGCTCACCGCCCTCGCCGCGCGTTGCGACGTTCTCGGGCTGGCCGCCGACGGCGGCTACTGGGTGATCGGGCTGACCACCATCGACCGACGAGTGTTCCAGGGGATCCCGATGAGCACCTCGAACACCGGCGCGGCTCAACTCCGGCGACTCCACGCGCTGGGCCGACCGGCGCGGCTGCTGCCGATGACCCGCGACCTCGACGACGAGGCTGACCTCCGGGCCCTCGCCCGATCCGCAGGAACGGGGCGACTGGCCGCCACGGCCCAATCCGTCGTCGCCCGGCTCGGCGAGCCGGTCGGACGACCCGCTCGGCGCCGCCGATGATCGTGATGTGGTGGGGCCGACCGGCCCCGAGCTCAATTCGCTCAACGGATCCCCAAGTTGGCGTCCGTGCCCGGCGGCAGTCCGCGCACGGCGGCCAGGAGCGCGTTGGCCGGCACGGACAGCGGCAGCACGGTTCGCGTGAGGAGCAGGTCGGTGTCCAGCCGGCCGGATCGGACCGTCGGCCCGAAGCTGCCCCAGAACGCCCCGTCGGCGGTGATCGTCAGCTCGCTCGGGATGTCCTGCGCCCGCGCTGTCACGCCGAGGTCGCGCTCGTCGGCGCGGCCGCCCCGGACGATTGGGCGGACGAGGTGATCCTCGGTGTCGACGCCCAACGAGGTGACGAGCTGCCGCAGGGGGTCGAGCGCCGGGTCGTCGAGGGGCCCGGCGGTCGTCGTGGCGATGCGGACGCGCACGCCGAGCGCGACGAGTCGAGGCACCGCGTCGACGACCTTGGCGAAGTTGTCGGGACCGCGGGCCATGTCGTTGACGTCGGCCTGGTCGGAATCGAGGGAGATCTGTACGGCGATGCCATCGCCGGCCAGTGGTCGGGCGCGGGCGATGCGGTCGCCGACGAACAGGGTGCCGTTGGTCAGCAGCACGATCGGCAGGTGCTCGGACATGGCCGCTACGGTTTCGGGCAACCAGGGAAGGAGCATCGGCTCCCCGCCGGTGACCCCGAGCGCGGAGAACCCGAGCTGGCGGGCCTGGGTAGCCACCGCCAACATGGTCTCGGCCGACAGCTGACGCCGCTCGCTGTGGGGCGACGATTCGGTGAGGCAGTAGGAGCAGGCCAGGTTGCAGTGATAGTTGGAGTACAGCCATACCCGCCCCGGCAGCTCGCCAGCGGCAACCGCCTCGGCGATCGGGCCCGTGACGACGACCGTGGCGGCGCTCATGCGAGACCCATGCGGTCGAGCCGGTCGACGACATCGGTCGATGACGGCAACTCGAGCCCCGTCGCCAGACGGTTGAGGAACATCGTCGCGCCGATCGTCACGGTCAGCTCGACCAGTTCGTGGGCGAGCCAGCGTGCCCTGGCCGCCGTCCACACGTCGTCGAGCACGGGACCCGTGGCGCCGGCCATGGCGTCGATCCAGCCGATCAGAGCCCGCTCGGCGTCGTCCGGGAACCCGACCTCGATCGGCACCTCGCCGCGCAGCGCGCGCACCTCGTCCACGCTCAACCCGGCGTCAAGCGCCACGGCGGTGTGCGCATGGACGCAGTAGCGGCACCCCTGCAGCACGGAGGTGCGCAGGATGGCGAACTCCTTGTGCCGGGTCGACACCGCGCCGTCGCCGAGTGCCGCGCCGATGAAACCGAGGGTCGGGTCGAGCAGCTCGGGCACCGTGGCCAGCGCGGCGACGATCGGGCCCGGGTCGCCGTTGGCGAAATATGCCTGGGCCAGCAAGGGCGCGGACGCTGCATCGAGAAGTTCGACCCGGGCCATCCCGCCATCATCGCTCACCGCAATGCGGCCGCACCTGAGCGGGACCGTGAAGTTTCGCGCTTGTTGAGGCACCGGGTCCGCGTTGCCGCACCCGCGTCCGGCGCGGGAGGCTGGAGCCGTGTGGGCTGAGGTTCGACAGTGAGCGCGAGCGACGGTTCGGAGACTGACCACCAACCTGCGCCATGGCGCCGGCTCCGCCGCCGGCGCGCCTACGAGAACCCGTGGATCGCGGTCGACGAGGACATCGTCGAGCTGCCGTCAGGTGCGACGACGCTGTATGGCATCGTGCGCTGCGGCCCGTGCGTCGGGATGCTCCCGTTCGTCGATGCCGACCACGTGCTGCTCGTCCAACAGTTCCGCTACATCACCGGCCAGACGACCTGGGAGATGCCGACGGGCGGCGTGCACCCCGGCGAGTCGATCGAGGACGCCGCCCAACGCGAGCTGGCCGAAGAGGTCGGCCGCAGCGCCGGACGCCTCACCGCCCTGACCGCGTACTCGACCTCCAAGAGCGTCGTCGACGAGACCGCCCACCTCTTCCTCGCCCACGACCTCACCGTGGCGTTCGCCGAGCCCGACGCCACCGAACACCTCGAAGTACACACGTTCCCGTTCACCGACACCCTGGCCATGGTCCTCTCCGGTGAGATCATTGACTCGATGACGATCATCGCCGTCCTCTGGGCCGACCACCTCCGACGGCGCCACGACGGCACGAATGGCGACCGGTGACGATCGCCGGGTGACCGGGGGCGGGCATGTCGGTCATGGGACCGACTGATCGGCGGCGTCCCCCCGCCGCCGGAGCAGCGCGTGAAGGAACAGTTGGTCGGCTCCCGATGGCGTCACGTGGACCCGTTGGAAGGACTTGAGGAGCGTGCAGCCTTCTTCGAACAGCCTGGCGAGCGATGAAGGGTCCGCCCGACGGGGAGTCCGCTGCACTGTTGTGGTCGGTCCGGCGCGAACTCGGCGAGCACCAGGTGACCTCCTAGGCGCACCGTCGCGGCTGCTCGTGCGGCGTACTCGGCACGATCGTCAGGATCGGTCAAGAAGTGCAACGTCGGCCGATCGTGCCATATGTCGACCGCTCGGGGCAGGCTCACCAGACGCACGTCGGCGTGGGCCAACGGGACGGTGGGGGCCGCGCCGGCGAGGGCTGCCCGAAGGCGAACGGGACGCGGCATCGGAGATGTCGACGGCGAATCGTGCTGCTGGTATCCGGCACCGACGAGGTCACGAACCAGCGCCGAGTCGCCCGCGCCGATGATCGCCACCTGGTCCGTCGGCACCGACACGCGGCGCACTTAGGGGATGGTGGGTCAATCTGACTTGGCGGCTTGCTCGATGACGGCGCAGCGAGATCCGGCTGATTGATCGATCTTGGCTCGTCGGGCGGCGGTGATCGTGTCTCGCAGCGTTGGAGGTCGGCGACGGCTGCGTCGATCTCGGAGACCCGTTGCGCGAGTAGGGCGTCGGTGCGGTCGCAGGGCGCGCCGCGTTCTGAGATCTCGATGATCTCCGCCATGGCGTCGAGCGAGAGGCCGAGACTGCGCCCCTGTCGGATGAACGCAAGGACTGCGATGTCTTCGTCGGTGAACAGCCGATAGCCGGATTCGGTTCGCGCCGGCGCGGGAACCACACCCTTCGATTCGTAGTGCCGAACGGCGCGGGGCGTTATGCCCGCCGCGTTGGGCCTCGCCGATCGTGTAGCTCGTCACGGATTGCCTCTTGACCTTGACGGTGGGTCAACGTTCTACCGTCTGAAGCGTCCCCAACGACGGAGAGGTGAGCAATGGCTTTCAGGCAAGGTGAGGTGTACCGCTGTCCCGATGAGGCGTGTGGCTGCGAGGTGACGGTCACGAAGGCCGCGCCGGCGGACTGCCCCGGTACGAGCAACCCGACGTGCTGCTGCGACAAGACGATGGAGAAGGTGTTCGCCTAGTCGAGCAGTCCGACGATCTGGCTGGTGCCCCACGGGTGAGCTGCGACGCCGGCCGCCATCGCCGGGGTGATCCGCCGCCCGCGCTCATCCTTCAGAGACAGGTGGGGCGAGCGAAGTTGTAGTCCGTGTAGTGGAGGCTGACCGCGTGGGCCAGGTTCTCGACCTTCTTGGAGAACCCGT
>JBPCJW010000005.1:0-47923 GCA_051004915.1 Ilumatobacteraceae bacterium
TGTAGCCGGCGTCGTCCTTCGGGACACCGCCAGCGGAAACAACCCGATAGAACACGCCACGCAGTGAGACCGGGGCGTCCTGGGCGACGGCGGCGATGATCGCTGCGTCGAGGTCGGCCAGCTCGGCGTTGGTCCGCCGACTTCGTTTACGACCCATGGTCGTTACGGCGTTCACGACGCCGCTGCCATCGTGCTGAGCACCTCGACGATCGAGACCTCGATCGGGACCGGACAGCGGTACGAACAGCTTGGGCTGCACGCCAGCGGACACCCCTCGATCGCTGACGCCCCACTGTTACGCTCAGTCCAGATCCTGCTCGCCAGCTCGATCCCTGCCCCGCCCTCGGCCTCGCCGAGGGCGGCGGCGCGTTCAGGCCGCTGCGTTTCCATCGGGATCACCGCCTCGGCGACGGGCCTGAGCTGACCTCAGTGCGAGCCGGGCGTAGTACGCCTTCCTCGCGGCCTCGGCCGCAGCGAGGCGCTGCGCATCCGTCGCCTCAGCGAATTTCTCGGGCAGTCGAGCGAGGTGCCAATCGACGCCGTTCGGCGAGGCGGAGCGAGCGTTGCGCGTCCGCGCCGACCTGTCGACGGTATTGGCCCATGATTGGAGTGCGCCATACCTGCTAACGCAGGTGAGCCGATCGTCGGACATGACAGAACCTCCAGGGAGGGTGCCTGCCAAGCATTCGGCTCGAACACGTCACCCCGGAGTCGGGGCGGAAAGCTCGGTGCCGATCAAGCGGTCGGTTGTATCCACCACTGTAGCGCGTCACCGCATCCGATGGGTCGATCCCGGATCGGCTTTCGCGACGGCGAGCAGCTCGGCGCCGCGTCGGTGGTATGTGCGATGGCAGCCGTCGCAGGTGACCTCGTATTGCGCGTCGGCCGTGACGCGTTCGCTGGTGGCGTTGGTCCACAGGATCACGACCGTGTCGTCGCGGTCGAGGCCCCCCATAGATGCGCTGCACTTCTTACAGATCATCGTGACGGCCGACTTGGTCGGGCCGCTGAACAGGGCCAGGAGTCGTTCCTTGTCCTCGGCAGGGATCTCGGGCAGCTTGCGTTTCCGGAGGCGACGATGACGACCTCGAGCGGGCGTCGGTTCGGTCACAGTCGGTCCTCGCCGAACAGTTTGCGGTGGGCGTCGCGGCCACGCTCGGCGGCGGCGCTGGCGCCGTAGCGGTGCAGCATCTGCGCGGAGCGCCACCCGGCGATCTGCATCAGGGCGTCGTCGGCCATGCCCCGCCGCTTGGCCTCATGGGCGAACGTGTGGCGGAACAGGTGCGGATTGATAGCGCGGATGCCGGCGACGCGGCATCGACGTTCGAGCAGTTGACGTAGGCCGGAGTCGGTCAGCACGCCCTTGGCGCCGAGCCACAGCGCCGGCAGCTTGTGCGCCGGATGCTTACGCCGTTCCCGCAGGTACCGGTCGAGGGCCTCGGCGGGTTGCGGCAGCAAGGCGACGAGGCGTTGCCGGTTGCCCTTCCCGAGCACCGTGAACGTCTCGGCGTTGAGGTTGAGCCCGTCGACGGTGAGCCCGATCAGCTCAGCCGAGCGGACCCCGGTCGTGGCCAGCAGCAGGATCATGGCGGTGTCGCGGGTCCGCTCGAACCGGTCGCCACGGTCCTGCCCCTTGCCCGCCGGCTTGCACGCTGCGAGCAGGGCACGCAGCTCGTCAGCGGTGATCACGTCGGGCGGCTGCACGACGACCGTCGGCGGCTTCATCTTCGCCATCGGCGACACGTCGATCTCATCTTCGTCGTCGAGCCAGCGGTAGAGCTGCTGGAGTGACCGGAACCGGCGGGCAACGGTGGCTGGGGCGAGCCCGGCGTCCATGCCGGCGACGAGGAACTCCTCGATCTGGCGGCGGGTGATCACCTCGACGGGCGTGTCGCCTCCGACATGGTTGAGCAGGTGCCGGGTGTCGCTGAGGTAGGAGCCGACCGTCGTCGGGGCCCGCCCGGCGGCGCGCAGCGACCGCACCCACGATGCGAGCAGCGTGTCCACCGCCGGGACCCTACCGTGTTATGCGCTGTGGTAACGGTATGGTCCGCCCGAATCCGACAAAACCCCTGCTAGTAGGGCGGGTGGGGATCGAACCCACGACCCAGGGATTATGAGTCCCCTGCTCTGACCACTGAGCTACCGCCCTGGGGTTTCGACGTGTGGCTCCGGGGGTGGGGCTCGAACCCACGACATTCGGTTTAACAGACCGACGCTCTTCCAGCTGAGCTACCCCGGAAAGACGTCCGTGGACGTTAGCGCGGCCAGCATGCCCGTGACACACCGGTGTGTGATCGTGCACGATATGTGACAGCAGGCATCCGGAGATGTGCTTCACTCGGCGGCGCGAGGGGTCGGCGACGGCGCGATACGGTTTGATGAACTGGCTGGTGGGAATTCCGAGCTCGCTACTCCGATGCTGCATCGCCGCCGCGAGGTCAAGGTCCTCGTGGAGGTAGAGGTGAACGCGGAGCCGGTGCTCCTCGACGTCGAAGAAGTGGCGGAGCCATGTGAGGAAGAAGACCAGCAGCCGGGGATCACTGTTGGCGAGCGAGGCCGAGCCATCCGTCTTCGCACCTTCACCGGCGTACAGGGCCAATCCGGCGACGAGAAACTCGCGGTCGCTCAGCACGCCGATCCGGCAGCTTCCCTCGATCCGGCAACGCTCGACCTCTTACTCGGCTTCGAGGAACTCCCTGAGGCGCTGGCTGCGTTGGGGGTGGCGGAGCTTGGCGAGGGTCTTCGCTTCGATCTGGCGGATCCGCTCACGGGTCACGCCGAACTCCTTGCCGACCTCTTCCAGCGTCTTGGCCTGGCCGCCGTCGAGGCCGAAACGCAGCCGCACGATCTCCTGCTCCCGCTCCGACAGCTCGTTGAGCACGGCGCCGACGGCCTGCGTCAACATCACCCGCGTCGCAGCGTCGGCGGGACCGTCCGCCGTGGAGTCCTGGATGAAGTCGGCGAGGTTCGACTCATCCTCCTCGCCGATCGGCGAGTCGAGCGACAGCGGGTCGAGCGAGAGGCGCAGCAGCTCGCGCACCCGCTCGGCGTCGAGCTGGACGCGGAGGGCGATCTCGTCGATCGACGGCTCTCGCTCCAACTCCTGGTGCAACTGGCGCTTTGCCCGGATGACGCGGTTCATGTGCTCGACCATGTGCACGGGGATGCGGATCGTGCGGGCCTGATCGGCGATCGACCTGGTGATCGCCTGGCGGATCCACCACGTGGCATACGTCGAGAACTTGAACCCCTTGGCGTGGTCGAACTTGTCGACCGCCCGCATCAGCCCGAGGTTGCCCTCCTGGATCAGGTCGAGCAGCTGCATCCCGCGCCCGGAGTAGCGCTTGGCGATGCTCACGACCAACCGCAGGTTGGCCTGCGTCAGCTCGCTCTTCGCCCGCTCGCCGCGCTGCACCAGACGCACCAGCCGGCGCATCTCGGCGGCATCGACCGGCGGCCCGACCGTCGCGGCCTCGTCAATGGCAGCCGCCGCATGCTGACCCGACTCGATGAGCTGGGCCAGCCTGCGCTCGTCATCCCCCGACAGCAGGTCGACCTGGCCGATCTCACGCAGGTACATGCGCACGCCGTCGGAGGTCGCGCCATCGCCACGTGCCCCCGCTCGCCGCAGGCGGCGCTTGCGACGGCGGCTGAGCAGGTGCTCATCGTCCTCGGCCGTATGCCCGGTGTCGACGAGCAGGGGCGACTCGCGCAGGGTGTCGTCCGTGTCATCCGGTTCGGCGTCGACGTCGACGGTCTCGTCGATCGAGATGCCGGCGCCCTGCAGCGTCTCCTTGACCCGATCGAGCACTTCACCGGTCAGCTCGACGTCGCGCAGCACCGTCGTCACCTGCTCGGCGTGCACGCTCCCCTGCTGCCGACCGCGCGCCAGCAGCGCGTCCCACTCGTCGGGATCGACCCCGTCGAGGCGGTCGACGGCGAGCGAGCCGGCGGCAGGCCGCACGTCTTCATCAGGGCGACGGTCGCCCAGATCCCCCGCGCGAGCGTTCCTCCATCCTTCGATGGAGCCAACCTAGCAACCACTCCGCCGCCGATGCGGACGACGGCATCGGGCTCGACAGCGTCTCCAACTGCCGCCTCGCCTCGGCATCCAGGCGGATCAGGTCGGGCTCCGTCGTCGACGTCCGCTCTCCCAGCTGACGGCGCACGGCGGCGGCGATCAGGTTGCGCGCCTCGGCGTCCGGATCGACGTCGAGGTCAGCTACGGCTGCCCGTTCGAGGACCTCTCGCGCTTCTGGATCGGCTGCCTCGATGGCCGCGTCGAGCCCGCCGTCGGCACCAGCCAGGGCGAGGAACGCCCTCCGGTTGGCTTCGTCATCGAACAGCTCCTCGATCAGCCACTCGGCGATCGAATCCCAGTCCAGTGCGAGCTGGGCGATCGCCGCGAACTCGGCGTTGTCACGCGCCGGTGGGCGGCGCGACGCCACTGCGCCCAGCATGGGGCGGCGCGTGCGCTGCATGGCCACCTTGACCAGGTCACCGACCGGCAGCCCGGCCTCGGACGCCACCTCACCGGCGTACAGCTTGCGGACGTTCTCGTCGGGGTGCTCGTTGACCACGACCATCGCCCGCTCGGCCAGCCGGGCGCGGTCCTCCGGCGTGCGGCGCGGTTGGCCGTCCATCGCCCGTTCCAGGCGGAAGGCGAGGAACGGCACGGCGTCGTCGATGGAGGCGGCCAGCGCGGCCGGATCACGGTGCGCCAGCTCGCCGGGGTCGAGACCACCCGGGAGCCGGGCCACGGCGACCTGCACCTGATACTTCTGCTCCCACTCGTAGAACCGCTCGGCGGCGCCCTGTCCGGCGGCATCGGCGTCGAAGGCGAGCACTACCCGGCTGGCGTACCGCTTGAGCAGCCGGACGTGATCCTCGGTGAACGCCGTGCCGCACGTGGCGACGGCCCGCTCGATGCCGGCCTGGCGGAACCCGATGACGTCGGTGTACCCCTCGCACACGACCGCCTGGCTGGTCGCGGCGATGTCGGCCTTGGCCCAGTTCAGCCCGTAGAGCGTCTTGGACTTCGAGTAGATCGGCGTCTCGGGTGAGTTCTTGTACTTGGCCGGATCGTCGGACCCCGGCAGGATCCGGCCGCCGATGGCGACTGCCTCACCAGTGTCGGAGAAGATCGGGAACAGCACGCGAGCCCGCAGCGCGTCCTGCTGACGATTGCGCCGGTTGGTGAACGCCAACCCGATCGCCCGTAGCTGTTCTTCGCCGATTCCCGAGCGGCTCGACAGGGCATCCCACTCGTCGGGCGCCCAGCCGAGCTTGAAGGTCCGGGCGACGTCGCCGCTGAGCCCACGCGAGCGCAGGTAGTCGCGGGCGGCACGCGCCTCGGGATCCTCGAGCAGCCGCTGGTGGTACCAGTCGACGGCGGTGGCCATCGCCTCGACGAGCTCCTTGCGGCGTGCCCGCTCGCGGCTCTGCCCGGTCGAGGTGTAGGTGAGCTGGATGCCGGCCCGTGCGGCCAGGTGCTCGACGGCGCCGACGAAGTCGACGTGCTCGTGCTCCTGGACGAACGTGAACACGTCGCCCGACTTGTCGCACCCGAAGCACTTGTACCGGCCGGTCTCTTCGCGCACGTTGAACGAGGGCGACTTCTCGGCGTGGAACGGGCACAGCCCGACCCAGTTGCGGCCGACCTTGCGCAGCGCGACGAACTGTTGCACCACGTCGTAGATCGACACCGTCGACCGCAGCCGCTCGATGTCATCATCCGCGATCATGGCCGTCTCCCCGGCTCGCTTGTCTCGCTGCGCCTGGCGGCGCCTGGCCTTCGGCCCTACGCTCGACCTGACCAGCCATGCTCACTGCGGTCGGGGGTCAAAGCGGTCACTACTCGACTCACGCAGCCCGCTCATCCGATCAGCGTGTATCGCTGGACTGGCCAATGATGGCTTGGGCTGCGGCCAGCCTGGCGATCGGGACGCGGTAGGGCGAGCAGCTGACGTAATCGAGGCCGGCGTCGTAGAACATGGCGATCGACTCCGGGTCCCCTCCGTGCTCGCCGCACACCCCGAGCTTCAACTTCGGCTTCGTCTCGCGCCCCAACCGGGCGCCGATGCGCACCAGCTCGCCGACGCCGTCCTGGTCGATCGTCTCGAACGGGTTGCGCTTGAGCAGACCCTGCGCCAGGTACGCCGGCATCATCCGGCTCTCGACGTCGTCGCGGCTGAACCCGAACGTCATCTGCGTCAGGTCGTTCGTGCCGAAGCTGAAGAAGTCGGCCTCCTCAGCGATCTCGTCCGCCCGCAGCGCGGCGCGCGGCGTCTCGATCATCGTGCCGATCGTGATGTCGGGCTTCGTGCGCATGCCCTTCGTCGCCGCGGTGATCTCGTCCTGGACCCAGCCACGGGCCAGCGCCAGCTCCTCGCGCGTCACCGTCAGCGGGATCATGATCTCGACGACGGGGTTGCTGCCTCGCTTGCGCAGATCCGCCGCGGCGTCGAGCAGCGCCCGCACCTGCATGGCATAGAGACCCGGCTTGACGACACCGAGCCGCACCCCGCGGGTTCCGATCATCGGGTTGTGCTCGGACCACATCTGGGCGGCGGCGAGCAGCTGCTGCTCCTCGTCGTCCAAGCCGTGGGTGGCCTGCTTGATGCGCAACTCCTCGACCGACGGCAGGAACTCGTGCAACGGCGGATCGAGCAGCCGCACGGTCACGGGCAGGCCGTCCATCGCCTCGAGGATGTCGGTGAAGTCGTCCTGCTGCACCTTGCGCAGCTCCTCGAGGGCGGCGTCCTCCTCCACGGGAGTCGAGGCGAGGATCATCCGCCGCACGACCGGCAGGCGATCCGGGGCCAGGAACATGTGCTCGGTCCGGCATAGCCCGATGCCCTCTGCGCCGAGGCGGCGGGCATTGGCGGCATCCTCGCCGGTGTCGGCGTTGGCCCGCACGCCGAGCTTGCCCCGACGCACGGCGTCGGCCCACGACAGGATCGTCTCGAACTCGGGCGGAGGTTCGGCCGCCGCCAAGGTCATCGCCCCCAGCACCACCTCGCCGGTGGTGCCGTCGAGCGAGATGACGTCGCCCTCCACGACCGTCGCGTCGCCGACCGTGAAGGACCTGCCGGAGATCTTGATCGACTCCGCGCCGACGACCGCCGGCGTGCCCCAACCCCTGGCGACGACGGCGGCGTGGCTGACCAGCCCACCACGCGACGTGAGGATGCCCTCGGCGACCATCATCCCGTGGACGTCCTCCGGGCTGGTCTCGCTGCGCACGAGGATCACCTGCTCGCCGCGGTCGACGGCATCCTCGGCATCGTCGGCCGTGAAGTACACCTTGCCGACGGCTGCACCGGGCGACGCGGCGAGACCCTTGGCGATCACGCTGCCAGCCCCCGAGAACTGTGGGTGGAGCACGGAGTCCAGGTGGTCCGCCGACACGCGGGTCAGGGCCTCCTGCTTCGTGATCTTCCAGCGATGGGCACCCTTGCCGGTGCCCTTGGTCATCTCGACGGCCATGCGCAGCGCAGCCGCACCGGTGCGCTTGCCGACGCGCGTCTGGAGCATCCAGAGCTTGCCCTGCTCGATGGTGAACTCGGTGTCGCACATGTCGCGGTAGTGGCGCTCGAGGCGGGCGAAGATGTCGAGCAGCTCGTCGTGGATGACCGGGAAGTGGCGGGCCATCGCGTCGAGGTCCTCGGTGTTGCGGATGCCCGCCACGACGTCCTCGCCCTGGGCGTTGATCAGGAAGTCTCCGTACGGCCGGTCCTCGCCGGTGGCCGCGTTGCGGGTGAAGCCGACGCCCGTGCCCGAGGTCTCGTCACGGTTGCCGAACACCATCACCTGCACGTTGACGGCGGTGCCCAAGTCGTGGCCGATGCGTTCGCGCACTCGGTAGGCGATCGCCCTTGCGCCGTTCCAGCTGCGGAACACCGCCTCGACCGCGCCGCGCAACTGCTTCATCGGGTCCTGCGGGAAGGCCTTGCGCGTCTCGTCCTTCACGACCGCCTTGTACGCGCCGCACAGCTCCTTCAGCGTCGAAGCGGGCAGCTCGGCGTCGTTGGTGATGGCGGCCGCCGACTTGGCCGCCTCCAGCGGGTGCTCGAACCGCCCGCCGTCGATGTCGAGCACGATGCGGCCGTACATCGAGATGAACCGGCGGTACGAGTCGTAGGCGAAGCGCTCGTCGTCGGTGGCCGCAGCGAGACCCTTGACGCTCTTGTCGTTGAGCCCGAGGTTGAGGACGGTGTCCATCATCCCCGGCATCGAGAACTTCGCCCCGGAACGGACGCTGACCAACAACGGGTCGTGCGGATCGCCGAGGCGGCGGCCCATCTTCGCCTCCAGTCGGGCGACCTGGGCCGAGATCTCCTCGTCCAGGCCGGCCGGCCAACCACCTTCGAGGTAGGCGCGGCAGGTGTCCGTCGAGATGGTGAACCCGGGTGGCACCGGCAGCTTCAGCACGCTCGTCATCTCGGCCAGGTTCGCCCCCTTGCCGCCAAGCAGGTCCTTGTACTCCATCGGCGGCCGACGGTGCTTGTGATCGAAGGCGAAGACGTACTGACGACGCTTGGCGGAACGTGTTGACGGGGCCACGGCCCGGGAGTCTATGGGTCGGCGTACCATCACTTCCCGTGCGTGTCCTCGGCTTCCCGCTGCACGTGCGGCCCGGCTTCCTGCTGTTCATGCTGCTCATCGTCGTGATCAACGAGGGCGACGAGTTCGGCGTGTGGCTGGCCGTGTCGATCGCCGGCTTCACGCTGGTCCACGAGCTCGGCCACGCCCTCGCCGCCCGCCGCGCTGGGGCGACGGCCGAGATCTCACTCGACTTCCTCGCCGGCTACGCGTCGTACACGTCGCCGCGGCCGCTGTCGCGCGCCGCACAGGTGGCGATCGCGCTGGCCGGACCGCTGACCCACATCGCCGCCGGCTTCGCCGTGCTGTTCGCGATGGGTGTCGACCCGCTCGATCCGCTGAGCAGGGGCAGCACGCCGGCGGCTGCCGCCGTGTGGTGGGCTGGGCCGGCGATCGGGGCGTTCAACCTGATCCCGGTGCTGCCGCTCGACGGCGGCAACGTGGTGACCTCGGCGCTCGATCGAGTCCTGCCGGGGCGGGCGCGTACCGTCATGCTCTACGCCAGCGTCGCGATCAGCGTGGTCGCCGCCGTGCTCATGGCGTTCAGCCCACAGTGGAGGACCACGGTGGTGTTCATCGGCTTCCTCCTGGTCCTCCAACTGCAATCGCTGTTCGAGCATCGAGCCCACACCGCCCGCTCGCCCTTCGACGTGGCGGCAGCTGCACTCGACGACGGTGACACGGTGCGCGCCCGCCGGGCTCTCGTCAACGGCCTGCGCCGACCGTCGCCGGCGCCGCTGGTGCCGCGCCCGTTCGACGCCGACATGGCGACGAGGTTGGTCGCCGCGCTGCCCCGCCCGCTTCCGTTCGGCGACCCGTGGAACGAGTACGTGCTGGCTGGCCTGCTGATCCGCGCCGGGCAGTTCGACGAGGGCGCCCGCTATGCCGCCGAGAGCTACGCCCGCCAGCCGCGCACGTTGATCGCGGCGACGGTGGCGAGGGCGGCCGGCGCGCTCGGCGACGAGACCACGGCGGTGGCGTGGCTGCGCGCCGCGGCCGACGCCGGTACGTCGTCCGACGGGCTGGCCACGATCATCGACCAGGCCCCCGAGCTGACCGCCATCCGCGACCGTCCCGACGTGGTCGCCATCCGCAGCTCGCTCACCGCCACCCGCTGACCCTCCCGCGGGTCAGCCAGGACGCCGCGATGAGCGATGAGTGGTGAGACGACGCACACTGCTCATCGCGCTGGCCGGACGTCGAGTGCGATGAGCGATGAGTGGTCATGCGCCACTCACCGCTCATCGCGCTGACGGCGCGCGCTCGGGTGGGGCCGCGGGTGGCGCGGTACCGAGCTCGACGCCGCGCTTGACGAACCCGAGCGCCCGCCCGCCCGCGACGCTGGTCAGCACGCCGACCGTCGCGCCGTCGTGCTCGATCGGGTCGCCCGGCGCGGCGCCCTCGGCGACGTCGAGGATGCGCAGGCGACGAGGCGCCGCCGCGCCGCGTGAGTCCATCCGCTCGACCAGCTCCTGACCCGCGTAGCAGCCCTTCTTGAAGTCGACGGCGACCGGGGTGACGCCGGTCTCCGCCGGGATGGTCTCGCCGGGCACGATCTCGGCACCCATCGTCGGCCAGCCGGCCTCGATGCGCGCTTCCTCGTCGGCGAACAGCGCCGGCAGCTCGCTCGTCTCGACCGGCTCGATGTCGACCTTGACGCGGATCTTGAACCGCGCCAGCCGGGCGGCGAGCTGCTCGCCGTAGCCGGCGTCGGTGTCGAGGGCGAACCGGTCCTCGGCCAGACGACGGACGCGCGCCAGCACCTCCACCCGCCCGGTCGGGGCGAGCACGAACGTCCAGCGCTCCTCGCCGACCGCCATCGGCAGCAGGTCCTGGGAGATCTGGCCCTGGAGGAACGTCAGCGCCTCTGGCCCCGACACGCCCACCTCGTCGCGCCCCCGCACCACCGCTTCCATCGTCATGGTCCCAGTGTGCCGCCTCGTGCCACACTCAGGCCATGGCCGACCTCGACGCGCTGGCCCGCAGCGCCGTCGGCGCCGTGACGGAACTGGCCCGCAAAGCGTCGTCGTTGGCGGTCGGCTTCGCCCTGTTCATCGGCGCCGTCGCGCTCATCACCTACGCCCTCGGCCTGGCCGCGCTGCAGGGATCGACGCGTTCGGCCTGGGCCGTGATCGGCGCGGTGCTCGTCGTCATCGCCGCCGGCGCGCCGCTCCTCGCGGCGTGGCGTCTGCGCAGGATCCGAGCCCATGCCGGCGCGCTCGTCGCCGACGTGCGGACGTTGTTGGCGAACAACACCGAAGCCGAGCAGATCGTCATCGAGACGGTCGAGGTGCAGCCGACGCCACCGGGCCCAGCCAGGCGACCCGGTGGCGCTCCGGCGCTGGTCGGCCAGACGGCGCAGTTCACCCGCCTGCGCCGGATCGCCGGCTCGGCCAGCAACCTGCGCGAACTGCCCAGCACGATGCGCGCCATCACCACGTTCCCGGCGCTGCTCGCAGTCGCCGCGCTGCTGATGCTGGTGATGCTCGTGCTGGCGCTTGTCTTCCTGCTCGCCTGGATTTTCTGAGTGGCTCGCTCCGCTCGCTGGGCCGGGCGAGGCCGGCCTGACCGTGCACCCGCGCTGCGGACGGGGGCCAAAGCGCGCACGTGCGAATTGACTGGCTCGCTCCCTGCGCGCCGCGGTCGGGGCCAAAGCGCTTACGTCCTGAGCCCGCTCACGCAACGGTGCCGGCTGCGGCGCGCGCCGCGGTCATGCGCCGGGCAGCGGGGACGGCGGCGAGCAGGGCGGCCGCCTTGTTGCGGCACTCGAGGTCCTCGTCGTCGGGATCCGAGTCGGCGACGATCCCCGCCCCCGCCTGCACGCTGGCGCCATCGGATCGACAGAACATCGTGCGGATGGCAATCGCCGTGTCGAGGTTGCCGCTCCAGTCGACGTAGCCAACGACCCCGGCGTACGCGCCCCGACGCACCGGCTCGAGGTCGTCGATGATCTCCATCGCCCGCACCTTCGGCGCGCCGCTGACGGTGCCGGCCGGCAGCGTCGCCCGGAGCACGTCGATCGGCCCGAGCCCCTGGACCAAGTCGCCCGACACCTGCGACGTGAGGTGCATGACGTGGCTGTAGCGCTCCAGCGTCATCAGCTCGTCGACGTGCACGGTGCCGAAACGGGCGACCCGCCCGACGTCGTTGCGGGCGAGGTCGACGAGCATGACGTGCTCGGCGCGCTCCTTCGGGTGCTCGACCAGCTCGGCGGCCATGCGGCGATCGTGCTCGTCGGTCGCCCCGCGCCGGCGCGTCCCGGCGATCGGCCGGGAGATCACCCGCGTGCGGTCGCCACCCGCTTGCACCTGCACCATCGGCTCGGGCGACGAGCCGACGATGGTCAGCGCCGGATGGCGCACGAAGTACATGTACGGGCTGGGGTTGACCTGGCGCAGCACCCGGTACACGTCGAACGGGTCGGCGTCGAGCTGGAGGTCGTAGCGCTGGGCGAGCACAACTTGGAAGATGTCGCCGGCGACGATGTGCTCCTTGGCCGCCCCGACCGCCCGCTGGTACAGCCCGTCGGGCATCGAGCTCTTCACCTCGGGCGGCACGTCGTCGGGCGTCGGCGGCTCGACCGGCAGGTACGGCAGCGGCCGAGCAAGGTTGGCGACGGCCCGGTCGATGCTCGCCACCGCCAACTCGTAGGCCGCGTCGATGCCGTCGTCGTCGAGCCCGATGACGGGCACGGACTCGATCAGTGTGACCCGCTGGCGCCAGTGGTCGAAGGCGGCGAGCGACCCGATCATCGACATCACGGCGTCGGGCACGTGGGCGTCGTCGGGGGGCGGCGCCGGAAGGTGCTCGATCTCGCGCACGACGTCGTAGCCGAGGTACCCCATCATCCCCCCGTGCAGCGGCGGCAACTCGGGGATGGTTGGGGCGCGATAGGTCGTCAGCATCTCCTCGAGCGCGGCGAGGATGCCGCGGTCCACGGTGAGCGGGACCGGGAGCCGTCCGTCCACCTCGACCCGCCCGGCGCGCAGCAGGAGCGTCGCAACGGGGTCACGCCCGACGAACGAGAAGCGGCTCCACCGCTCGCCGTGCTCGACCGACTCGAGCAGGAAGCCCGGCGCATCGCCGACCAACTTGGCGTACGCCGCGACCGGGGTCTCGAGGTCGGCGAGCAGCTCGGTCCACACCGGCACCACGGTGTGTTCACGAGCGAGAGCTCGGAAGTCGTCCCTACTCGGGCGCAGCTGCATCGCCGCCCTCGGTCGACATGCCTCTCGTCTGGCCGAAGCGTCGCGAGAAGCACGACCGGTCGCCGGTGTGACAGGCGCCGCGCCCGTGCTGCACCACCTTGAACAGGAGCACGTCGGCGTCGCAATCGTAGAACGCCTCGCGCACCTCCTGGGTGTCGCCGCTCGTGTCGCCCTTGCGCCACACCTCCTGGCGGCTGCGGCTCCAGTACACCATCCGGCCTTCGGCGAAGGTCAGACGCAACGTCTCGGGCGTCATCCACGCCATCATCAGCACCGTGCCGTCGACGTCTTGAGCGATGGCTGGGACGAGTCCGTGCTCGTCGAAGCGAACGGCGTCCAGCTCGTCGACAGATGCGACTCGCTCGTTCACAGGTACAGCCCGGTCGACGCTTCGATGCGCTCGGCGGCGACGGCGTGCAGGTCGCGCTCGCGCAGCATGATGTAGTCGGCACCCTGCACCTCGACCTCGTAACGGTCTTCTGGGCTGAACAGCACGAGGTCGCCGACTTCCGCCGCCCGGACGTTGCTCCCGAGCGCCACGACCTCGGCCCATGCGAGTCGTTTCGCCATCTGCGCCGTGGCGGGGATCAGGATGCCCCCTTGGCTGCGCCGCTCGCCGTCCTTGTCCGGGATGCGCACGAGCAGGCGATCGTTGAGCATCTTGATCGGCAACTTGTCGTCGGGCGTGCTCGGCACCGGGCCGAGAGTACCTGCGCTCCGGAACGACGCCACGGGGCGGTTGCCGCTGCCGCTGCGCTTCGTGGGGCCTGGCACACTCGGCTGGATGGGGTGCCTTGTCGAACGATTCCCGGGCGTGCGCGACGGCTGGGCGCGCTTCGATGGACCAGCCGGCACGCAGATGGTCGACGTCGCCATCGAGGCGATGTCGGACTGGGCGGCAAGCGGCAACAACGCCAACTGCGGCGGGTCATTCAGCGCCGCCGACGCCTGCGACGCGTTGCTCGAGCGAGCCAGGGACACGGTCGGCGGCCTGTTGGGCGGTCCAGCCCACGGCGTCTGCTTCGGCGCCAACATGACCACAGTGACCCTGGCGTTCACGCGGGCCGTCGCCACCACGCTGCGGCCGGGCGACCGGGTCGTCGGGACGCGCCTCGACCACGACGCCAACGTCACGCCGTGGCGCTTGGCCTGTGATCAGGCTGGCGCCGAGCACGTGCTCGCCTCGTTCGATGCGGCGACCGGCGTGCTCGACCCGGCGGCCGTCGTCGAGCTGATCGACGAGCGGACGCGGTGGGTCGCCGTCACCGGCGCCTCGAACCTGCTCGGCACGGTCGTCGACCTCCCGCCGATCGTGCGCGCCGCGCACGACGCCGGGGCGAAGGTCTTCGTCGACGCTGTCCACCTCGCGCCGCACCGCCGCATCGACGTGGAGACGCTGCGGTGCGACGCGCTCGTCACCAGCCCGTACAAGTGGTACGGGCCACACGCCGGCGTGTTGTGCGCCACTCCGGCGCTGCTGCGAGAGCTTCCCGTCGCCAGGGTCAGGCCCGCTGCAGCGCACGGACCGCGCCGCTGGGAGACCGGCACGCCGAGCTTCGAAGCGATCGCCGCCGTCGACGCGGCCGCCCGATTCCTGCTCGACGCGGGCGTCGACGAGCTGGCATCGCGAGAGGCCACGGTGTTCGCGCCGTTGCTCGACGGGCTGGCTTCGATGCGCGGTGTGCGGGTGTGGGGGCCCCCGACGATCGAGGGCAGGACGCCGACGATCGCCTTCACGGTCGACGGCCACCACCCGGACGAGGTGGCGGCCGATCTCGCCGCCGAGCGCATCGCCGTGTGGTCAGGTCACTCCTACGCCGTCGAGGTAGTCGACCAGCTCGGGCTCGCCAACCGTGGCGGGGTCGTGCGGGCCGGGGTCGTGGCCTACATCGAGCCGGACGACGTCACCCGCCTGCTCGAGAAGGTCGAACGCATCGCCACCTCCTGACAGAACTGGACGGCTCTGAGAACGTCCGCGCCCAGTTGTGAGGCGGCGCGACGGTCAGGAGCGGACGGCGGTGTCGATGCGCTGCATCACGTCATCGTCGAGCTGGTCGATGACGTCGAGGGCAGCGAAGTTCTCGGTCACCTGGCTGGGGCGGCTGGCCCCGGTGATCACCGTCGACACGTTGGGGTTCTTCGTGCACCACGCCAGCGCCAGCTGCGCCAGCGTGCAGCCGAGCCCGTCGGCGATCGGGCGCAGCGCCTCGACCCGCCGCAGTGCCCGCTCGTCCGTCAGGGTCCGGGCCAGCCACGAGTAGCCGGGGACGGCACCACGCGAATCGTCGGGGATCCCGTCGCGATACTTGCCGGTCAGCATCCCCGACGCGAGTGGGCTCCAGATCGTGGCCCCGTACCCGAAGTCCTCGAAGATGCGGGCGTACTCCCGCTCCACCTTGCTTCGCTCCAGCAGGTTGTACTGCGGCTGCTCGGTGACCGGCTTGTGGAGGTGGTGGCGCTCGGCGATGTCGACGGCCCCGCGGATCTCGTCGGCCGCCCACTCGCTCGTGCCCCAGTAGAGCGCCTTGCCGGCGTCGATGATGTCGGACATCGCCCACACCGTCTCCTCGAGCGACGTGTCCGGGTCGGCCCGGTGGCAGTACAGGACGTCGACGAAGTCGTGACCGAGCCGCTCGAGCGACCCGTCGATGGCCTCGAACAGATACTTGCGGTTGAGCGTGTTGCGCATGTTGACGGCGTCGTGGATGCCCCAGAACACCTTTGTCGTGAGCACGTACGACCAGCGCGGCCAGCCGAGCTCGGCGAGCACGCGGCCCATGATCGCCTCGCTCTCGCCGCCGGCGTAGGCCTCGGCGTTGTCGAAGAAGTTGCATCCTGCGTCGTGGGCGGCCTGCATGCACTCCAGCGCCACGTCGTCCTTCAACTGGGCGTCGAACGTGACCCACGACCCGAACGACAGCACCGACACCTTGATGCCGGTACGACCCAACCGGCGAAGTTCCATCTCGCTCACCGCGACACTCTCGCCGATCTGGGCGCGAATCGTCTCATTCCGCTTTCTGGGCGCGGATCGTTGCAGATCTGCGACGATCCGCGCCCAGATCGCCGATTGAGACAATTCGCGCCCAGTCCTTACCGTCGCACCGTCACACCACACTCGGTGAGCAGTGCCTTGGCCTCCGCGATCGTGTGGTGGCGGAAGTGGAAGATCGACGCCGCAAGGACGGCGTCGGCGCCACCCTCGACGATGCCCTCGGCGAGGTGCTGCAACGTTCCGACGCCGCCGCTGGCGATGACCGGGACGCCGACCGCGTCGACCACGGCGCGAGTCAGCTCGAGATCGAAGCCCTCACCGGTGCCGTCCCGGTCCATCGAGGTGAGGAGGATCTCACCGGCGCCTCGCTCGGCGGCCTCCGCCGCCCACGCCACGGCGTCGATGCCGGTCGGCGTACGCCCCCCGTGCAGGTACACCTCGAACCCTCCCGGCCAGCGCTTGGCGTCGATCGCGCAGACGACGCACTGGGCGCCGAACTCGGCGGCGATCTCGGCGACCAACTCCGGGCGCTGCACGGCCGCCGTGTTGATGCTGACCTTGTCGGCCCCCGCCCGCAACATGCGCCGAGCGTCGTCGGCGGTGCGGATCCCACCGCCGACCGTGAACGGGATGAACACCTCCTCCGCCGTGCGATGGACGACGTCGATCATCGTGTCCCGGGCGTCGCTGGACGCCGTGATGTCGAGCAGCACCAGCTCGTCCGCGCCCTCGCCGTCGTAGCGGGCGGCCAGCTCGACCGGGTCGCCGGCATCGCGCAGGTCGACGAAGTTCGTGCCCTTGACGACCCGCCCATCGTCGACGTCGAGGCACGGGATGATCCTGGCGACGATCACCGCCCGTCCCCTGCCAGCGTGGCGACGGCCTCGCCCACCGTGAAGAGGCCTTCGTAGATCGCCCGACCGGTGATCACACCGTGCAGTCCGTCGATCGCGGCGAGCGCCCGCACGTCGGCGAGCGACGACACTCCGCCGCTGGCGATGATCGCGACGTCACAGGCATCGACCGCTGCCGCCAACCCATCCAGGTCCGGCCCGACGAGCAGCCCGTCGCGGGAGATGTCGGTGATCACGAACGCGCTCGCCGCCGAGAACTGGCGCAGCGCATCGGCCAACGCGACGTCCGTCGTCTCCGTCCACCCGTGCACTGCCAGTCGGCCTGCCCGGTGGTCGAGCCCGACGGCGACCGGCACGACCGCCGCGACCTCGTCGACCAGCGCAGGCTGCGAGAGGGCGGCCGAACCCATCACGACTCGTGTCACGCCGACGTCGGCCAGCGCTTTGGCGTCATCGACGGCACGCACTCCCCCTCCGGCCTGGACCTGCGCTCGGCCGGTGGCGGCGTTGGCGATCGAGGCCACGAGCGGACGGTTGACAGGCTCACCAGTCCGCGCCGCATCGAGGTCGACGACGTGGATCCACGTCGCGCCCTGGTCGCAGAACGACGTGGCGACGGCCACGGCGTCGTCCCCGTACACCGTCTCGCGCTGGTAGTCGCCCTGGATGAGCCGCACGACCTTGCCGTCGCGCAGGTCGATCGACGGAAACAGGATGGTGCTCAGACGGCCACCGTGAGCCCGTCGACGAAGTTGCCGAGCATGCCGAGCCCGGCGGTCGCCGACTTCTCCGGGTGGAACTGGACGGCGAACACGTTGCGTGCCCTGAAGGCAGCGTTGACCGGGCCGCCGTAGTCGCACGTCGCAGCGACGACCGTGGAGTCGGCGGGCACACCGTGCAACGAGTGCACGAAGTAGAACCACGGCCGCTCCCCCAGGCTGGCGAACATCGGGTCGTCCGCATCGACCGGATCGACGCGGTTCCACTGCATCTGCGGGCGCTTGACGCTCCCCGGCAGCCACCGCACCTCACCCGGCAGCACGCCGAGCCCGCATGCGCCCGGCGCCTCCTCGCTGCTGTCGAACAACAGCTGCGCGCCGATGCAGATCCCGAGGAACGGTCGGCCGGACTCGATCGCTTGCCGCGCCTGTTCCTCGAGCCGGCAGGCGCGCAGCGCGTCGACGCACGCACCGAAAGCGCCGACTCCGGGCAGCACGACGGCGGCGGCGTCGGCGATCAAGCCGGGGTCATCGGTCAGCCGTGCATCGGCCCCCAACCGCACCAGCGCCTTGTGCGCCGAGTGGAGGTTGCCGATCCCGTAGTCGAGCACGGCGACCAACGGCCCCGCAGCCGAACTGGGGCTCACAGGACCTCCTTCGTCGACGGGACGCGATCGCCGTCGACGCGCACCGCGTCGCGTAGGCTGCGGGCGAGGCCCTTGAACGTGGCCTCGATGAGGTGGTGGACGTTGCGGCCGGCCTTCGACGTGACGTGCAGCGTGATGCCGGCGTTGGTGGCGAACGACGACACGGCGTGCTCGGCGAGCTGCGGATCGAACGCCGGATCGCCGAGTGCCAGCGACTCGGGCAGCGTCACGTCCCACGCCACGAATGGCCGACCCGACAGATCGAGGGCGATCTCGATCAGCGCTTCGTCGAGCGGGTACAGGCCGCTGGCGAACCGCCGCACGCCGGCCTTGTCACCGAGTGCCTCGCGGAACGCCTCGCCGAGTGTGATCGCCACGTCCTCGACCGTGTGGTGGGTGTCGATGCGCAGGTCGCCGGTCGCCCGGACCGTCAGGTTGAAGCCGCCATGGCGGCCGAGCTGGTCCAGCATGTGGTCGTAGAACGGGATGCCCGTCGAACAGTCGGTGACGCCGGATCCGTCGAGGTCGATCTCGACCTCCACCGTCGTTTCGGCGGTCGCCCGCCGGCGCCGCGCCGTGCGGCTCATGATCCGACCGTACCGAGCACGGCCCGCAGCGCCTGCAGGAAGCGGTCATCCTCGTCGGGCATGCCGACGGTGACTCGAAGACAGTCGTCCAACCGGGCCCAGCGCGAGCAGTCGCGCACGAGCACGCCGCGATCGACCAGTTGCTGCCACACGTCGTGGCCGGCGCGGCCGTGCGGGCGGAACAGGACGAAGTTGGCACCGCTCGGGAACACATCAACGGGCAGAGCGCCGAGCTCGTCAGTCAACCGTTCCCGCTCGGCGACGACGAGCTTGACCCGCTCGTCCATCTCGGCGACGTGCTCGAGAGCGAGACGCCCGGCGAGCTGCTTCACGGCGTCGAGGTGGTAGGGCAGCACGACCCGCTGGAGGTCGGCGACGAACCACGTCGGCCCGACGACATAGCCGAGGCGCACCGCCGCCATGCTCCAGGTCTTGGAGAACGTGCGCACGACGGCCAGCGGCTGATCCTCGGCGACCAGGTCGAGCGCGGTCCAGTCGGCGAACTGGGCGTACGCCTCGTCGACCACGAGCAGACCCGGCACGGCGAGCAGGAGGCGGCGGACGGTCGCCGCGCTCTCGACCATCCCCGTCGGGTTGTTCGGTGAGCACAGGAACGTGACCGCCGGCCGCGCGCTCGCCATCGTCCGCTCGGCGACCTCGAGGTCCAAGCCGAAGTCACCGTTGCGCTCCACCTCGACGACGGTCGCCCCGCTCGTCCTGGCGAGGTGGGCGTGCAACTGGTAGGTCGGCTCGAACGTGACGACGTTGCGTCCCGCCCCGGCGTACGTCAGGAGCACCGTCTGGAGCACTTCGTTCGACCCGTTGGCGGCGAAGACGCTGTCCAGCGCGACGCCGTGCCACGAGGCGATCGCCGACCGCAGCTCGATTGCCGCCCGGTCCGGGTAGCGCCGCCAGTCGATGTCGGCGAGCGCCGTGGCGAGGTCGGCGAACCACCGATCAGGCGGCGGGTACGGCGACTCGTTGGTGTTCAGCCGGGTGTCGGCCGCGACCTGCTCGGAGTGGTAGCCCTCGAGCGCTCGCAGGTCGTCACGCACCGGCACCATCTGTTGCAACGTACCGCCGGCCTGCCAGGGTGGGGTGCCGGCCTGCCAGGGTGGGACGATGGAGTCGACCAGCGCCACTGCGGCCGAGCTCTCGGCAGCAGCCGACGTGATCGGCCGCTACCGCCAGCGGGTGGCCGATCTGGCCAGCCGTCACCTGGATCAAGAACATGACGATCTCGTGACGACGATCTACGAAGCCGAGCGGGCGCTGCAGATCGCGGAGCGTGCGCTGCTGCGCGCCCAGCGCGTCGCCCGTGGCTGACCCGAGGGACGTCGGCGTGCCGCACTGTGCCGAAAACGCAGCGACGGCCCCTGGTGGGAGGGGCCGTCGCTCGGCGACGCCAGGCGGCGGATCCCGGCTGTCGCGCAAACCAGGTGGCGGGAACCTGGTTGAAGAACGATCATACCACTGGCTCCTCGCGGAGCAAGGGTCTCGTCGAGCGCCGCAACTGACTCGACGGGCAGTAGTCCTCCAGCACGCACTCGGCGCAGTCAGGGGTACGAGCCAGGCACACCCGGCGGCCGTGGAGGATCATGCGCAGGCTGAAGTCTCCTCGCGCCGCAGCAGGGAGGAAGGAGTTGAGCTCCCGTTCGATCTTCACCGGATCGTCATGTTGTGTCAGCCCGAGGCGGTGGGACAACCGCATCACGTGGGTGTCGACCGGCAGACCGGGCAGCCCGAAGGCGACGCTGCGCACGACGTTGCCCGTCTTGCGGCCGACCCCGGGCAGCGTGACGAGGTCGTCGAGCGCCTTCGGGACCTCCCCGCCGAACCGGTCGATGACGGCGGCCGCCATGCCCAGCAGGCTGCGCGTCTTGTTCTGGTAGAAACCGGTCGGGCGGATCAGCTGCTCTATCGCGGCCGGGTCGGCCCCGGCCAGATCCTGCACCGTCGGGTAGTCGGCGAACAACGTCGGCGTCACCGTGTTGACGCGAGCGTCCGTCGTCTGCGCCGACAGGATCGTCGCCACCAGCAACTGGAACGGTCCGTCGTGGTCGAGTTCGCAGATCGCCCGTGGGTACTCCTCGGCCAGCCGAGCTGCCGTCTCGCGCGTTCGGCCCTTCGGGGATCGAGGACGCGGCCGGGCGACGGACATCTGCGCAGGAGGCTACGAGGACACCCGAAGCTCCGATCCTCCGGGTGCGCGCTTCGGCCCCCGTCCGCAGTGCGCGCGCACGGTCAGGCCGGCCTTGCCCGGCCCCGCGAGCGGAGCGAGCCACCTGTACGGTCGTCACGTGCCCGTGCCCGTGGTCGATGTCGAGCGTCACGCGATGGTCGCGACGAGCGTCGGTGATCTCCTCGCCGTCGTCACGTTGCGCGGTGCAGCGGGCGATGCGCTCGGACAGGCGGTCGTGACCTCTGGCAACGAATCGTCGACGATCGCCATCTCGAAGCCCGACGGTGCACCGCTCCAGGCGGCCACGACCGAGCAGCTGCTCGGTGCCGCGCTGGCGGAGGTGATCGCGCTCGGCGGCGGCGAAGTCCACTGGTGGATCTCCGACGCGACCTCCGACGACGAGGCAGTCGCCGCCGCCACTGGGCTGGATCCCGGGCGCCGTCTGCTGCAGATGGGTCGTGGGCTGCCGATCGGGCGGCCGATCGAGATCTCGACCCGCCCGTTTCGGCCTGGCGAAGACGATTCGGCGTGGCTGGCGGTCAACAATCGGGCCTTCGCCGGGCACCCCGAGCAAGGCGGGTGGACGGTCCGCACGCTTGCGCAGCGCGAGGCCGAACCGTGGTTCGACCCGCAGGGCTGCCTGCTCCACGAGCGCGACGGCCGGTTGGCGGGCTTCTGCTGGACCAAGCTGCACGACATCGCCACGCCGGAGGTGGTCGGGGAGATCTACGTCATCGCCGTCGACCCGGACTTCCACGGCCTCGGACTCGGATCGCAGCTGACTTTGGCCGGTCTCGCATCGATCTTCGAACGCGGGGTGGCGGACGCGATGCTGTACGTCGACGCCGCCAACCTGCAGGCCGTGCGCATGTACGAGCGCCTCGGGTTCACGACCCGGCGCGTCGATCAGGCGTACACGTCGGTCCTCACGGCACGGCGATGACGACACCGGGCGGGTCGAGCCGGTACGGGATCGATCGAGCGGGCCTGAGCACCCTCCTGGCGGAGCAACCGGGTTACCGCGCCAACCAGGTCTGGAAGGGCCTGTACGAGCAGCTGGCGGCACCTGGCGAGATGACGAACCTCCCTCGCGCGCTGCGCGACGAACTTGAGGCGGCGTTGCGCCCCGATCTGCAACTCGTCACCGAATCCATCAGCGACGACGGCGAGACGGTCAAGTTCCTGTGGTTGCTGACCGGCGCGGCTCGGGTCGAGACCGTGCTGATGCTCTACCCGGATCGCGCCACGGTGTGCGTCTCGAGCCAGGCCGGCTGCGCGATGGGCTGCGGGTTCTGCGCCACTGGTCAGGCTGGGTTCACGCGCCACCTCACTGCTGGCGAGATCATCGAGCAGGTCGTGCGGACGGCCCGACGAGCGCGTGACAGCGGACGGCGGGTGAGCAACGTGGTGTTCATGGGGATGGGCGAACCGCTGGCCAACGAGGCGGCGGTGTGGGCCGCTGTCGAGCGGCTGCACGGTGACCTCGGGTTGTCGGCGCGACGACTGACCATCTCCACCGTCGGCATCGTTCCCGGGATCCGTCGGCTCGCCGAACGCCGACTGCCGGTCACGTTGGCCGTCAGCCTGCACGCCGCCAACGACGAGCTGCGCGACCGACTGGTGCCGATCAACCGTCGCTACCCGCTCGACGAATTGGTCGCCGCCTGCGCCGAGGTGCTCGCCGTCAGCCGGCGGCGGGTCAGCTTCGAGTGGGCCCTGATCGCCGGCGTGAACGACCGTGCGGTGGACGCCGCCGAGCTGGCCGGCCTGGTCCGCCGGTTACGGCCGGCCGCCCACGTCAACCTGATCCCGTTGAACCCCACGCCGGGGTGGCCGACCGCAGGGTCGCCGCCCGCTCAGGTCGCCGAGTTCCGACGTCGCTTGGAATCGCTCGGCGTCAACGTCACCGTGCGCGCCAACCGCGGCACGGACATCGATGCGGCATGTGGGCAGTTGGCGGCGACGACGGGCGTCGAGCTCAGCAGCCGGCGTTGCGCACGTATGGCGTCGGGTTGACCGCGGCGCCGCCGCCCGGGTGGACCTCGAAGTGCAAGTGGTTGACGCCGTTCGCGTTGCCGGTTGCGCCGACGTAGCCGATGACCTCGCCCTGGGACACGCTGCGGCTCGATCCCGCGAAGCTGCTGAGGTGGCCGTAGTAGTACTTGTTGCCGTCCGAGCCGGTGAGCCATACGGCGTTGCCGCCGAGGCTGTTCTCCTTGAACTGCACGCTTCCCGACACCACGGCGACGATCGTCGTGCCACGCGGCGCGATCATGTCCACGCCCTCGTGGGTCCGCCCGCCGGAGCGGGGCGCGCCCCACGTGTCGGAGTAGGAGTACGAGCCGCGCAAGGGACAGACCATCCCGCCGCCGCCTGAGTTGGACGGGGGTGGTCGTGAAGGCGGAGGTGGTGGTGGTGGTGGTGGTGGTGGTGGTGGTGGAGGTGGAGGTGGAGGTGGAGGTGGAGGTGGCGGTGGCGGCGGACGTGGCGCAGGTGCAGTGGTCGGGGCCGGGGTCGCCGCCGGTTGCTGGTCGTCATCGTCGCTGCCGCCGCCGTTGCGCGAACCGCCGCCATTGCCATCGTTGTTGTCGCCGTCGTCGCTGCCACCGGTGGCGGGGGCCGGCGCGGCGGGCAGCGGTGCCGACGTCGTGGCGGAAGCAGCGCTCTGGTCCTGTGCGGATTGCTGACCCTCGACCGACTGCTGGTCGGCCGCGGCCTGGGCGTTCGCCGCGGCCTGGGCGTTCGCCGCAGCTTGAGCGTTCGCCGCAGCTTGGGCGTTCGCCGCAGCTTGAGCGTTCGCCGCCGCATCGGCATCGGCGGCAGATTGCGCCGCGGCCGCAGCTTGGGCGTTCGCCGCAGCCTGGGCATCGGCGGCAGCCTTGGCATCGGCACCAGCCTTGGCATCGGCGACCGCTTGCGCGTCAGCGGCAGCCTTCGCATCAGACGCCGCCTTCGCGTCAGCGGCAGCCTTGGCATCTGCCGCCGCTTGCGCTTCGGCCGCTCGTTGCGCCGCTTCCGCCTCCTCCCGCAGCCGCAGCTCCTCGGCGGCCCGCAGGTTCTCCTGGCGGCGGCGCTCCTGCTCCTCGCGCTGGCGGGCCAGCACGGCGAGGTAGACCTGCTCGTCGGCGAGGCGTGTGGTCTCGACCTGTTGGAGGTGCACGACCTCCGCCTCGGCCCGCTTGCCCAGCTCGTCGTATTGCTGCTGCTTGCGATCGAGCTCGGCCTGGTTGTCCTCGACTGCCTTCTGGGTCTCGTCCAACTCGCGCCGCACGACCTCGTACTCATCCATCGTGTCGGCGGACGACTGGGTGGCGACGTTGGCCAGCGCGTCGGCCTGCAGCTGGTCGCTCGGCGCCTGGTACCCGGTGAGGATGGGGATGCCGTCGCTGCCGCTGGCGAGGAAGCGGTTGACGGCGATCTGCTCGACCTTGACGCGCAGGGCGTCGACCTGTTGCTGCAGCTCCGTGGCGTCGGCCACCAGCTCGGCGGCGCGATCGGCGAGCACGTCAAGCTCGGACTGCACGGCGGAGAACGCCGCAGCGGCCTCGTTGGCCTGGTTGCGCGCCGCCTCGATCTCCTCGACCGCGCGCTGGGCCGCCGCGTTGTCGGGTCCCGGCAGGTCGGCTGGCGCAGGTGGCCCGTCCTCTGCGATGACGGTGCCGGAGGCGGCGAACAGTGAGACCGCGGCGATGACCAGCAGAGCCCGACCGCGATGCACGGGTCGACACCTTAACCCACGTTGCGATCCGATGACAGCAGACTCCACAAAACCTTCACGATTCCGGTGCGGGCTGGCATTCTCGGAGCGCAGGCTGGCGTTCTTCGATCGCCGGCGAGCGCGGCTGGAGCGGGAAGTGGCCATCGATCAGCAGCCCGCGGCGACGACGTAGGGGAATGGGTTGACGGCCGACCCGCCGCCGGGGTGCACCTCGAAGTGCAGATGCGGAACGCCCGAGGCGTTGCCCGTGTCGCCCACATAGCCGATCGTTTGGCCCTGGGAGACGCTGCCACCCGAGCCCTCGAACGCGCTGAGGTGGGCGTAGTAGTAGCTGTCGCCGTTCGAGCCCTCGAGCCAGATCGCGTTGCCACCGAGGCTGTTGTGCTTGAGCTCCACGCTGCCGGACACCACGGCGACGAGCGGGGTCCCAGTGGACGCCATCATGTCGACGCCCTGGTGCCTCCGGCCGACCGAGCGCGGGTTGCCCCACCCGTCGGCGTAGGAGGCCGATCCGGCCACCGGGCAGGTCAGCCCGCCACCACCGCCCGAGTCGCCACGGCCACCCGAGTCGCCACCGCCGGACGCCCCGTCGTCGCTGTCGTCACTGTCGTCGTCGGTCGTGGCCGGTTCGTCGACGGCGGGCGCGCCCGTCGTCGTCGTATCCTGGTCGCCACCATCATCACTGGCCGCTGGCTCGGGCGCGGCAGGTGCGCTCGCCGCCGCCGCTGCGTCGCCGCTCGCGCCCTCGGCCGGCGCAGCCGTCGTGACCGCAGGCTGCGCGGCCGCCGTCGCGGCGGCCGGCGCGGCGGTGGCGGCCGCCACACTCGCCTGCTCGTCGGCCGTCCGTCGCTCCTCATCGGCCCTGGCCACCGCCGCCGCGGCGGCGTCGGCCTGCGCCTTTGCCGTTGCTTCGGCGTCCGCCTTCGCCTTCGCCTCGGCCTCGGCGGCGGCGGCGGCTCGCTGGCGCCGCTCCTCGGCGATCCGCTCCTCCTGCGCCTGCGTGGCGAGGAAGGCGAGATGCACCCGTTCGTCGTCGAGGCGTTGCTCTTCGATCCGCTCCAGCCGCCCGACCTCGTCCTCGGCCCGGCGCTGCAGCGACTGGGACGCCTGGCGCTGCTCATCCAGCTCGCGCTGGTTGGCGGCCACCGTCTCACGCATCGCGTCCAGCTCGGACCGCAGGCGGTCGTACGTGTCCATCGCATCGGCTGACGAATCGGTCGCGACGGCGACGAGGGCGTCGGTCTGGAGCTGTTCGTTCGGTGCGCGGAAATCGGTCAGCAGAGGGATCCCGGACGACCCGCTGGCGAGGAAGCGGTTGACGGCAACCGCTTCGACCTGCGTCCGCAATGCATTGACCTCGCCCTCCAGCAGGGCCTGCTCGTTGGCCAGTCGAGCAGCTTCGTCGACCAGCTGCTCGAGCTGGGACTGCGCTTCGAAGAAGTCGCCCGCGGCCTCGTTGGCGCGAGCCTGGGCGGCGGCGATGGCAGCCGCCGCTTCGGCCGCCGCTTGTTCGTCCGGCCCCGGGATCGCGTTGCTCGACGCGGGGCCGGCGAACACCGTGATCAACGCCACGGCGACCGCCGTGATGGACCGCCCAACTCGATTCACCGGCGGGAACCTACCGTTGATGACGAACAGATGACGAACGATCGTCAAGTTCTCGTCATCTTCTGCCGACGCGCGCCTCGAACCGTCCGCCGCAGCCCGCCGGATCGCCTCGTGCGCTTCCGGACAGCACATGATGCTCCCGGTGAACCGGGCGCTGATCTTTCGTCGAGTCTCTGTGCGGCACCGGGCCACCGTCGTGCTCGACGAGGTCGACCTCAGCGTCGGTGGCGGTGAGCGGTGGCTCGTGCTCGGGGCCAACGGCAGTGGCAAGACCACGCTGCTGCGCCTCGCCGCTCTCTACGACCACCCGACGTCGGGCACGATCGACGTGCTCGGCGAGCGTCTCGGCCGGGTCGACGTGCGCCCGCTGCGGCGGCGCATCGGCTACCTCTCGTCCGCCCTGACCGAACAGCTGCGTCCGGCGTTGACCGTCTTCGACGTCGTGCGCACGGCGCGGTTCGGCGCCCTCGAGCCCTGGTGGGAGCGGTACGGCGCCGACGACGATGCCCGCACGATGATGGCCCTCGACCGCATGCGCATGCGCTCGTTCGCCGAGCGTCCGTTCGGCTCGCTGTCGTCCGGCGAGCGCCAGCGGGTGCTGCTCGCCCGCACGCTCGTCAACGAGCCGCAGCTGGTGCTGCTCGACGAACCGGCCGCTCGGCTGGACCTCGGCGGTCGCGAGGAGCTGGTCGCTGCCCTCGACGCTGTCGCCGGCGATCGCAGCTCACCCCCGCTGGTCCTCGTCACCCACCACGTCGAGGACATCCCACCATCGATGACCCACGTCGCGCTGCTGCGCGCCGGCCGGGTGCTGCGCAGCGGTCCGATCGATGACACGCTCGACAGCGCGGCGCTGAGCGAGTGCTTCGGCCTGGGGCTGCAGCTCGATCGGCGGGCCGGCGGTCGATTCAGTGCATGGGCGCGGTGAGCGCTACGTGAGGAGAGCTTGCAGCGCCCGCTTGCCTCGCCGGACCTCGTCGTCGAGGAGCGGGCGGAGCAGCGCATCGCCCCACAGGTCACCCGTGTACTCCAGGTCCATGACCAACTGGGTGCCGCCGGGGTCCGCTCCGACGGTCGCCTCGAGGATCCACTCGGCGTGGTCACGCTCGTCGTCCTGCACTCGCTCGAACCGCACGTGGTGCGGCGGCTCGAAGATCGTGCGGACCATGCGCAGACGCTTCGACCTGGCGAACGGTCCGACCCGGGCGCGCAGCTCGACATGCCACGCCGGCTGGCCCTGCTCAGACCCATCGGCCTCGACGCGATGGACCATGCGCATCCATGCCGGGTAACGATCGAGCGTCTCGACCTGTGCGAACACGGCGGCAGGGTCAGCGCCCTCGATGACCGTCGTGACGGTGGAACGCACTAGCGGGGACGATCGGCGCCGCGGAACGCCCGTGCCAGCAACGGCGTCTCGGCCGCCAGCACTCCGTCCAGATCGTCGTCGTGGTCGAACGTCGGCAGCCATGGGATGGGTGCCGTGGTGTCGGGGTCGGCCATCGGTCCGACCACGTCGGCAACGGTGCGCGGGGCCCCCTCGAGGTCCATCTGCTCGGTCGGGCCGGTCGGGCCGGTCTGGCCGGTCGGGCCGGTCTGGCGGGTCGCGGAGCGTCGGGCGCGTGCCGGCGAAGGTGTTGTGTCCGCCGGCGCCTTGAACAAGCGCGGCCCCGGCTCACGCCTATCGTCGAGCGTCCAGCCCTGCGGAACGACCATCGCGTCGGCGTGCCGACGGCACAACGAACCGGAGCGCATCGGATCGTCGTCAGGCTGGCGGACACCGATCCACACGAGCAACCGGTCGGCATCGAAGCCGAACGACATCGACGCTTCGTCCGAACACCCCGGTCGCTCGCAGAGCCTTCCCACGAGCGCACAATCTACCGGTTGAGCAGGGGCGGAACCGCCATGGGCGTGGGTCGACCGGATCAGGCGGACTCAACCCTCACACCTCGCTGATCATCGCCGCCGCAGCCGTGGCGTGGTCGGCCGGGTCGATGAGGACCAACCGACCGGCGGAGGCGTCCGTGCGATACGGCAGGGCGACGATCGGGATGGACAGCGCCAGCTCGATCCGGGCGAGGTCGTTGAGCATCAAACGCTTCGAGGCGATGGGCTGCAACGTGGCGACGTCCACTCGGTGGCAGATCTTCGTGACCGTCGCCGTTCCGCGTCGCGTCCCGTGCTTGAACAACAATCGGGATCCCGTTTCGAGCGGGGTCTCGGTCATCCAGCACACGTCGGCCACGGCCTCCGTGGTGGTCGTCGGCGGGTGCGACGCATCGGCGGCGACGAGCACGTCGCCTCGCGTCACGTCGACCTGCTCGGCGAGGACCACGGTGACGGCCTGGCGCGGGTCGGCCTCGCTCACGTGCCGACCGTTGCGCGTGATCGCGGCGACGGTCGTCGTGGTGCCGGATGGCGCGACGATGACGGCATCCCCGACGGCGAGGCGACCGCCCGACAGTCGTCCGGCGACGCCGCGAAAGTCCGTGGGTGGGTGGCGGATGCACCACTGGACGTCGAGCCGCGCGCCGGTGTCCGGCTGCGGTCGTGAATCGGCCGACTCGAGCACGTCGAGCAGCACCGGACCGGTGTACCACGAGGCGCTGGCGGACGGTTCCACGATGTTGTCGCCGAGCAACGCCGACACGGGGATGGCCGTGATCGGTGGCGCCGGATCGCGCGCGCAGAGGTAGCGGCGGACGTCGGCGGTGATCTCGTCGAACCGCCGTTGATCCCAATCGACGAGGTCCATCTTGTTGACGGCGAGGACGATCTGGCCGACGCCGACCATTGACGCGATGTAGGCGTGGCGCCGGGTCTGATCGGTCACGCCGTGGCGGGCGTCGACCAGCACGACGGCGACGTCGGCGTTCGACGCGGCGGTGACCATGTTACGCGTGTACTGGGCGTGGCCCGGCGAGTCGGCGACGACGAAGCTGCGCCGCGGCGTGGCGAAGTAGCGGTGGGCGACGTCGATCGTGATGCCCTGCTCGCGCTCAGCGCGCAACCCGTCCGTGAGCAGGGCGAGGTTGAGGCCGTCGCCACCCCAGCGGCGGCTGGCTCGCTCCACGGCTCGGCGTTGATCGTCGAAGATCGCTTTCGTGTCGTGGAGCAGGCGTCCGATCAGGGTCGACTTGCCGTCGTCGACCGACCCCGCGGTTGCGACGCGCAGAACGCTCATGTAAGAACCTCACCGTGGGCGGTGACGCCGGGAAGGAGCGCAACGGGTACTCGGCCATGAGCGACAAGACCGTGCTGCTGATTCACTCGGTCGAAGACTCCCTCGCTCATTGGAGCTCCCGAGCGTTCCTGCCGCAACGAGCATGCGTTGTCACGCCGAGCGCCAGCGAGGCATCCGTTGTCAGGCCGAGCGCCAGCGAGGCACGCGGCGAAGCCGCCACCAACATCAGAAGTATCCCTCTCGCTTGCGGTCTTCCATCGCCGAGTCGCTGAAGCCGTCGTCGGCGCGGGTCGCGCCACGTTCGGTGATCCGCGCCACGGCTACCTCGGCGACGATCTCGTCCAGTGTCGTGGCCGTGGACCGGACGGCACCGGTGCAGCTCATGTCCCCGACGGTCCGGTAGCGGACCGTCTCCTCGCTGACCTCCTCGCCGGACTCTGGTACCACCGGTCCGCCGACCGCCAGCAACATGCCGTCGCGGCCGACGACAACTCGTCGGTGGGCGAAGTACAGCGACGGCAGGGCGAGCTGCTCGGCGGCGATGAAACGCCAGATGTCGAGCTCGGTCCAGTTCGACAGCGGGAAGGCCCGCAGGTGCTCGCCGGGGTGGATGCTGGCGTTCAGCACGTCCCACGGTTCGGGCCGCTGGCGGCGCGGCTCCCACCCGCCTCGCCGATCGCGGAACGAGAGGATGCGCTCCTTGGCTCGCGCCTTGTCCTCGTCGCGGCGACCGCCACCGAACGCGGCGTCGAATCCATGCTCGGCGAGGGCGTCGAGCAACGTCACCGACTGCAGGCGGTTGCGGCTGGCGCGCGGTCCCGGCTCCTCGACCACCCGGCCACGATCGATCGAGTCCTGGACGCGGGCGACGAGGACCTCTGCGCCGGCCGCCGCCGCGAAGCGATCCCGGTAGGCGAGGACCTCCGGGAAGTTGTGCCCGGTGTCGACATGGAGCACCGGAAACGGCACGCGGGCCGGGGCGAACGCGGTGACGGCGACGCGCAACAACACGGCGGAGTCCTTGCCGCCGGAGAACAGCAGGACGGGACGCTCGCACTCGGCGGTCACCTCGCGCACGATCGTCACTGCCTCGTCGACGAGGTCGTCGAGCTGGGAGCTCGTCGCGTCAGCTTTGTGTGTGGCGTCGACGGGCTCGTCCGTGAGCACCGAGACGAAGCTCATGTAAGAACCTCACCGTGGGCGGTGACGCCGGGAAGGAGCGCAACAAGTACTCGGCCATGAGCAAGTCGCCGCAAAGCCGGCGACTCAGGAGCACCGCACCGCTGATTCCCTCGCTCGCTCATCGGTGCAACCCACACTCGGTCTTGGCCGATCCGGCCCAGCGGCCGGACCTCGGGTCGGCGCCGGCGGCCACCGGCTGCGTGCACGGCCAGCAGCCGATCGACAGGTAGCCCTTTGCGGTCAGCGGGTGCTTCGGCAGGCCCTCCCGCTCGATGTACTCGGCCATGTCCTCGTCCGTCCATGCCACCAGCGGGTTGATCTTGACGATGTCGCGCAGCAGGTCGTGGATGGCGATCGGCGCGTTGGAGCGGGTCGGCGCCTCGACTCGCCGCAGGCCCGTGACCCATGCCGTGCGGCCGGACAGCGCGCGTTCCAGCGGTTCGACCTTGCGTACGTGGCAGCACGCCTCGGTGTCGGTGCGCCATTGGTCGTCGGGGTCGACCAACGGCTCGATCACGTGCAGGTTCAGATGCAGGTCGCGAGCCAGCGACCGGGCGAACCACCACGTCTCGGCGAACAGGTACTGGGTGTCGAGGAGCACGACGGCCGCATCGGGCGCGGCACGGCTGACGAGGTGCGGCAGCACGGCGTCGGCGAAGCTGCACGTGACGACGAGCCCGGACCCGAACTCGTCGACGGCCCAAGCCAGCACGTCGACGGTGTGCATCGTCTCCAGCGTCTCGCGCGTCGCAACTGCGGGAAGGGTGGGCATGGCTTCCTCCGGGCGGGGTTCGATCAGCGGACTCAACGGCCCTCCACCAGGCCGTAGCGGCGACGGACGGCCTTGTCGAGCGTCCCGAACACGAGGACATCGACGAGGATCCCGATGACGAGGATCACGAACATGATCGCGATCAGGCCCTCGGTATCGGTGACCGTCCGGTACTGCTGGAGCAGGTAGCCGACCGAGAACACGCCGATCGTCACGAGCAGCTCGCCGGCCATCAGGCTGCGCCAGGCGAACGCCCAGCCCTGCTTCAGACCGCCGACGAACGCGGGCATCGACGCCGGGAGCACGACGTGGCGGAACCGGCTCCATCGGCGGGCGCCCATCATCGTTCCGGCGCGCAACAGGATCGGCGGCACGTGGTCGACACCGCTGATCAGCCCGTTGGCCACCGAGGGCGCAGCGCCGAGCACGACGACGAAGAGGATCGCTCCCTCCGACAGCTGGAAGAGGAGGATGGCCAACGGGAACCAGGCGATCGACGGCATCGTCTGCAGCCCGGTGATCAGCGAGCCGATCGCCGAGCGGGCGATCCGCGATGACGCCACGACGCCGCCGACGAGCACGCCGACGAGCAGGGCCAGTGCGAAGCCGGCTAGCGCCCGGCCCATCGTCGTGCGGACGGCGTCGAGCACCCTGCCGTCACCGATCAGCTCGCCGAGCCGGGCGAACACGGCGGGCGGACCGGGCAGCACGTACTCCGGCTTCCACCCGCTCCACACCACGGCCTGCCAGATGCCGAGTGCCAGCACGATCGCGGCGAGCTTGGGCCACGTCGCCGACCAGACTCGCCGGAGCAGATCACCGCGGTCGCGCTGCTCGGCCACGATGACCGCCTGTCGGTCGTCGAGGATGACGTCGTCCCGGGTGAGGTCGTCCCGGGTGAGGTCGTGGCGGGTGAGGTCGGCGGCGAGGTCGGAGCGGGGTGAGCTCGCTGGCGGATCAACGACGAGCATGGATCAGGGCCTCCTCGCGCAGTTGCTCGGTGACGGCGGCGGCGAGGGCGCCGACGTCGGCGTCCTCGATCCGCCGGGGCCGCGGCAGGTCGACCTCGAACGTCGCCGTCAAGCGGCCGGGCCGGGGGGAGAGCACCACGATGCGGTCGCCGAGGCGGGCCGCCTCGCGCACGTTGTGCGTCACGAACAGCACGGTCATCCGGCGATCCCGTACGAGGTCGTCGAGCTCGTCGTGCAGGGCGTCGCGGGTCATCGCGTCGAGGGCGCCGAACGGCTCGTCCATCAACAGGATGTCGGCGTCCTGGGCGAACGCCCGGGCCAGCGCAGCGCGCTGTCGCATCCCGCCCGAGAGCTGGTGCGGCCGCGTGTCGGCGAAGCCGTCCAGATGGACCGCGGCGAGGAGCTGCTCGACGCGGGCCCGGCGGTCCGGCTTGGCCACGCCGGCTAGACGCATCGGCAGCTCGACGTTGGCGGCCACCGTCAACCAGGGGAACAGGGCGGACTCCTGGAACATCATCGCCGTCCGGCCGAGCACGTCGGCGGTGCCGGACGTCGGTGCGTCGAGTCCAGCGACGAGGTTGAGGATGGTCGACTTGCCGCAACCGGACGCGCCGATCAGGCAGACGAACTCGCCTGCGCTCACCTCGAGGTCGACGTCGTGCAGGGCGGTCACCGACGAGTGGCGGCGCGAGCCGAACGACTTGCCGACGCGGCTCAGCCGGATCGTCGTCACAGCGGGCTCACCTTGCCGTCGCGGCGCGTCGCGAGCACCTCGTTCAGCAGGTCGAGGTCGTAGATGCCGGGCTGCGCGAGATCAACGGGTTCCAGCAGGCCCACCGCGACGGCGTCGTCGGCGGAACCCTGCAGCGACGTGGCGATGGGGTCGAGGGTGAACTCGAGGCGCTCCCACGCGCCGGCGATCGTCGCGTCGGACAGGCGACTCGTCGTGACGGCTTCGATGCCGTCGTTGACGACCTGCTGGGCGGCCAACGGATCACCGTTGGCCTGGTCGACCGCCTGGCTCAAGCCGGAGAGGAGGTCTCGCACCACGGCGGGGTGCTCGTCCAGGAACTCGGTCGCGACGACGAGGTGGGTGGTCACGAACTTGCCGTCCGGCCACAGCTCGGCCTCGTCGACCAGCACAGTGCCGCCGCCCTCCTCGACCAGCCGCGTGGCCCACGGTTCGGGGACCCAGGCGCCATCGATCGCGCCCTGCTGGAAGGCGGCCAGCGTGTCGCCGTTGTCCTGCGGGGTGATGCGCACGTCACCGCCGCCGCTGGTGTCGGTCTCGAAGCCCTGCTCTTGCAGCCACGCCCGAAGGGCGACGTCCTGGGTGTTGCCCAGCGATGGCGTCGCCAGCGTCGCGCCCGCCAGGTCGGCGGGCGTGTCGATTCCCTCGGCGACGACGAGGGCGGCGCCGCCCGACGTGGTCCCGGAGACGATGCGCAGGGCCTCACCGTTGGAACGGGCGTAGCCGATGATCGCCGGGTTCGACCCGATGAACGAGGCGTCGAGCGCCTCGGAGAACAGAGCTTCGACGACCTCGGTGCCGGAGTTGAACGTCGACGGCTGAAGATCCACCGCAGGACCGAGAACGGCGGCGAACAATCCGGCCTGCACGCCGATGATCGCCGGGGCGTGGGTGACGTTGGGGAAGTAGCCAAGCCGCAGCTGCACCTCTGCGCCATCCCCGCCACCGGCGTCGCTGCTGCCACCGCCCCCGCAGGCTGCGGCCGCCAACGCCAGCACGGCGAGACCGCTAAACCCGACTAGTCTGATCGGCATTGTCGTGTTTCTATCGAGTCAACCTCACCCGACGCAACCCCAGCGCCGCGATGAGCGATGAGTGGCCATACGACGCACAACGCTCATCGCGCCCGAACACGCCGCCGCGCGATGAGCGATGAGTGGCCATGCGACGCACAACGCTTATGGCGCCGGCGGCCGCGGCCGCCGGCGTACGCTCGTCGGGGTGACGACCGGGTGGACGACGGCGGACCTGCCCACGTTGGACGGTCGGACGGTGGTGGTGAGCGGCGCCAACAGCGGCATCGGCCTGACCGCCGCCCGTGCGCTCGCCCTCGCCGGCGCCCACGTCGTGCTGGCCGTTCGGGACGAGCAGCGCGGCAACGAGGCGGCTGGGTCGATCAACGGCTCGACCGAGGTGCGCCAGCTCGACCTCGCCGACCTGGGCTCGGTGCGCTCGTTCGCCAAGGGCTGGACGGGCGACCTCGACATCCTGATCAACAACGCCGGCGTGATGGCGATCCCGGAAGCCCGCACGGTCGACGGCTTCGAGATGCAGTTCGGCACCAACCACCTCGGGCACTTCGCCCTCACCAACCTGCTCCTCCCCCACATCGTCGACCGGGTCGTGACGGTGGCGTCGAGCGCTCACCGAGCCGGTCGGATCGCGCTCGACGACCTGAACTGGGAGCGCCGCAGATATCAGCGCTGGGGCGCGTACGGGCAGTCCAAGCTCGCCAACCTGCTGTTCACGCTCGAGTTGGAGAGACGCCTCACCGCCGCCGGCTCTGCGGTGCGGGCACTGGCAGCGCACCCCGGATGGACCGCGACGAACCTGCAGTCCCACAGCGGCAACCCTGTCGTGAACGCAGTGATGACCGTCTCCAACCGGGTGTTCGCCCAACGCGACGATCAGGGTGCGCTGCCGACGTTGTTCGCCGCGACACAGGACCTGCCCGGCAGCAGCTACGTCGGCCCGGACGGCTTCCAGGAGATGCGCGGCCACCCGCAACTCGTCGGCCGGAGCGGGGCGGCCAGCGACGTGGCCGTCGCCGCAGCGCTGTGGACCGACTCCGAACTGCTCACGGGCGTCACGTTCCCGATCGCCTAGCCGGACAGTCTGGGCGCGGATCGTCTCATCTGCGTTTCTGGGCGCAGATCGTCGCAGATCTGCGACGATTCGCGCCCGGACCAGCCACGCCTCGACGCACTGTCGCCTGTCTCAGGCTTGGAGGACGAGGCAGAACGGGTGCCCGGCAGGGTCGAGGTAGACCCGGAAGTCGTCGCCGCCCGGCTGCACCTCGGCCTTCGTGGCGCCGAGCGCGACGACCGCCGCTTCCCCGGTGTCGAGGTCGTCGACGTCGAAGTCGATGTGCAGTTGCTGCGGGTGGTCATCGCTTGGCCAGTCCGGCCGCTGGTTGCCCGGAGCGAGCTGGAAGGCGATGGTTGCGCCGTGCGGGCTGACGAGCTGCACCCAGTCGTCGTCGTCCTGCGCCCCGTCGCGCACGTCCCAGCCAGTGACCGCGGCGTAGAACCGGGCCAGCTCCAGCGGGCGCGGGCAGTCGAGGGCGACGAGGCTGAAGCGAGCGATGCCGGTCATCGCCCGAACGTACCCAACCGGCGCCAGATCAAAGGCGGGCTCAGGTGCTGCGGACCAATCGACCGGGGCGGGCGCCGGTGTCGGCGTCGTGACGGCGGGTCACCTCGCCCTTGACCATCGTGGCGACGTAACCGCTGACTGGCTGGATCAAGCGCGTGCCGCCGGCGGGAAGGTCGTGGTGCGCCTTCGGCGGCGAGACCGTGAGGTGGTCGAGGTCGATGACGTTGATGTCGGCACGCATCCCCGGTGCCAGCAGGCCGCGATCGTCGAATCCGTAGAGACGGGCATTGCCGGCGGTCTGCTTGGCAACGAGGAACTCGAGCGGGATGCGCTCGCCGCGCCGGCGGTCGCGCGCCCAGAACGAGAGCTGGGTCGTCGGCATCGATGCGTCACAGATCAACGTGACGTGTGCGCCAGCGTCGCTCAACCCCGTGACCGTCGCATCGTGCAGCAGCATCTGCCGGATCACCCCTTGGATGTCGTTGACGTCGCTGGCGCCCATCAGGGCGCCCATCGCCGTGCCGCCGTCCTCGAGCAAGAAGTCGTACATCACGTCGAGGGCGTCTCGACCTGTGGCCGCAGCCCGGGCACCGAGGCACTGGTCGGTCGTCGGCTCGTAGTCGACGGGGTCCGCGAGCGGGTAGACGAGGGCGGCGGCGAGCTGGAACAGCCCGAAGAGGTTGGCCATCGACCCGGGCTCGGCGACCGGGACGTCGGACTCGGAGAGGATCGCCGCCTTGATGTCCGGCCTCGCCATCTCGCGTGCCCGCTCGGCCAGCGGCAGCGCGGTCAGGCCCATGTATGTGGGGCGGCGGTGAAAGGCGTGGTACCCGGACAGGCCGGTAACAAAGCCGATGGGGCGTGAGGAGACCTGCGGGTGGAGCTGCGCGCCGGTGGCGTTCGCGGCGTCCGTCATGTCGAGCAGCTGGCGCCAGGTGTCGGGCGGGTAGTCGGGCGACTGGACGAGCGTAAAGGTCACCGGGCGGCCACTGGTGCGCGAGAAGCGCTCCATCAGCTCGTGCTCGGCCTGCGGCGTGGTCCGTTCGCCGCCGAGCGCCTCGAGCTTGCCGACCGTGCCGGCCGGGATCATCTCGAAGACGCCTTTGCCGGTCTTGCCCATCGCCTCGGCGATGGCCAGCAGCTCCTCGGCCGGGGCGAACGTGCCCGGCACCGGCGAGCCCCACAGCGACCGGTGCCCGATCGTGCGCGACGTGCTGAAGCCCACCGCGCCCGCGTTGATCGCCTCGGCCACCAAGCGGGACATCTCGGCGATGTCGTCGGCCGTCGCGTCCTCGTTCGCCGCGCCCCGCTCACCCATGACGTAGTAGCGCACGGCGCCGTGGGCGATCTGCGCACCGACGTCGAGGCTGTAGCGGCGCCCGGCGATGTAGTCGAGGTACTCCGGGAAGGTCTCCCACCGCCCCCACTCGATGCCCTCGTAAAGGGCCGTGCCGGGGATGTCCTCGACGCCCTCCATCAGCTCTATCAGAGAACGCTCCCCACCGGCGCGCACCGGCGCGAAGCCGACGCCGCAGTTGCCCATGACGATCGTGGTGGCGCCGTTGCCGGCGGACGGGTCGATGACGTCGTCCCAGCTGACCTGGCCGTCGTAGTGGGTGTGCACGTCGACCCAGCCCGGCGTGACGATGGCACCATCGGCGTCGATGGTCTCGCCCGACGCCGCATCGACCGTGCCCCCGACCTGGACGATCTTCCCGTCGGCCACCGCGATGTCGCCGGCGACCGGCGACCCACCGCGTCCGTCGACGATGGTCCCACCCTTGATGACGTAGTCGAGCACGACACCCCTCCTGCCTCGGTCCGTTCGGCGGCGACACGCTACCACGGGCGCGAGGGAATCTACCCCTGGTACGTTTCTCTTCCATCGCCACCAGCAACGTCACCCCCCGAGCCTCGCCTCGTCGCCCCACCCTGGTCGCGTCTGCCGCCCGGGCGCCCGCCCGGCGTCGCCCTGGCCGCCCCCGTGGTGGGCTGCTCCTCGCCGACCGCGACGCGCTGTTCGCGGCCGCCGAACGACTGATCCGCCGGCACGGGCCGCACGTGTCGATGGCCGCCATCGCCGAGGAAGCGGGCGTCACGAAGCCCACCCTGTACCGCGAGGTGGGCGCCAAGGACGCCCTCGTCCACGCCCTCGGTGCACGACTCGACGGGCGCGTCCGCACGGTGATCGAGACCGCCGTCGGTGCCGTCTCAGGCCGACGCAACGAGCTGCGCACGTTCGTGCGGTCGAGCCTCGAGGCCGTCGGCGCAGACCGCGACATCTACCTGTTCGTGTCGGCGGGCGGCACGGGCGAGGACCGCCTGCGCCAGGCACTGTTGCTCGCCGACCGTACAGCGGACCTGCTCGCCCAGCGCCTGGCCGAGCAACGCGTTGCCGACGATGCCGACCCGTCCGTCGCCACCGCATGGGCGTACGGGCTGGTCGGCATGTTGCACTTCGTCACGCTGTGGTGGCTGCGCGCGCCGACCGTCACCGCCGACGAGCTGGCCGACCAGCTGACCGAGCTGCTGTGGTCCGGCCTGCAGGTCGACGAGGCGCCGGCCGCCAACGCTCGCCGGAGACGAGGTCAACGATGACGATGTCGAACGACCAGTTGCACCGCCGGCCGTTGGTCGAGCTGCGCGAGGCGAGGGACGACGACGCCTTCTGCGACCTGCTGCACCCCACCGACTCGGTGTAACTCAACCCGCTCGCCGTTCGGAGTGACGACTACGATGTAGTCATGGCGCACCCGCTGTCGGTTCGCTTCGGCAGCGCCGATGTCGTGCGGCGGGTCAAGCGCGAGGCCGAGGTCCAACGCCGGTCGGCGTCGGCCGTGATCGAAGAGCTCGTCGACGAGGGGCTGCGCGTGCGCCGGCACCCGCTGATCACGTTCCGGGCCGGTGAACGGGTCGACGGGCCGTGCTGGTCGGTGGACCCGACATCTGGGAGGTGATCGAGGGCCTCGTCGGTGGTGACGTCGCAGCCGACCGCCGCATCGGGCGCGCCGTCGAGGTCTTCGGTTGGCCCCGCCCGCACGTGGAGGCGGCCCTCGCGTACTACGCCGAGTTCAGCCATGAGATCGTCTCCGAGATCGAGGCGAACCGATCGGCCGCGGCTGACGCCGAGCACGCATGGCGACGCGGGCGCGATCTGCTCGGGCGGTGAGGCTGCTGCTCGACACCGATCACTCGCGCCATGCGGCTGGGCGCCTGCGCGACGAGGGCTACGACGTCGTGGCCGCAGCCGACGACGCACTCCTGGCCTCGCTCGACGATGAAGCACTGCTGCGAGCCGCCACCATCGGCCAGCGCGTCATCGTCACCGAGAACGCCAAGGACTTCGATCGGATCGTGCGCAACTGGGCGAGCACGGGCGAGCACCACGCTGGTGTGATCTGCACCTCTCCTCGACGCTTCCATCGAGGCAGCAGCCGGTACCCGGAGGATCTCCTCGACGCGCTGCGGGCGGTGCTGATGGAGGACCGTCCTGACCTCAGCGATCAGGTCCACTGGCTCTGATCGCTGTGCCAACCGATCGCCTGCCTGACCACCCGGACATCGAGCAGTTGACGGGCAACGCCACCACGCTGCGCGACCTCGTGCGGGCCGGTGTCGAGGGTGCGCTGGCGTTGGTTCGCGAGCACCACCCGCGCTGCGCCGACCTGACCGCCGGCTCCCCCGCCGCGACGCGGTTCACCCTCGCCAGCGCCAAGCTCACACTGGGTCGGCACTACGGGTTCACGAATTGGCCGAGGCTGCGTCAGCACGTCGAGCTGCTCGATCGGCTGAGCCGCTCCCCCCACGAGCAACCGATCGGCGGCCAGCTCGCCGACGAAGCGGCCCTGGCCGATGAGCTGCTGCGCCTCGCCTGCCTCAACTACGGCGCCGACGATCCCGTCCGATGGCGGCAAGCCGAGCGCCTGCTCGCCGAACACCCGTCACTGGCCGGGAGCTCGATCCACATCGCTGCAGCGACCGGCGATGTCGGGGCGGCCACCGCGATCCTCGCTCGCGCCCCGGACGCGGCGACGGGAGAGGGCGGGCCGTTCGAATGGCCGCCGCTGCTGTACCTGACCTACTCCCGCCTCGACCTCGGCGATCGCAGCGATCCCGTCGACGTGGCCCGCCTCCTGCTCGCGCACGGGGCCGACGCCAACGCGGGCTACCTGTGGGAGGGGCTGCCGTCTCCGTTCACCGCGCTCACCGGCGTGTTCGGGCGCGGCGAGCAGGGAGCGCCACCGCACGCGAAGGAACTCGCCCTCGCCCGCGTGCTGCTGGAAGCCGGCGCCGAGCCCAACGACAGCCAGACGATCTACAACCGCGGTGCCGGCGACATCGCTCGCGACGACACCGCCTTCCTCGAGCTCCTGTTGGACTTCGGCCTCGGCCGAGGCGATGGCGGACCGTGGCGCCGGATGCTCGGAGGCGCCCACCAGTCGCCCGCCGAGATCGCTGCCGAGGCGCTGCAGCACGCCGCCGAGGCCGGGCTTGCGCAGCGGACCCGCCTGCTCCTCGCCCGCGACGTCGACCCGAACCGACCCGGCACCCATCCGCTGTACGAAGGCCGGCGTCCCTACGACGGCGCTGTCCTCCACGGCAACCTCGAGGTCGCCGATCTCCTGGCTGCCGCCGGTGCCGACACGACCGGCGTCGGGCCCATGTCTCGGTTCATCGGCACCTGCCTGGCGGGTGACCGCGCCGCGGTGGACGCCGCATTGGCGGCCGATGCTGACCTCCTCGCGCGGGCGCGCGAGCAGCGCGGCGACCTCGTCGCCCGGGCCGCCGAGCTGGGACGCCCGGACGCCATCCGGTTGCTGGTCGATCTCGGCTTCGATGTCAACGCCCGCCACCGCACGACTGCGCTGCACGAAGCCGCGTTGCGCGGCAACCTCCCCGTCGTCTCGTTGCTCGTCGAGCTCGGCGCCGACCCGACCATCGTCGACAGCGAGCACAACTCAACAACGCGGGGCTGGGCCGAGCACAAAGGCCAGACGGCGGTCGTCGACCATCTCGATCGGCTCGACCGACCGACCCCCTGAGCAGAGAGCTCTTCGGCTAACGGTTGACCCACTGCATGTCGGCGCGCCGCCTTCATCTGGGCGCGAATCGTCTCATCGGGCCTTCGGGGCGCGGGTCGTCGCAGATCTGCGACGGTTCGCGCCCAGATCCCGATTTGCAACGTTTCGCGCCCAGTTTCGCCGGGTCGCGTCGGGCCGACGTTGGCGACGCCCACCTCCGAAGCTCTCCGACCAACCAGCGCTCGAACCGGGTGAACCAATCCGCGCCGCGCGCTCGCCGGACCTGCCCAGGTCCGCCCGGAGTCTCGGCGCCATGACGAGGACCTTTCCCAGCGTTGGTCCGCTAGTCAACACCCCCATTTTCCCAGTTCCGAGAACCTCTCTGCAGGCGATGGGAGAACGTCCGCGCTCAGATCGGCCGAGTCGCCTCGTGCCGACCGGGCACTTCTCACTTCAGGAGCTCTTCGAGCAACGAGCGCCGGACCCATATGAACCACTCCGTGCAGACGCTTGGTCACTGTTTTCGTGAGGCGGTACGCGGATGCGGGGACCACGGGCGACGCCAGACGTCGGGTCGTGCGAAGATCTCGCCTCCCGGGGTCGCGAAGGGGGCGAGATGAGTTCGTTCGTGCTGGTGCACGGCATCTGCCACGGGGCGTGGTGCTGGGAGCGCACCGTCGAGGGGTTGACCGAGCGTGGCCACCATGTCGTCGCCGTCGATCTCCCGCTGACGAGCCTGGCCGCCGACGCTGCGACCGTCGAGGAAGCGCTCGACGAGATCGCCGAGCAAGCGATCCTGGTCGGCCACTCCTACGGCGGGCTGGTCATCTCGAAGGCAGCGGCCGGGCGCTCCGACGTCGAGCAGCTCGTCTACGTCGCGGCAGTGATGCTCGACTCCGACGACGTGTTCCTGGAGCGGACCGCCGACTTCCCGGCCACGCCGCTCGCCGGTCAGGTCGAGATCACCGACGGGCGGATCGTCGTCTCCCCTGACGCCGCGATCGTCGGCTTCTACAACACCTGCGACGCCGCGGACGCGGCAGCAGCGGCCGGTCGGCTGCGTCCGACGAGCGCCGAGTGCCTCGCCACACCACCGGGTGCCGAACCGTGGCGGACGATCCCCTCGACGTACCTGCTCTGCGATCAGGATCAAGCCATCCATCCCGACATGCAGCGCTGGATGTCCTCACGCGCCGGCGAGGTGATCGCCTACGACACCGACCACTCGCCGTTCCTGTCGACGACCGCACAACTCGTCGACGACCTCGACCGTCTCGCCCGCCGCCGTGGGTGAGGCGATCCGCGTCGAGGACGAGGGGGCGGTGCGCCACCTCGTGCTGTGCCGGCCGGACGAGTACAACACGATCACCGTGGCCTTTCGCGACGAGCTCGACGTCGCCCTCGACACGGCGGATCGCGACCAGACCGTGAAGGTCGTGTTGGTGCGAGCGGAGGGCCGTGCCTTCTGCGCCGGTTTCGGACTCGACTGGTCGACCGTGTCGCCGGCCGGCGCCGACGTCTTCGACCGCCCGATATGGGACACGGTCGCCGACGTGCAGATGATCGGGCGGTTCGGCAACACGTTCGCCAAGCTCCACTCGATCTCGAAACCGACGATCGCCGCCGTGCAGGGGTGGTGCATCGCCGGCGGGACCGACATGATCCTCAACGCCGACCTCATCGTGGCCGGCGAGTCGGCCCGCTTCGGCTACCCGCCGGCCCGGGTGTGGGGCGTGCCGGAGGCGCCGTGGGTGTGGGTTGCCCGCCTCGGCCTGGAGCGCGCCAAGCGGTACCTCTTCACGGGTGACGAACTGACCGCCGCCGACGCGCTGGCTGCTGGAATGATCCTCGAGTGCGTCCCTGACGACCGGCTCCACGCCCGCGCCCGCGAGCTTGCGCAACGCATGGCCATGTTGCCGCTGAACCAGTTGCAGATGATGAAGTGGATGCTCAACGACGTCGCTCGCCACCAGTACCATCCCGAGACCAGCCGCCTGCTCGGTTTCATCTTCGACGGTGTCGCCCGCCACACCCAGGAAGGGCTCGACTTCGTCGCCCGAGCCGGAGAGATCGGCTGGCGTGATGCGGTGCGGGAGCGGGATCGACCGTTCGGCGATTACGGCGAGCGCGGCGCAGTCGGCGATCCGTCCGGCGAGGGCTGAACGCTCATTGCAACAGCACCGGGACAGCTGCCTCAGCAGCCGAGGGCCTCCAGCAGACCCTGCCCATCCGTGACGTCGTCGACGTGCCGACGCAGCGGGTGAGCGACGACCGCGCCACGGTGTGGACGCGGCGCAGTTGATCGCAGCGCGCCTCGTCAGCCCCGCCTGGGCGTGTCGATGTTGCAGATGCTGGCGGGGAGACCGTGTCCGGATCCACCCAGACCGTCGGCGACGGGCCGGCGAGACGGTGCGGCTCGTGGCGGCGGCAGTGGAAGCAGAGCAGCTCGTCAAGCGACACCGCGGACGGGGCGGCGCCGTCGAGGCGGTGCGGGGCGTCGATCTCGAGGTGACCGCCGGTGAGGTGTTCGGCTTCCTCGGCCCGAACGGGGCAGGCAAGTCGACGACGGTGCAGATGTTGACGGCGCTGTCGATCACGGCAGGTTCTGCCCGCGTCGTCGAGCGTCACTGGCTCGTCAACGTTGGTCTGGACATCCTGCCGGACATTTGTGAGCTGGACGATCTCCGCCAGGTGCTCACCGCCCCGCTCGACACGAGTTGTGCTCGCAGCTTCTTGCCCGCTGCCCATGTCAGTCGATCGTTCCGGACGGCACCACCCAGGTTGTTGGTTGACCGGTGATCGTCGAGATGTGATCGAAGTCGCGGTCGTAGTGGATCACCGTCATCGTGTGGCCTTCGGCGGCCGCGGCGATCAGTAGATCGGGCACTTTGCGGCCGCGCAGGCCACGATCGACAAGCAGGCGTTGCATCTGCAACGCCCGCCTGAAGTGCCGGGGTTCGATCTCGACGAGCTCGAACGCCTCGAGCGCGCCGATGATGGTGTCGAACTCGGCCGCGTTGCGCGCCGAGAAGGCGACCTCGAGGTCGCTGATCGAGGCCCGTCCGACGCGGTGGTGGTCGAGGACAAGCTTCCCGACCTGGCTGCGCACCACCTCGCTGGTCAGTCGCGTGATGACGCTGGTGTCGAGGAGATGGGTCACCGCCAGGTCAAGTCGCGGTCGGTGAGCTCGGCACTGGCCAGAACGTCGAGGGCGTTGGAGATGGCGTGGCGCCGTTGATCGGCGGCGATGCGCAGTGCCTCGTTGACGGTGTCTTTGATCGTCCCGTTGCCAAGTTTGGCTTGCGCGTCCCGGAGGGTGCTGTCGTCGATGTCGATGAGGCGCTTCGTCATCGGCGGCAGTATATACACGACGTCAAATCGTATATACGACTCGGTTCCGTCACGTTGAGAACTGGAAGGCGATCGATCCGAGCGGCCCGAAGTCGGCGTGGAAGCTGTCAGCCGGCCGTACCCACACCGGCCGCGCGAACGAGCCGGCCAGGATCACCTGCCCCGCCTCCAGACCGCTGCCGTGGTCGGACAGGCGGTTGGCCAGCCACGCCACGCCGTTGGCCGGGTGGTTGAGCACGGCGGCGGCGACGCCCGACTCCTCGATCACGCCGTTGCGGTAGAGCAGCGCCGACACCCACCGCAGGTCGACGTCGTGCGGCCGCACCACCCGACCGCCGGTCACGATCCCGGCATCGGCCGCGTTGTCGGCGATGGTGTCGACGATCGTGCGGGTCGACCCTGTGTCCGGATCGGTCATCTGGAACCGGGCGTCGAGGATCTCGATCGCAGGCGTGACGTACTCCGTGGCCCGCAGCACGTCGTAGATCGTGCAGTCGGGACCGGTCAACGATGCGCCGAGCACGAACGCCAGCTCCACCTCGACGCGAGGCGCGATGAACCGATCGAGCGGGATCACCGAGCTGTCGGCGAAGAACATGTCGTCGTACAGCACGCCGTAGTCGGGCTCCGTGATGCCGACGGACTGCTGCATGACGCGCGACGTCAGGCCGATCTTGCGGCCGCGCACCACCCGGCCCTCCGCCTCTGCGACGGCGACGCCGGCGCGCTGGATCGCGTAGGCGTCCTCGACCGTCAACTCGGGCTGCAGTTGCGACAGCTGCTTGATCGGGTTCTTGGTTCGCTCGGCCTCGCGCAAGCGCTCGGCGATCTCCGTCGCCTGTTGCGGACCGATCACACCCGCCATCATGTCCGTTGACGTCCCCGCGTGACATCACGGATGCTCCTGCAACGCTGACGTCAGTGCCTTGTGTGTCGGGGTGAGCGTTCGGCGCGCCAGACGCGCTCACCGCTCACCTCGTCGACACGACGGCGTGCGGTCGGCGGCTGGATCGGGCAAGCTGGCGTCCAGCCCGAAGATCCCGGGGAGGAGTGCGCCCGCATGCGCCAGTCGCCACATCCATCACCCGACCTCGTTCCCCGGCTCGACCGCGGCCGCCATCGCAACCCGCGCAAGGGTGCCTGCTTCATGGAGATGGCCTCCTTCCTGGCCGGCGAGAGGTGGAGCGATCACCCCAGGTGCACCCACCCGCTGCTGGCCGCGCTGGCCCGCCTGATCAACGACGGCACCACCGACGCCGGCCGTTCAGCGCTGGTCGACCTGATCCCGGAGGTCATCGGCTTGACCACCGACGACCCACGCGCCGATGCGCGCATCGCCTGGCGCTGCGCGACGACGGCGCTGCCCGTGATCGCGGCCGCCGACCAGAACATGATGGCCGTCGGGGTGATCGTCGCCGACCAGGTGCTCGGCGACCTCGAGGGCGTTCCCGTCGCGACGTTGCGCCCCGAGAGCCGCCGTGCCCTGGCCCTGGCGCCACTCGCCGCCGAGTGGGCGAGGTCGTTCTCCGGCGACCACCGCGTCCGTCTCGAGCACTTCCGCCGCACGAGCGCACCGGCCATCGTGCGTCAGGCCGGGCTCGGCATCGCCCGGGCCTGTATCAGTGACCCCGATTCACTCCTGCGCGAGCTGCTGGCGATCGCGATCACCGACGTGCGTGACATGGTCGAGCCTCTCGTTGCTCCGCTCGACGTGATCACGCCAGCTCAGCCGACCGCCATGTCGACCGCGTAGGACGAGGCGCTCGGCGGCTGACGGCGGCAGTCTCGTGTCGCCATCATGTCGCATGCTGCGCAGGCAAGTCCCATCTCCGAGGACCTCCGCGCCCAGGTCGCGATTTGACCTCGCGCGACACGACACCGCCGATCTGAGTACGGAGTCCGCCGATGAGTGCGTCGAGGACCACGTCGACCTCGCTGCGGGCAGTCTTCGGATGGGGTGATCGCGCGATGAAGAGGGCCGCGCCGTACAGCCCGCCGAGGGTGACGTGGACGAGGGGCTCCACGGCGACGCCCGGGAGGGCGTCGGAGGTGACGAGTGGCGTGAGCACGGTGCGCAGCATCGGCAGCTCGATGTGTTCGATGCCGCCTTCCCAGACGTCTTGTTGGAGCACCGACACACTGTCGAGGACGACAACCCGTCGGAACGTGGGTTCGAGACACGCGTCGAGGAAGGCGGAGAGGCCGGCGCGGACTGCCGCCCATGGTTCCTGCACGGCGAGGGCGGCCGCCATGACACCCGAGACGGCGTCGGCCTGGACCGCGTCGTAGACTGCGCGGAACAACGCGTCCTTCCCGCTGAAGTGGTGGTAGAGAGCGCCTCGAGCCACGCCCGCGCGCTGGATGATGGCGTCGATCGAGGTCGCCGCGTACCCCTGTTCCGTGAACAGCTGGCGGGCGACCGAGATCAGAAGGTGGCGGGTCTCCTCGGCCTGGCGCGCCCGCAACGTCTTGACAGCCACACCCCTAGCGTTTCATACTGATCGCCAGTCGGTGACCGATCATTGGTCGGTGACCGACAATCGGTCTGCAACGAGGAGTCGGGATGACCGCCAACCCAACGCCTGCCCGCAAGGATCCGGCAGACCGGGCCGTGACGGGCCGGCGTTTCGGGAATCGACCGCCGGCGGTGAGGCTGCCGCCTGGCCAACGGCTCATCGCCGGGTTCCCGCGCTTCGGTGAGCACCTGGCCCGGCCAGCTCCGGCGGTTCCCGTCGATCCCGTCATCGAGATCTGCGGGGCGGTGACCGAAGCCTTCGACGTTCCGCTCGCCCGGCTGGCGAGCCTTCCGCGCCGAGAGCTCCGCGCCGACTTCCACTGCGTCGCTGGCTGGTCCGCCACGGACCTTCGTTGGGAGGGCGTGTCGTTCGCGAACTTCTATCGCTGCACCATCGCACCGGCGCTGCCTCCCGGCACGGCGATCACGCACGTCGTGTTTCGCGGCCTCGACGGCTACCGGTCGGTGCTGTCGATCGAGGACGCGCTGGGCGACGGCGTACTCATCGCAGAGCATCTTGACGGGCGCCCGCTCGACGGCGACCACGGCGCGCCGGCCAGGTTGGTCAGCCCGACCCAGTACGGCTACGTCAGCATCAAGCACCTCTGCCGCGTCGACGTCCGCACATCCAAGCCACGAGACGGCGGCAACCTGCTGTTCAGACGTCACCCGCGGGCGAGGGTCTGGGAAGAAGAGCGCCACGGCACCTTCCCCGCCTGGGCGGTGCGGCCGATCTACCGAGCTCTCAAGGCCCCGTTCCTTTACCTGTGCCGGCGCGGCAGCGGTCAACCTTCCCCGCCGCAACCTCTTGTCGATCGCGGCGCAGGATGAGACTGTCGAACGCCGCCCACGAATCCCGACCCTGGCGAGTTCGCGACATCACGTCCGACTTCACGCTCGAGGACGTCTGGGCCCTTCCCGTCCATGGCGCAGCCGACGACTTCCGAAGACTGCTCGGGGTGATGATGTCCATCGACCCGGCCAACTCAGGGTCACCGCTATCGCGGGTCCTGTGGTCTGTTCGCGATCGCCTCGGCAAGTGGTTCGACCTCGGCGGGATCTCCGGCGAACCTGGATCGGATGGTGCCGCAGGCGAGGTCCCGATTCCGGATACGAACGAGGCCTCGCTGACCGAACGTCTGCCCGCCGATCTGGCCAACACGGCGACGGATGTGGACTTCGCCTCGACGCCGTTCATCCCCCTCTATCGCACCAACGTCGAGTTCGCTGCCGAGCTGTCGAACCGAACGGTGCACGCCGTGATGCACCTCGCATGGGTCGAGGAGCAAGGCGGCCGCTACTCGGGACAGATGGCCGTCTACGTCAAGCCGCGCGGTCGGTTCGGCCGCGCCTACATGGCCCTGATCAAACCGTTCCGGCACTGGGTCGTCTATCCAGCACTCATGCGCCAGATCGAACGAGCATGGAACACACGGGATGCCCGGGTGCCGGC
>JBPCJW010000006.1:0-13927 GCA_051004915.1 Ilumatobacteraceae bacterium
AGGAACCATCGGTCGTGGCTGATCACGACGGCGCAGCCCGGAAACGTCTCCAGCCCGGTCTCGAGCGCCCGCAACGTGTCGACGTCGAGGTCGTTGGTCGGTTCGTCGAGCAGCAGCACGTTGCCCCCGGAGGTGAGCAGCTTGGCGAGGTGGACCCGGTTGCGTTCCCCGCCGGAGAGGTCGCCGACGCGCTTCTGCTGGTCGGCGCCCTTGAAGTTGAAGCTCGCCACGTATGCCCGTCCGTGCAGCTCGCGCCCACCGATGCGCAGGTGGTCGACGCCGCCGGTGATCTCTTCGTAGACCGTGGCGTCGGCTCGTAGGTTGTCCCGATCCTGGTCGCCGTAGCTCAGCTGCACCGTGTCGCCGATCGTGATGTTGCCGGCGTCGGCCCCCTCCGCGCCGGTGAGCATCTTGAACAACGTCGTCTTGCCGGCGCCGTTCGGCCCGATGATCCCGACGATGCCCGCCTTCGGAAGCGTGAACGAGAGGTCCTCGATGAGCAGGCGGTCGGCGAAGCCCTTGCGCAGGCCGGCGACCTCGATGACGGTGTCGCCAAGTCGTGGACCGGCCGGGATCGCGATCTCCAGGCGGTCGTCGTCACCGCGCACGGCCTCTGCCTCGGCCTGCAGCTTGTCGTACGCCGCAAGGCGCGCTTTGCCCTTGGCCTGGCGTGCCTTTGGCGCCATGCGCACCCATTCCAGCTCGCGGGCGAGAGCCCGCTTGCGGGCCTCGTCGGAGCGCTGTTCACGGCCCAGACGCTCCTGCTTCTGTTCGAGCCACGAGGAGTAGTTGCCCTCGAACGGGATGCCCCGACCGCGATCCAGCTCGAGGATCCAACGGGCGACGTTGTCCAGGAAGTAGCGGTCGTGGGTGATCGCGACGACCGTCCCGGGGTAGCCCTGCAGGAACTGCTCGAGCCAGTCCACGCTCTCGGCGTCGAGGTGGTTGGTCGGCTCGTCGAGCAGCAGCAGATCCGGCCGGCTGAGCAAGAGGCGGCACAGCGCGACGCGCCGCCGCTCACCGCCCGACAGGGTGGCCACGTCGGCGTCGTCCGGCGGGCAGCGCAGGGCGTCCATCGCGATGTCGACGTTGCGCTCCAGGCTCCACGCGTCGGCCGCCGCGATCTTGTCCTCCAGCTGCACCTGCAGGCTGCCGATCTTCTCGTAGTCGGCGTCCGGGTCGGCCCACATGGCCATGACGTCGTTGTATTGATCGATGATCGACTGCACGGCGGCGACGCCATCCATCACGTTGCCCTTGACGTCCTTGGCCGGATCGAGCTGCGGTTCCTGCGACAGGTACCCGACGCTGCAGCCGGGGGTGAGGCGAGCCTCACCGCTGAAGCCGTCGTCGAGCCCGGCCATGATCTTGAGCAGGCTCGACTTGCCTGCGCCGTTCGGGCCGATCACGCCGATCTTGGCACCCGGATAGAACGACAGCGAGATGTTCTCGAGGACGGTGCGATCGGGCGGGTAGAAGCGGGCCAGCCGGTGGCAGGTGTAGATGAACTCGTGCGCCATGGGGCGGATCACGCTACCGATGGCCGGTAGATCGTCCTGTCCGGAGGAATCGACCCGATGCCTCGAGCTGCTCCGGGCAGAAGCGATCTACGGGACCAGCGCGGGTTCGCCGGAGGTGACTGCGACGACCAGCTCGGGGGCCGGGCGGCGCGCCGGCATCGTCGTCAACACCGCCGTGGCGACGAGGTACAGCACGAGTCCGGCGAGCACGGCCCGGTTGAAACCGAACGACATCGAGATGACCGTCGTCAGCGACGCTCCAACCACGGAGAAGAACCCGTTGACGGCCCACGACCAGGCGACCAGGCGCCCCCGATCCTGCTGCGGGTCGGCCGTCGCTGCGACGATCGCGCCCATGCCCGTCGGCAGGTACACGCCGAGCAGCAGACCGACGGGGAGCAGCAGCGCGATCACGAGCGCGATGCGCGCCCACTGCGGCCACGACAGGGCGGCGTCGGTGATCGGCGTTGCGACGAGCAGGTAGGCCACCGTGATCACGACGAGCACACCGGTCACGGCGAGCAGCCCTCCCCGCAGGCGCGTCACGATCCCCGACGCCCTCGCACCGCAGGCGGTGGCGATGAGCAGCGTGAAGAGCGAGACCGACAGCGACAGCGTGGGGAACCCGAGCAGCAGGGCGAAGCGTTGAATCATCGAGATCTCGATGAGCAGGAACCCGAGCCCGAGGGAAGCGAAGTAGGCGAAGAAACGCCAGCGACCATGGACGGGCGCGGCGTCGCGCCGGCGACGCTTGGTCACCGCAAAGGGCAGCCACAACATCACTGCGGCGACCACGATCGCCACCCCGATCAAGACGACGAGCAGGCGTTCGCCGATCGCGATCTCGGAGTCCTCGAAACTGCGTTCCCAGTTCGTCAGCACCGAGGTGAACGGCGTGAAGTGCCAGAAGAACGGCCGGCCGTCGTCGATCGCCGAGATGTCGAACGGGTAGTCGTCGACGAGCTGGGACACATCATCCCCGCTGCCGACGATGAGGTCGCCGATCAGCCCTGGCTCGGTCGCCGCGCCGGGTTGGTGCAGGAGCCGCGCGCCGGGCACCTTGGTCACGCTGTCGGCGATCCGGGTGCCGGCGGCCGGATCGAACGGCTGCTTGGCGAGCAGGATCGTGCTCGCCCGGCCGACCTCCAGCTCGCTGCGCTCGACGATCAGGGTGGTGTGGGCGGCGAAGTCCTCGACCTCGTCGGCAAGTGCCTGGCGTGCCGTCACGAGATATCGGGCCGTGCGCGTCGGGCGGGTGTCGAAGTCGAAGTCACCGAACTGGGCGACCATCACGCCATCGGGGGAGAGGTGGCCGAACGCCTCATCGATCATCTCGGCGGTGTAGAGGTAGCTCTCGGATAGCACGAAGGCGCCGGAGGTGGCGGCATTGGCGGCGGCGTAGCTGTCCGGCGCGACGAACCAGATCAGGTCGTACTGCTCGTCGCTGCGGGCGAGGAACGTGCGCCCGTCGCCCTGCACGTAGTTGACGCGCGGGTCCTCGGTGATGTTGCCGGCGTAGTCGGCGAACTGTCCTTCCAGCAGGTCGACGGTGACGGGGTTGAGCTCGACGGCATCGACGCGCCCGACGCCGTACGTCAGGGCCGCCTGGATCTCGTTGCCGCCAGCCGCACCGATGATCAGCAGGCTCGGCTCGTCGTTCGGCGCGGCGGCGAACGGGATCTGACGACTGTCGACGAGGAACCGCTCGGTCGTCGCCGGCGTGCCGTCGTACCGCCAGATCGCAGAACCCCACAGCCCGTCGTGGTGCAGGATGTGCTGATCGCCCATGCCGCCGAGGTTGCCGAGATCGACGGCGTCGACGCGAAACACCGCGCCCCAATCGCCGCCCGCGATCGCGTCGCCGTCCTTGATGGTCTTGGTCGTGTCGGCCTTGATCTTCAGCTGACCAGCGGCGAACGCTCCGACGGCGATCACGACGACGGCCAGCCCGGCGAAGGCGAACCGGCGGAGATCCTTTGACGGGGCGGTCACGGCGACGCCCAGCGGGCCGAGCAGGGCGAGCACGACCAGAGCTCCCAGGATCATCGCCGGTGGGCCGATCGTCGCCTGCAACGGCACGGCGACCAGGCAGCCGAGGGCGGCCCCGACGAGATCCCAGAAGTAGAGGCGGCGGACGTTGCCGACCTCGACGACGAACAGCGACGCGATGATCAGGCCGACCGTGAAGAACACGGCCGTCAGCGCGACGGACAGGACGAGCAGCCGCACGAGCTGTGCGGCGGCCTGGCCGAGACTGCCTGCCCAGATGAGGTTGACGTCCGTCGACAGCCGGGCGGCGACCACGTAGCCGAGCAGACCGACGACTGCGGCGACGGGTCCGGCGATGCGGATCAAGCGCACCGTGTCCATCGCTCGCAGCCGGGTCGACAGCGCCACGACCGCGCTGGACGCGCCCAGTCCGAGCAGCGCGAGACCGATGACGAAGTACGTGTAGTAGTAGAAGAGCTTGAACGAGATGACCCTCGTGTAGGCGATCTCTAGCGTCAGGGTGACGAGACCGATGACGAACGCCGTCAGCAGTCGGACGTTCGACCTCGTCCGTTCGTTGGTCACCTGTCCACCTGCCGGTCTCTCATGTGGCATTCGCCGGTCGTTCGCGACTGAACGCGATCACACTGCAGCATCGGCGCCGACCGTAGACCCCGCGTCCTCGTTCAACGAGGCAACCTTGCCGCCACTGCCCTCGGGAATGGGCGCGGAGCGTGCCGTTGCTGCTTTCGGGCGGGGAGGTTCCGATGATCGACAACCTCCGTCGCTCACAGCGTTGTGATCTGCGTACCGGGTCAGTGGGCGTTGCCGTTGGAGGCTTGCTTGACCTTGTCGATGAGGTGGGAGGGCAATACGTCGTAGTGGTCGTGTGCGGCGTGGAACGTGCCACGACCGCCGGTCATCGAGCGCAGGTCGACCGCGTAGCGTTGGATCTCGGCAGCCGGGACGAGGGCGCGGATCTCGTGGTGACCGGTGCCCAGAACCGACGTACCGCTGACCCGCCCGCGCCGAGAGTTGAGGTCGCCGAGCACGTCGCCCTGATAGCCCTCCGGCACCGTGACGGTGAGCACGGAGATCGGCTCGAGGACTGCCGCGCCGGCCTTCGCCAGCGCCTCCTTCAACCCGTGGGCGGCGGCGGCGCGGAACGCCATATCCGACGAATCGACGGAGTGGAACTTGCCGTCGTAGCACTCGACGCGCACGTCCACCACCGGGAATCCGTGCACCCCGCCCAAGGCCATCGTCTCCTCCACGCCTCGCTGCACGGCCGGCAGGTACTGCTTGGGGATGGTGCCGCCGACGATCGCGTTGACGAACTCGGTGCCTTCGCCGCGACCGGTGGGAGCGACGCGCAGGTTGGCCACGGCGTACTGGCCATGGCCACCAGACTGCTTCTTGATCTTGCCTTCCGCCACGGCGGAGCCGGTCACCGTCTCGCGGTACGGCACTCGCACCGGCTCGGTCTCGACGTTGACCCCGAACTTGCGGGCCAACCGTTCGAGGGCGACCGCCAGGTGCGTGTCCCCCGTACCTCGCAGCACGGTCTGACTGGTCTCCTCGTTGCGATCGACGACGAGGGCCGGATCCTCCGACAGCAGGCGGTTGAGCGCCCCGGACAGCTTGTCGTCGTCGGACTGCGTGACGGGGCGCAGCGCCAGCCCGTACACGGCGGGCGGCGGCGTCGGTGCGGGCACCCGCACCGGCGAGTCCTTCGGGGCCAGCGTGGCGCCCGTCGCGGTGTCGCTCAGCTTGGCGACCGCGGCGAGGTCGCCGGCGACGACCCGGTTGGTGGCCAGGTGCTCCTTGCCGCGCAGGTGGAACAACCCGTGCAGCCGCTCGTCCGTGCCGGTCGCCACGTTGACCAGTCGGTCGTCGACGGCGATCGTGCCGGAGAGCACCTTGAACAGCGAGACCTGACCGACGAACTGGTCAGCGACGGTCTTGAAGACATAGACGAGCGGCTTGGCCGATGCGTCGGCGGCAACCTCGACCTCCATGCCGTCTTCGGCACTGCCGACGCGCACCACGGTCGGCCGATCGGCAGGGGACGATCCGAGCTCGCAGACGAAGTCGAGCAGCCGGTCGACACCGACGCCGGTGGCGGCCGACCCGACGAGCACCGGGAACTCGCTGCCCTCCAGCATCTCGTGGGCCAATGTGCGCTCGAGCTCGGCCGTCGTCGGCAGCTCGCCGGACAGGTAGCGCTCGAGTTGCTCGTCGTCGCCGGCGACGATCTCCTCGATCAGCTCGTCGTGGCGCCGCTGCTCTTCGTCGACGAGATCGTCGGGCAGCTGCTCGGCACGGTGGCGGCCGTCGGGCTCGTACTCGAAGACCTGGTCGGTGAGCACGTCTGCCACGCCGTGGAACCGCTCCTCCTCACCGAGCGGCAGTTCGAGGGCGATGAAGCCTGAGCCGAAGCGGGCGGTGAGGTCGGCCAGCACGCGCTGGAAGTCGGCCCGCGGCTTGTCCTCCTTGGTCACGAAGACGAGACGGGGGATGCCCCGCTCGGCGCACTTCGACCAGCAGGCCTCCGTGCCGACCTCGACGCCGTCCACCGCGCTGACGACGACGACGGCCAGGTCGGCGACGGACAGCGCAGCGTCGACGTCGCCGGCGAAGTCCGCATAGCCAGGGGTGTCGATGAGGTTGACCTTGTAGGTCGTGCCGTCGCCGCACGACCACTCCAGCGGCGCCACGGCCAGCGACAGCGACATCGTGCGCTTGGCCTCCTCCGGTTCGGTGTCGCAGACTGTCGTGCCGTCCTCGACCCGCCCCGCCCTGGCCACCGCGCCGGCTCGCAACAGCAGCGCTTCGATGAGGGTGGTCTTGCCGCACCCGCCGTGACCGACGATGGCGACGTTGCGGATCTCGTCCGTCGACGGACTGTTCAAGGTTCGACCCCCCAGCGGTTCGTGGATGCCCTCGGCCGACTCTACTGACCCCTCGCGACCCCAGAAATCTCGTCTCGTTCGCCGATCTGGGCGCGGATCGTCGCAGATCTGCGACGGATCGCGCCCAGTTCGATCATGCGGGCTCGCTTCGCTTGCCCGCCTACTCTGGCGGGGTGACCTCCACCGGCCCAGCGTTCGGCACCAACTCCTGGTTGGTCGAGGAGATGTACGAGCAGTTCCGGGACGATCCCGAGTCGGTCGGCGACGCCTGGCGGGAGTTCTTCGCCGACTACAAGTCGATCACCGCACCCGCCCCGGCCCATCCGGCGTCGCCGACGACGACGGTCGTCGAACAGGAGCCTGCCCCGTCGGCAACCGTCCCCGCCCCCCCTCGCCTGCACGAGGAAGCAGCGGCTGCGCAGCCGACTCCGTCAGCGCAACCGACCACCGCACCGAAGCCGGAGGAGCGCCAGACCCCGGCCAAGCCCGCGACCACCGAACCCGCGGGGACACCGATCCGCGGCGTGGCCGCGACGATCGCCGCCAACATGGCGCGCAGCCTGGCGGTGCCGACGGCGACGAGCTTCCGCGAGGTCCCGGCCAAGCTCCTCGAGGTCAACCGCAAGGTCATCAACGGCTACCGGTCACGCAGCGGGCTGGGCAAGGTCAGCTTCACCCACCTCATCGGCTACGCCATCGTCCGGGCCATCGCCGACGCCGTGCCGAACCTCCGCAACACGTTCCTCGAGGGTGACGACGGCAAGCCGCGCCTCGTCCGCAACGAGACGGTCAACCTCGGCCTCGCCGTCGACGTCGACAAGGGCGACGGCACGCGGACCCTCGTCGTGCCCGTCGTGCGCAACGCCGATCAGCTCGACTTCGCCGGCTTCCTCGCCGCCTACGAGGAGCTGATCCGCAAGGTGCGGGCCAACAAGCTGACCGTCGAGGACTTCCAGGGCGCCAACGTCAGCCTGACCAACCCGGGCACGATCGGCACGGTCCAAAGCGTCCCTCGCCTGATGCCCGGGCAGGGCGTCATCGTCGGGGTCGGCCGCATCGACTACCCCGCCGAGTTCGAGGGCGCCGATCGGACCAACCTCAGCGCGCTCGGCGTTAGCAAGGTCGTCACGGTCACCAGCACGTACGACCACCGAATCATCCAGGGAGCCGAGAGTGGGCTGTTCCTGGCCCGCGTGCACGAGCTGCTGATGGGTCAACACGGCTTCTATGACCGCATCTTCGGCGCGCTCGGGATGCCGTACGAGGCCGTCAAGTGGCGGCCGGACGTCAACCCGATCGACAAGGAAGAGGCGATGCTGCACAAGCAGATGCAGGTCGCCACGCTGATCCGCGTCTACCGAGTGCGCGGCCACCTCATCGCGGATCTCGATCCACTGAAGTGGAAAGAGCCGGTGATGCCGAAGGAGCTCGATCCGTTGACCTACGGGCTGACGATCTGGGACCTCGACCGCGAGTTCCTCACCGGTGGGGTGGCGGGGACCGAGAAGATGACGCTCGGCGACCTGCTCGGCGTGCTGCGCGACGCGTACTGCCGCACGATCGGCATCGAGTACATGCACATCCAGGACACCGAGGAGCAGCGCTGGATCCAGTCCAAGGTCGAGGGCGCCCACCCGTCGTTCGACAAAGACGCCAAGCGGCGCATCCTCGAGCGGCTCAACGCCGCCGAAGCGTTCGAGAAGTTCCTCGCCACCAAGTACGTCGGCACGAAGCGGTTCGGCCTGGAGGGTTCCGAATCGGCGATCGCCATCCTCGACGAGGTGCTCTCGGCAGCGGCCGACGCCGGCATGGACTCGGCCGTGCTCGGCATGGCCCATCGCGGCCGCCTGAACGTGTTGTCGAACATCATCGGCAAGAGCTACGACGCGATCTTCAAGGAGTTCGAGGGGCACTTGGACCCGTCGTCGGTGCAGGGATCCGGCGACGTCAAGTACCACCTCGGGGCGACCGGCAAGTACGTCAGCCCGTCCGGTGCCGATCTGCTGATCGAGCTGGCCGCCAACCCGAGCCACCTCGAGACCGTCGATCCGATCGTCGAGGGCATGGTGCGGGCGGCGCAGGACCAGATCGACCCGCCGGGCTCGTACCCGGTGCTGCCGGTCCTCCTGCACGGCGACGCCGCGTTCGCCGGGCAGGGCGTGGTCGCCGAGACGATGGCAATGAGCGACATCACCGGGTACCGGGTCGGCGGCACGATCCACCTCATCGTCAACAACCAGATCGGCTTCACCACCGCGCCCGAGTTCGCCCGCTCGTCGATCTACTGCAGCGACGTCGCCAAGACCGTGCAGGCCCCGATCTTTCACGTCAACGGCGACGACCCTGAGGCGTGCGTGCGGGTGGCCGGAATGGCGTTCGAGTACCGGCAGCGGTTCCACAAGGACGTCGTCATCGACATGTGGTGCTACCGCCGCTATGGCCACAACGAAGGTGATGACCCGAGCTACACGCAGCCGTTGATGTACCAGGCGATTGCGGAGCAGCGCAGCGTCCGCAAGCTGTACGTGGAGTCGCTCGTCAAGCGCGGAGACATCACGCTGGACGAGGCGGAACAGGCACTCGACGACTTCCAGGGCAAGCTGCAAGTCGCCCTCGACGAGACTCGAGCGCAGTCACCCGGGACGATCAAGGCCGCCAAGCCGCCGACGCCGGTCGGCGTGCTGCCGCACCTGGCGACAGGGGTCGAGCGACCCGTGCTGGACCGCATGTTCCACCGGCTGACGGACTATCCGGCGGGCTTCACGATCCATCCCAAGCTGGCTCGGCAGTTCGAGGCGCGCGCCAAGCTCTATGCGGAGGGCGAGGTCGAGTGGGCGACGGCCGAGGCGTTGGCGTTCGGCTCCCTCCTGCTCGAGGGCCGCAGTGTGCGTCTCGCCGGCGAGGACTCGCGGCGGGGCACGTTCAGCCATCGCCACGCCGCGCTGGTCGACAACGGGACGGGCAAATCCTGGGTACCGCTCGACGATCTGCCAGGTGCGGAGAGCAGGTTCTGGGTCTACGACTCGCTGCTGTCGGAGTACGCCGCGCTCGGGTTCGAGTACGGATACGCCCAGCACAGCCCGGAGATGCTGGTCCTGTGGGAGGCCCAGTTCGGTGACTTCATCAACGGCGCCCAGGTGATCATCGACCAGTACCTCGCGGCGGCCGAGGACAAGTGGGGCCAGCACAACGGGCTCGTCCTGCTGCTGCCGCACGGGTTCGAAGGCCAGGGACCCGAGCATTCCTCGGCCCGGATGGAGCGGTTCCTGATCCAGGCCGCCGAGGACAACATGCAGATCTGCAACGCCACGACGGCGGCGCAGTACTTCCACCTGCTGCGCCGTCAGGTGTACACGGAACGGCACACACCGCTGATCGTGTTCACCCCGAAGCAGGGGTTGCGGATGAAGCAGACGCGGTCGCCGATCGACGAGCTGACGTCGGGGTCGTTCCAGGAGATCCTCGACGATCCGTTCGTCGAGGACCCCGAGACGGTGACGCGGATCGTGTTCTGCACCGGCAAGGTGGCGTGGGATGCAATGACCGAGCGGGACAAGCGGGAGGCGCCGGTGGCCGTCGTGCGCGTCGAGCAGATCTATCCATCACCGATCGAGCAGTTGATCACGCTGCTCGACCGCTACCCCAACGCCAGAGAGCTGGTCTGGCTGCAGGAGGAGCCCGAGAACATGGGCGCCTGGAGCTTCGTCGAACGCCGGGTGTGGCGAGTCAAGGAGCGTGGCTACGACCTGCGCCACGTCGCCCGGGTCGAGTCCGGCAGCCCCGCCACCGGCTCCAAGACGATCCACGACCAAGAGCTCGCCGACCTCATGGACGAGACGTTCGCCGCCTGGTGAGCTGTTCTGATCTGATGGCGCCCAAGCGGCGCTGTCTTGGTGCGCCTGGCGGCGCCGGGCCTTCGGTCCCACGCTCGACCCGGCCCTCACGCTCGCTGCGGTCGGCGGCCCAAGCGGTCGCTACCTGTCCCGCCCCGTGGGCCGCTCTCACGTGAGGCGGAAGCCAAGTACTTGCTCGAGCTCGGTCAGCGCGGTGGCGGGGTCGTCGACCTTGATGGTCGTCATGCCCATCTCGCGCGCCGGCTTGAGGTTGATCCCCAGGTCGTCGAGGAACACGCACTCCTCCGGTTCGACGCCGAGCTGGTCGCACGCCAGGGCGTAGAACGCTGGCTCCGGCTTGCGCACGCCCAGTTTGCTCGACTCGACGATGAGGTCGAAGCGGGCCATCACCGCTGCGCCGTCGGGCCGAGCTGCGCCACCGGCCACGTTGTTGGTCAGGCAGGCGGTGCGCAGTCCGGCTTCCCTGACCCGGTCGAGGGCTTTGACCATCTCGGGCCGCACCTCGCCGGCGAGTAGCTCGAGGACGGCGGCGCCCGCGACGCGATGGCCGAGCGCTTCGGACTCCATGGCGAACACGGTGTCGAACTCCTCCGCGCCGATCTCAGCACGCTCCAGTCGAGCCCACGCGTTGGTGTGGGGATCGGTGGCGTTGACCGAGCGGATGAAGTCCGTCGGCAGGCCCCGGTCGGCTTCGTAGTGGCGAAAGGCCTCGAACGGGCTGGACAGGATGACGCCGCCAAAGTCCCACAGCACAGCCTTGATCACGGCCGGTGACGATACCCATCCCATTCGGCGGCGGTTCTGGACGTGTTCTCTGCAAGGTGTTGGCAGAGGACACGCCCAGATCCGGCGATGGCACGATCCACGCCCGACCCCTACGATGAGCGGTCGCCGCGCGGACCTCCCGTCGTCGGCATGATCGAAGCAGGCGACCCCACATCCCCATGAATTCATCCAAGGCGGGCGCCACCGACGTGGTGGTCGTCGATGGCTCCAACATCGCGACCGAGGGTCGCTCGACTCCCAGCTTGGCGCAGCTCAACGATGCCGTGATGGCGTTTCGCGACGAGTTCCCCGATGCCGTGATGACCGTCGTCGTCGACGCCACGTTCGGTCACCGCATCGCCAGCAAGGAGACGGGCGAGTTCGACGCCGCCGTCGCCCACAACGAGCTCGTCGCCCCCCCGGCGGGGGCGATCGGGCGAGGCGACGCCTTCGTCTTGAGCATCGCCAACAAGGTCGGCGCGCGCATCCTCAGCAACGATTCGTTCCAGGAGTTTCACGGCGACTACCCGTGGCTGTTCGACGAAGGCCGGTTGATCGGCGGCAAGCCGGTGCCGTACGTCGGCTGGGTGTTCGTCCCCCGCCTGCCGGTGAAGGGTCCGACCAGCCGCAAGTCGCAGCGCGATGCACGCGGTGGCACGGCCAGGCCGGTCCGGCGCTCGGCGAGCAAGGAGGCGAGCCGACCGATGCCCGTGCCGACGGCACCGCCGCCGTCCGCACGCCGGTCGGCGCCGGCAAAGCCGGCGATCACGCCGGCGGTCCCTGCCGAGCTTGCCATGAGCCAGCGGCCGGCCGGCTCGCAGGTCAACGATGTCCTGCCGTTCCTCGACTTCGTCGAGCACCATCCGATCGGCAGCAGCGTCAACGGTGTCGTCGAGTCGTACTCCTCGCACGGTGCCTACGTGTCGATCGGCGATCTGCGCGGCTATGTCCCGCTCCGGCTGATGAGTGAGTCGCCACCGCGCAGTGCCCGCGACGTCATGCGCGTCGGCGATGCCGTCACGCTCGTCGTGATCAGCTTCGCGGCCGCCCGGCGCAGCGTCGATCTGGCCGTGCCGGCGATGGCTCCAGGTGCCGGCGTCGTGCCGACGCCCGAACTGGAGGAGCTGGCCGAGGCACTGTCGCCGGCCAAGCGAGCGGAGGCCGCGACGACCCGACGCAAGCGGTCCGCCGCTGCGCTACCGGCAGCGGCCACGGCAACTCCGGGAGCGACAGGTCGTGATGCGCTGCCAGCCGTGAAGAAGACCGCGGGCAAGCGAACCGCAGCGAAGCAGCAGACCACGGCGAGCGCGGAAACCTCGGTGACGGCGACGGCACCGGGCGCGACGAGATCGGCGACGAAGCGGACGAGCAAGCAGGCCGCGCCGGTTGAGAAGGCACCGGTGAAGTCGGTCGCCAGGAAGACCGCGGCCAAGTCGGCGCCAGCCAGATCGGCCGCGGTGAAGAAGACTGCGGCGGCGAAGAGGACGGCGGCGGGGAAGGCGGCGGCGAAGACGTCGGCGACCGGGGAGCCGACCGTGGCCGCCAAGAAGAAGGCGTCGCCCGTCAAGCGGACCGCCCGTGCCGCTTCGGGTACGTCGCCATGACACGGTTCGCCACCTGGAACGTGAACTCGCTGAAGGTGCGTCAGGAGCGCGTCGAACAGTGGCTGGCCGATGTCGCACCGGACATCGTCTGCCTGCAGGAGACGAAGCTGGCTGACTCGGCCTTCCCGCAGCTCGCCTTTGCCTCGATGGGGTACGCCGCAGTGCACCACGGCGAGGGCCGCTGGAACGGCGTCGCGATGCTCGCTCGAGACGGCGTCGACGACGTGTCGTTCGGGTTCGCCGACGGAGCCGAACCTGACGCCGAGGCTCGGCTGATGACGGCGGTGTGCCGCGGCATCACGATCGTCAACGTGTACGTGCCCAACGGGAGGGCGCTCGACGCCGACCACTACCAGTACAAGATGGCGTGGCTCGATCGCTTGGCTGCACACGTCGCCGCAATCGCCACGCCGGGTGACGAAGTGATCCTGGCGGGTGATTTCAACATCGCGCCGGCCGATGCCGATGTCTACGACCCGGGCCGTTTCGTCGGCACCACCCACACCAGCCCGCCCGAACGGGACCGGCTCGGCGTGTTGCTCGACTGGGGACTCACCGACGTCTTCCGCCAGCAGCACCCGACTGCTTCGAAGGTGTTCTCGTGGTGGGACTACCGGGCCGGTGACTTCCACGAGGGCCGGGGCATGCGCATCGACCTCGTGCTGGCGTCGGCGTCTGTTGCCGCCCGTACCGAGTGGGTGATCGTCGACCGCAACGCCCGCAAGGGCCAGCAGCCGAGCGACCACGCTCCCGTCGTCATCGACGTTTCGTAGGACGGGCACAGGAGTGGTGGACGACTTCGCCCGCTTGATCTGGGCGGGGATCGTGTCATCGCCCAGATCTCGGTGTGCAACGTCGCGCTGAGGTGCGGTGGTCGATCTATGGTCGTCGTGGCATGGCACTGCCCGGGCTCGACCGACTGCGCACGCCGCTCGCCCGGATCGGCGCCCGCGTCCCGCTCCCGATCCGTGACGCCACCCGACCGATCGCCCGGCGGCTGCGTCTCGCCGCGCCGCGTGCGCAGTGGTGGCGGGCGGCGAGGCCACCGTGGGATCCCCCGTCCTCGGCGGAACTGACCGCACCGGCGCGATGCAACATCTGCCGTTGGTCCGGTGATCGCTTCGACGGCATCGAGCACTCCGAATCCGCCCTCTGCCCACGGTGCGGTTCGATCGCCAGGGACCGCTTCCTGATGTGGTCGTTCATGCAGCGCGACCCGCGACCGGCCGGAGTCCGTCTGCTCGAGACCAGCCCCCGCCTCGGGCACGACTACCGCCAGTTCA
>JBPCJW010000007.1:0-15766 GCA_051004915.1 Ilumatobacteraceae bacterium
ATGGCCGAGATCGACCAGCCCCGCTTCCTCAACGATGTGATCTCCACGTCTTCCTTCGCTGACAACATCGAGACGGGGCTCCTCTCTCCGACTGGTCTAGGTCTTGCGACCACCAGCCTTGAGAGGAGCCCCACCCCTACGGATGGATGCTCAGGGGTGAGGAATTTCGGTGAGCAGAACTGGGGAGATCTCAGTGAGCGCGGTCAACTTCTTCGTCCACCTCGGCCGCGACCACGCGGGACGTCGCGTCGTCACCGAGCTGTGCGAGGTGGCCGGCTGGAACGGCAGTGAGGTGCAGCTCAACCGCATCTTCGTCGCTGGTGCCGACGGGCGCGGCCTACCTCGCGCCCACCTCTCCGATCAGCGGCGCACGAAGCTGCGCCGCTTCGGCTTCGACGACCACTTGTTGCTGGACGAGCAAGGCCAATGGTCGGCATGACGGTGGACGACGTGAGCTCGCCGCTGCTCGGAGGGCTGGTCGGCGCCGGCGTCGGCCTCGGGCTCTTCATCGTCGTCGCGGCGTGGCGTGGCCTCCTCGATCGCGCGCCGCGGCGCACCGGGCGTCCACCGCGCGTCGACCAGCTGCTGCTGCGCGCCGGACTGGCGGCCGGTGGACTGGTCATGGCGTATTGGTGGACCGGCTGGATCGCGTTGATGGCGTCCCTCGGGTTGCTCGGCTGGCTGACCCCGTCGCTGTTCGGCTTGCGCGCTCGCCGCCGACGCCAGCTGGAGCGGTCCGAGGCGATCGCCGTGTGGGCCGAGATGCTGCGCGACCTGCTCGTGTCGAACGCCGGCTTGCACGAGGCGATCGGCAAGTCGGCGCGCGTCGCGCCGATCGCCATCCGCGACCACGTTCGGGCCTTGTACGTGCGCGCCCAGCGCGGCGATCTGGCTTCGGCGCTGGTCCGCTTCGCCGACGATCTGGGCGACGCCGTCGCCGACACCGTGGTCACCGCACTGCAGATCGCCGACCAGCGTGCTGTCTCCGACCTCGGTGCGATGCTCGCCGCCGTCGCCACGTCGACGCGAGACACCGTCGCCATGCAGCTGCGCGTCAACGCCACCCGCGCCCGCACCTACCGCACGGCGCAGCTGATCGCCGGCATCGTGGCCTTCTTCGTCGGCGTGCTGGTGCTGACCAACCGGGACTACATGGCGCCGTTCGGGACGTTCACCGGGCAATTCGTGCTCTCGGCGGTCGCCGCCGTGGTCGGCGGATCGATCTGGGCGATGGTCGTGCTGTCGCGCCCGGCCCGATCGACGCGCCTGCTGCAAGTCGCCGGAACGCCAGCAACCGGGTCGGGACGAGCATGATCTTTGCGGCGGTGCTGGCCGGGGCGTTCGGCGGTGGTCTCCTGCTCGTCGCAAGGGCGCTCGTCCCGCCGCCTCGATCGCTGCGCGCCATGTCGAGCGAGCTGCGCGAGCCGCGCGCCGTGCGCACCAGCGCGGGCAGTGCGCGACGATGGTGGGAGCGCGTCGCCGGACGTCTCGGTCGCGGCCAGTCGCCGCGCCTCGCCGCCGATCTGGCCGTACTCGGCCGCACGCCGACCCGCCACACCCTCGATCAGCTCGGATACGCCGTCCTGTTCGCGACCTGCGGTCTCGTGCCGGGCGTCGTGGCACCGGCCGCCGGCGTCGACGTTCCCACGCTGCCCGTGCTCGGCGTCGCCATCGCGTTCGCCGCTGGCGGGTGGCTGTACCCCGAGCTGGAGGTGCGCTCGCGAGCCCGTGCCGCCCGCCGCGCGTGGGCGGAGGCGCTGACGGTGTACGTCGACATCGTCGGCATCTCCCTGGCCGGCGGCGCTGGCGTGGAGGACGCGCTGATGGTCGCCTCCACGGCCGGATCAGGCCCGCAGTTCGAAGAGCTGGCTGCGACGCTGCGCGCCGCCCAGACCCGCCGGCGCAAGCTGTGGCTGGCGCTCGACGATCTCGGCGCGCGGGGCGACATCGTGCCGCTGCGCGAGCTGTCGTCGGCCGTCGACCTCGCCGCCGAGTCAGGGTCGCGGATCCGCGAGACGTTGCTCGCCAAGGCCGGTGCGATGCGCATCCGCCAGCTCACCGACGCCGAGGCGGAGGCGCAGAAGTCGTCAGAGACGATGGGGATCGCGCCCGCCCTGATGGCCGTCGCCGCCGTCGTCCTCATCGGCTACCCGGCCGTGGCGAGGTTCCTCGAATGAGCGAGGGAGTCTTCGACCGAGTGAATCAGCAGCACGGTCTTTTTGCTCATGGCCGAGTACCTGTTGCGCTCGTTCTCGGCGTCACCACCCACGGTGAGGTTCCGACATGAGCGAGGGAGTCTTCGAGCGAGCGAACCCTGCCCTTGATCGCTGCCCCGACCGGGGCACGAAACCCAACCAACCAACCAACCGGAAGCGAGACCACCACCATGATGTTGCTGCAGATCCAGATCCTGACCATGTGGACGGCCGCCAGGAACCAGCTCCTCGAGACCGCCCGCAGGGCGCGGACGGACGAACGGGGCGAGCTGACCGGCAACGTCGTCCTGCTCGCCGCTCTCGCCGCAGCGGCCGCCGCCGTGGCGATCATCATCATCGCTCGGATCAACTCGAACGCGAGTCGAATCCCAGGCTGATGGCCCGTTGCCGGCGTCGCTTCGGGCGGGGTGACGTCGGCGTCGTGGCCACCGTGATCGTTCTGCCGGGACTGCTCCTGTCGTTCTGGCTCGTCCTGCAGTACGCCGTTGCGGCGCACGTCCGCAACGTCGCCCAGGCGGCGGCCCAGGATGCCGCACTGGCCGTCGCCTCGGGCGGCGACTCCGGCGTCGCCGGTGAGCTGATCGGCCGATCAGCCGGGTCGCTGGCCGCCGGGGTCGGCGTCGGCGTCGGCCGATCAACCAACGAGGTGACCGTGACCGTCGACGTCGGCGTGCTGCAGATCTTCCCGATCGGCGACTTCGACGTGTCGGTGTCGGCATCGGCGCCGATCGAACGGTTCATCCCTCAGCCGGAGCGGCCGTGATGCCGAGATGTCGGCTGAGGGGCGAGCGGGGGGACAGCGGTCCGCTCGAGGCGGTGATCCTGGTCCCGGTCGTCCTCGCCATGTTCGCCCTCGTCGTGGCATACGGCCGCACGACGCAGGCCGACAGCAAGGTCGAGCACGCCGCGGCAGTCGGTGCGCGCGCCGCGGCCAGCGCGCAGACAGCGGGCGGCGGTTCGGCGTTCGCCCAACGCGTCGTCGACCAATCGCTGGCCGGCGCCGGCCTGTCGTGCGCCAGCCGGTCGGTCAGCGTCGGTGGCAACTACGCGCCGGGCGGCCGGGTCACCGTCACCGTGTCCTGCGTCGCTTCGCTCGCCGATCTCACCGGTCTCGGCCTGCCACTGGGATCGCGCACGCTGACGGCCACCGCGAGTGAGGTCATCGACGTCAACCGGGGCGGCGCGCCGTGAGCCGGTGTGCCAGGCGACGGTGTGCCGTGCGACGGTGTGCCGGTCAGCGTGGTGGCGTCTCGCTGCTCGTGGTCATCTTGCTACCGGCGTTCTTGACCGCCGGCGGCTTGGTGCTCGACGGCGGGCGCCAGGTGCAGGCGCGGCGCGAGGCCAACGCGGCGGCGACCGCAGCGGCGCGGGCTGCCACACAGCTGACCACGGCGGAGATCTACGCCCAACGCCTCGACGGTGGGCTGGCCAGCGGCCGGGCACAGGGCGAGCTGGGCCGTCGCGGTGCCAACGGCGCCATCTCCATCTCGGGCCAGTCGGTCACCGTGACGGTGCGCGCCTCGGTGGACTACCTGCTCCTGCCGGGGTCCGGTTCGGTGACGGAGTCGTCAACCTCCGATCCGTCCGAAGGTGTGCGCACCGGGAGCGTCACGCCGTGAGGTTGCGTGCGGTCGCGCCCGCGGTCGGCGCGATCGTGGCGATGCTCGCCATCACCGCCGGGGTACCGGCGCTGCTCATCACCCTCGTCGGCAACCCGTGGCCGGGGCGGACGCGCGTCGAGATGGGTGACGAGGTGGCGATCATCGTCGGGCTCCTCGCAGTGGCGACGTGGGTCCTATGGGCTCGATTTCTGCTCGCCGTGGGGCTGGAGCTGCGCGACCAAGTCATCGAGCTCAGGCGGTGGGCCGGGGTGGTCGGGACGGCACCCGTGGAGCTGGTCGCGCCCGTGGCGTCTCGGCAAGGCGTCGGGTTGCTCGCCCAGCGGCTCGTCGCCGCTGCGCTCGTGCTGCTCCCGATCGGCGGGCGGGCACTGCCATCGGTGGCGGAAGCACCGGTCGCGCTGCGCGCTGATCGAGCTCTGATCGAGCTCGTCCACCTTGCGCCGCTGCAGGTTGCGTCCCACCCGCCGAGCCCGGCCGTGACGAGCTCGGTGACGGTGCGCGCCGGCGACACCCTGATCGGGCTCGCCCGCATCCATCTCGGCGAAGGCGCGAGGTGGCGGGAGATCTTCGAGCTGAACCGGGAGCGATCACTCCCGGACGGGCGCCGGCTGGTCTCGCCGAGTGGTCTGCAGGTCGGGATGGACCTCGACCTGCCGGCATCGGCGCTCACGAGGGCGCCGCCTGACGAGCCACAGGTTCCGGAGACGGTCCCGGCCACCCCGTCGGCGCCGTTCCTCGATGCAGCCACGTTGACCGTGCAGTCGGGCGACAACCTGTGGGAGCTGACCGAGGATCGTTTGGCTGTCAGCGGCATGCCAGTCGACGCCGCCGCCGTCGCGTCGCACCTCGAGCTCGTCATCGAGCTCAACGCCGACGTGCTCGAGGATCCGAACCTGATCTACGTCGGTGAGCAACTCGACCTGCCGGCCATCGGCACCCCGCCGTTCGAGCCGGTACCAGCCGCACCGGCGCCGGCACCCGATGGACCTGCGCTCGAACCTCCGCCGCCGGTCGATCCGGTCGTGTCGACGATCTCCGAAACCTCAGTCACGACGACACTCGCGACGCCCACAACGACGACCGCCACGACGCCCACGGACACCGCGGCGACGACGTCGACGATGCCCCGACCGCAGGCACCCGAGGCGCAGGGCAGAGGCGAAGCCGTCGATGCCGACGACCCCTCGTCGCCGTCACCGATCGGCATCGGCGAGGCGGCGCTGCTCTCGGCTGGTGTCATCGCGCTGATCGCCAGCCGCCGGCGGGCGCGCCTGCGGGCGTCACGTCCGCAGGCGCGCGTTCCCGAGCCGCCGCCCGGCACGGTCGCCACCGAACGCCGCCTGCGCTCGCTCGACGCCAATGAACGCCTGCTGCGCGTCGATGTCGCGGTGCGGGCTGCCGCGGCGACGCTCGTCGACGGGCCGGCCCGCATCACGCTGGTGCGGGCCGGGCGCGACGGCGTGGTCGAGGTCTTCCTCTCGCGCGACGCTGCGCTGCCATCACCCTGGGAAGGCGCGGGGACACGCTGGATCCTGCCCGGGTCGACCGCACCCGAGTCGCTGGCCCCTGCGGCGCGGCAGGTCGGCGCACCGTGTGTGGCCCTGGCGCAGCTCGGCGTCGACGTCGATGGGCGGGAGGTGCTCGCCGACCTCGAGGCGATGGGGCTGCTGTCGGTCGCTGCGCCGCCGGAGCTGGCGGATGCCGTCGTGCGAGGGATCGCCGCCACGCTCGCCGCCTCGGTGTTCGCCGAGGTCGCCAACCTGGTCGAGGTCGGGTTGGACGCCGACGTGTTCCTCGACCACCGCCAGTCGCACCACTCCGCGAGCGTGGACGAGGCGCTGGAGTTGGCGACGACGTTGGTCGGTACGACGGCGTCGGCGACGCAGACCACGTTCGCCCTGCGCGCTCGGCACACCAGTGGCGAGGCGTGGGAGCCGGCCGTCGTGCTGACGGCGTCGAGCGTGGCGGGCGAGGTGTCGGCGGACGTGGTGGAGGCAACGCGCCAGTGCCGTGGCGGGTTGGCGATGGTGGCAGCGGGCGAGCTGGAGGCGGCGCAATGGACGTTGCGCCGAGGGGCAGGCACATGGAGATTGGAGCCGCTGGACATGGAGCTGACACCGGTGGGGCTGACAGCAAGCGAGTTGCACGACCTGCACGACGTGCTGGTCCGCGCCGACGCGCCGTTGGTGGAGGTCGACGATGGCCACAGCAGCGACGACTTCGAGTGCGACTCGGGCCCGTACGTCGATCCGCCGTGGACGTTGCTCGTGCGACTCCTCGGTCCGGTCGAGGTCGTCGATCGGGAGGCGCAGGCGGTCCGTTTCGAGCGGTCGAAGTCGGCGGAGCTCGTCGCTTGGTTGTCGATGCACCGCGAGCGGTCGACGCGCTCGGGTGCGCGCACGGCGCTGTGGGATCTTGATGTGCGCGACGCAACGTTCGCCAACGTGGTCTCGGAGGCTCGCCGGGCGATGGCGCGCCACACCGATCCGCCCATCGGGGAGGAGTGGTTGGGCCGGACCCTGACCGAGGTGCTGCCGTTGCACGGAGGCGTGGTCGCTGACGCCGACCTGGTGCGGGCTCGCGTCGACCACGCCAGGCGCCAGCTGCCCGAGCAGGCGATCGTGACGTTGCGCCCGGCCGTCGAGCTGATCCGCGACCTCCCGTTCGCCGGGACCGGGTTCCTGTGGCCGGACGCCGAGGGGATCACCTCCAACCTCGTGCTGCTGGGCACCGGTGCTGCCACGGAGCTGGCCTGCCACTACCTCGTCGTCGGTGACGTGGCCGGGGTGTTCTGGGCGACGGGGCAGGGCCTGAAGGTCCTGCCGGGGCACGAGGAGCTGATCGCCCTGCGGATGCGGGCGCACGCCGCGGCCGGCGATCTGTCCGGCGTGCGCCAGGAGTGGGAGTGCTACGAGCGCGTGCTCAACGCCGACCCCTGGAGCGACGGCGAACCAGCCCCCAAGCTCGTCCTCCTCCGCCGCCAGCTCCTCTCCCCCGGTTGAGCGCGGCCCGCCCTGTCACCTGCGCGATGAGCGATGAGTGGTCATGCGGCGCACATCGCTCATCGCGCCGCGCCGCCTCAGACCGCCTTGATCGCCTCGATCGCGGCCTGGGCGACCGGGTCCCACACCGACGAGAACGGCGGGGCGTAGGCGAGGTCGAGATCGGCGACCTCGGCGACGGTCATCCCCGCCGTGATCGCCGTTGCGACGATGTCGATGCGCTTGGCAGCGCCCGGCCCGCCGACGATCTGGCCGCCGAGCAGCCGCCCGGAACCACGCTCGACGGTCAACCGCACCGTCATCGGCGCGGCATCGGGGAGGTAGCCGGCGTGCGTCGTCGATTCGATCGTCACCGCCATCGCATCGAAGCCGGCGTCGACAGCCTTCCCCTCCGTCAGACCGGTCAGCGCCAGCTCGAGCGTGCAGAGCTTGGTGACCGCGGTGCCGAGCACACCGGGTGAGCGAGCGTCGCCGCCGGCCATGTTCACGCCGGCGACGCGCCCGTGACGGTTGGCGTAGGTCCCGAGGGCGATGTGAACCGGCCGCCCGGTGAGGAGGTGGTGCGACTCAGCGCAGTCCCCGGCCGACCAGACGCCGGCGGTCGTGGTGGCCTGGTGGTCGTCGACGTGGATGGCGCCGGCGGCGCCGAGCTCGATGCCGGCGTCACGTGCCAGCACGGACCGCGGCCGGACACCGATGCCGAGCACGACGAGGTCGGCTTCCAGGTCACCGTCCGAGGTCACGACCTTGCCGGGCTCGAACCCCTTCACCTCGACCTTGCTCCGCACGTCGATGCCCTTCGCCGTCATGGCGTCAGCCGCGCGCTGGCCGAAGTCGGCGTCGAACAAACCGAGGGGTTGGGCATCCTGCTCGACGATGGTCGCCGAACAGCCGCGTTCGATGTACGCCTCGGCCATCTCCAACCCGATGTAGCCACCGCCGACCACGACGACGCGCCGGCAGGCCTCTTCCGCCAGGCCGACGAGCCGCTCGGCGTCTTCCAGCGTCTGCACGCCGTGGATCATGGGGAGACCGATGCCCGGCAGGTCGGGCCGGATCGGCTCGCCTCCGGTGGCGAGCAGTAGCCGGTCGTAGCCGAGGCGGCTCGTGGTGCCGGCGTGGTGATCGAGGTACTCGACCTCGCCCTTCGCCGTGTCGACCGCCGTCACCTCGTGGTTCATCCGCACGTCGATGCCGCGGGCGCGGTGCTCGTCCGGTGGGCGCGCGACCAGCGCTTCGACGCCCCCCGCGACCTTTCCGCCGATCACGAACGGGATGCCACAGGCCGAGTAGCTCGTGAACCGCCCGACTTCGAACACCACGACCTCGTCGTCGGGGGCGGCACCGCGGATGCGTCCCGCCGCCGTCATGCCGGCCGCGTCGCCGCCGACGATCACGTGACGCATCGGTCCGCCGTCAGCTGTACTGGTCGAGGATGGTCGATTCGGTGACCCGTGCCAACGTGTCCTTGATCGCGATGGCCATCGACTCGTCGACGCCGTCGACGCCCACGAGATCGGCGACCGTCGCCCGCTGCAGCTTGGCCAGGCCGCCGAAGTGATCGGCCACGGCTGCGGCCTGTCGCGGCGGCAGCCGGTGCACCCGGTGGAGCAGCCGCAGTCCCTTCGGCGCGACCTCCTGGTCGAGGTCGCGATGGTCGCCGTCGCGGTGCAGGGCGGCGGCGGCGATGCGGTAGTCGAGCACCTCGTCATCGTTGAGCCGCGACATCTCGGCCTGGGTCTCGGTCACCGTGCGACCCGCCGGGAGGTAGTCGGCGACGACGAGATCCAATTCGTCGTCGATGTCGCCGTAGATCTCGTCGAGCTGGAGGCGCAGGAGGCGAGCGTCGACGCCGAGCTCGATGATCATGATCTCGATCTCGTCGGAGATGCGGTGGACCATCTCGCCGCGCTGCACCACGGCGACGACATCCCGCAGCGTCACGACATCCTCCAGCTCGACGCCGGTCAGGTTGGCGATGGCGTCGTCGAGGCGGACCTTGTACCGCTCTAGTGTCTGGAGGGCCTGGTTGGCTCGGTCAAGGAGGCGACCGATGTCCTGCAGCTGGTGCCGCAACCCGCCGCCGTAGACGTTGATCACGCCCATCTCCTCGCTCGCCGACACGACCGGCACGTTGAGCGATCGGGCCACCCGCTCGGCGGTGCGATGGCGAGTTCCCGTCTCGCTCGTCGGCACCGTCGAGTCGGGGACGAGGTGCACGTTGGCCCTGGCGATGCGCCGCCCGTCCGTCGAGATGATGATCGCACCGTCCATCTTGGCCAGCTCGGACAGGCGCTGTGGGCTGTACGGCGCATCGACGAGGAACCCGCCCGAGCAGATGGCGAGCACGTCCGGCCCGTCGTCGAGGACAACCAGCGCGCCGGTCTTGGCCCGCACGACCCGGTCGATGCCGTCGCGCAGCGGTGTTCCGGGTGCCGCCATCATCAGCGCCTCGCGCAGCTCGTCGTTGGCCCCGCGGTAACGGCTGACCATGTCCTGATCCTACGCGAGCGCCGCGGAGGGCCGGTCGGCGCTCAGATCACGTTGATCGCATCGAGCGTCGGGGCCGCCCGATCGTCGTCGAGCCGCACGCCGGCATCCCGCCAGTCGGCACGCTTGGTGCCCCACGACACGAAGTCGTGCGCCGTCGACGTGGCCGTCGGCAAGTCCTCGACGACGCCCGCCTCGACCGTCCACAGCGGTGCTCCCGGGCGCAGCGCCCACGACCCGCCACCGGGGCCCTCGAGCACGAGGTTGACGCCGTTGTCGGACCCGCGCAGCGCGTCGGCGCACATCTGCGGCAGACCGGCGAACATCCACTCGAGCGTGGCGGCCAACGCCTCCGGGTCCTGCGGCAGCGCCGCCGCCCGTTCGATCGTGGCGCCGATGTCGTGGCGCAGGTGGCAATAGTGGTCGAACACGATCGCATTGGCGAGCAGGTGCAGCGGCTGCTCGCCGAGGTCGCCGAGCGGGACGACCGTCTCGCCGATGCCTGCTCCCTGCAGCCCGCGCAGGGCGTCGACACCCGCCGCCGACCAGGTGTCGTACTCGTCGATCACCGCCGGCGGCTGCAGGTCGCGCCGTGCCTGCACCGGGATCTCGGCGTTGACCTCGGCCTTGTCGGACGTGGATCGTTCGATCGTCGAGGGATCGGCGATGGCGTGAAAGACACAAGCCATGTGCACGACGACGTCCTGCACCCGCCACCCGTCGCACCCCGACGGCGCCGCCCACTCCTCGGGTGTCAGCTCCCGGATGAGTTGGGCGACGTGGGCGCGCTCGGCGTCCAACGGTGCGATGGCGGCGGTACTCATGGTCTTGGCAACGTACTTGCCTCCTGATCCGATCTCGTGGTCAGGCCGTGACGTGCGCGGCGCGCAGGGCGTCGCTCAGGGTGCGCACCCGCTGTAGCGCCATCCCGTCGACATCGGGCGTGGAGGTGGGGACGATCGCCCGCTCGAAGCCCATGCGCACGGCTTCGGCCAGTCGGCGTTTGGCGTGGGCGACCTGGCGCACCTCGCCGCCGAGTCCGATCTCTCCGGTGACCACGACGTGTCCGGGGACAGGACGTTCGAGGGCGCCGCTGGCGACGGCCAGGGCCAGGGGCAGATCGGTGCCCGGCTCGGCGAGTCGGACGCCGCCGACCGCCGAGGCGTACACATCGTGGTCGGCGAGACGGATGCCGGCGTGACGTTGGAGGACGGCGAGCAGCAGGGCCAACCGCCCCGCGTCGAGGCCCTGCGCGTTGCGCCGGCCGGGTGTGCCCGGCTGGATCGAGACGGTCAACGCCTGCACCTCGACGAGCAGTGGCCGGCGGCCCTCCATCGCCGGCGCGACCACGGAGCCGGGCGTCGCGCTGCGGCGGTCGGCAAGGAACAGCTTCGACGGGTCGGGCACGCCGGCCAGGCCCTGGCCGGTCATCTCGAACAGACCGAGCTCGTCGGTCGACCCGAAGCGGTGCTTGACGGCGCGGAGCAGGCGCAGGGCGTGGTGGCGGTCGCCCTCGAAGGACAGCACGGTGTCGACGACGTGCTCGAGGACGCGAGGTCCGGCCAGCGCGCCGTCCTTTGTGACGTGGCCGACCAGGACGATGGCCACGCCTCGGCGCTTGGCCTCGACGACGAGCCGCTGGGCGCACGCCCGGACCTGGGCCACCGATCCGGTCGTGGAGCTGAGCGCGTGGTCGGCGATGGACTGGATGCTGTCGACGATGACCAGCTCGGGCTGCGTCGTGTCGATCGCCTCGACGACACCGGCCAGCGACGTCTCGGCGGCCAGCCACAGATCGTGACGCACGGCGCCGAGCCGCTCGGCCCGCTGGCGCACCTGCTGTGGGGTCTCCTCGGCACTGATGTACAGCGTGGGCCCGGGCCACCACGCCAAGAGCTGCAGCAGCAGCGTGCTCTTGCCGATGCCCGGCTCTCCACCGACCAGGGTGACCGAACCGCGCACGAGGCCACCGTCGAGCACCCGGTCGAGCTCGGCGATGCCAGTCGGGTGTGGTTCGGCGAGCAGGGCGTCGACGTCCTGGAGCAGCGACAGCTCGGCCATGGGCGCCGGCACGCGGATGGCCGGGTCGGCGCCGGCGGTCACCGACTGCCGCTCCTCGACGAGCGTGTTCCACCCGTCGCACACGGAGCACTGGCCCGCCCACTGCGGGTGCTCCGCCCCGCACTGACCGCAGGCATGCACGGTTCGTGTCCGACTCATGGGTGCACCATGAACGAGGGGTGTCACCACGGGCACTCGTGGGCTTCTCAGGGGTCCTGGTCGCGCCAGGCGCGACCCATCCTCGTCAGATATCCCACCCTGCCTCGGCGTACACGATCGTCTACTTCAACGGTGCCGGCAGGGCGCCGCGCATCCTCATCATCGGTGACTCCTCGCTGGCCGGCGTGCGCTGGAACGGCGGCGCCGACGACCCGACGAAGAACCTCAAACTTCATGTTCGACGCCGGGTCGTGCCGTCGTACGACCACCACGTGCGGGGGTCGAGAGGGATACCGCCCGGACACCGCGCTGACCACCCTGCAACGGCTCGGCGACGGCCACGAGGTGCTGGTGATGGTCGCCGGCTACAACGACCCGGGCTCGTCGTTCGCCACGTCCGTCGACCTCATCATGAACGCGGCTGGGCGCACGGCATCCGCCAGGTCGTGTGGATGACGATGCGCACGGCCGACGTGACCTACGTGTCGGCGGCCGTGCCGTCGACCACGGCCTGTTCGACGACGACCACGCCATCGACCTCCTCGTCAACGCCAACGCCATCGACGACGACGACGACGAGGTCCCGGACTCGACGACGACCATCACCACGATCACCGCCCTGAGATCCATTCGTGGGTCCTCACCGATCGGACCCGATCGGACGGACGGGGGCGGATTACTCCGTTGGCGGGGCCGGCTCGGGTGCGGCTTGTTCGGTGCGATCCTTCGGCAGGTGCGTCGATGCGGTGGCGGTGGTCGCCAACTCGACGGCGGCCGGCGGCACGAAGCCCTCGACGCTGGAGAACTTGATCCGCTGCTCGCCTGGCTTGTCCGGGTCGTCCTCGGTGTCGACGACGATGATCTCGCCGGCGTGGAACTGCTTGTAGAGCAGCATCTCCGACAACGGGTCCTCCACCTGGCGCTGGATCGCGCGGCGCAGCGGCCGGGCGCCGAGCTGCGGGTCATAGCCCTTGATCGCCAGCAGCTCCTTCGCCGACGGAGTGAGCTCGATGCCGAGACCCTGCCCTTCGAGTTGGCCGACCAGGCGCCTGGTCAGGAAGTCGACCATCTGCAAGACCTCTTGGCGGTTCAGCTCGTGGAAGACGATCACCTCGTCGATGCGGTTGAGGAACTCGGGGCGGAAGTGGATCTTCAGCGCATCCATCACCTTCTCCTTCATCCGCTCGTAGCTCATCGCGGAGTCAGCGGTGGTGAAGCCGACGTTGGCCTTGCGCAGGTCCTGTGTACCGAGGTTCGACGTCATGATCAACACGGTGTTGCGGAAGTCCACCGACCGGCCCTGGCTGTCCGTCAACCGACCTTCCTCGAGGATCTGCAGCAGCGTGTTGAAGACGTCCGGGTGGGCCTTCTCGATCTCGTCGAACAAGACGACCGAGAACGGCTTGCGCCGCACGGCCTCGGTGAGCTGACCGCCCTCCTCGTAGCCGACGTAGCCGGGGGGCGAGCCGACGAGGCGGCTGACCGTGTGCTTCTCCATGTACTCGGACATGTCGAGCGTGATCAGCGCGTTGTCGTCGCCGAACAGGAACTCGGCCAGCGTCTTGGCCAGCTCGGTCTTGCCGACGCCGGTCGGGCCGAGGAAGATGAACGACCCGCTCGGGCGCTTGGGGTCCTTCAACCCGGCGCGGGTGCGGCGGATCGACTGCGACACGGCGGCGACGGCCGACTCCTGGCCGATGATCCGCTTGTGCAGCTCGTCCTCCATGTGGATGAGCTTCTGGGTCTCCTCCTCGGTCAGCTTGTACACCGGGATGCCGGTCCACAGGCTGAGCACCTCGGCCACGGCTTCCTCGTCGACCTCGTCGAAGAGATCGACACCGTCCGCTTTGACCTCGATCTCCTTGGCCGCCTTCTCCTCGAGCAGGGACTTCTCCTGGTCGCGCAGGCGGCCGGCCTCCTCGAAGCGCTGCTCCTCGACGGCTGACTTCTTGGCCTCCTGGACCTCGTTCAGCTTCTGCTCGATGTCGCGCAGGTCGGGTGGCGTGGCCATGCGCTTGATGCGCAGCCGGCTGCCCGCTTCGTCGATCAGGTCGATCGCCTTGTCGGGGAGGAAGCGGTCCGAGATGTACCGATCGGCGAGGTTGGCCGCGGCGACGAGCGCCTGGTCGGTGATCGTGACCCGGTGGTGCGCCTCGTACTGGTCGCGGATGCCCTTCAAGATCTCGATCGTGTGGGCGAGGGTCGGCTCGTCGACCTTGACGGGCTGGAAGCGGCGCTCGAGGGCGGCGTCCTTCTCGACGTACTTGCGGTACTCGTCGGTCGTGGTGGCGCCGATCGTCTGCAGCTCGCCACGGGCCAGCATCGGCTTGAGGATCGACGCCGCGTCGATCGCACCCTCGGCCGTGCCGGCCCCGACGCGCGTGTGGATCTCGTCGATGAAGAGGAGGATGTCGCCGCGCGTCTTGATCTCCTTGAGCACCTTCTTGAGGCGCTCCTCGAAGTCGCCGCGATAGCGCGACCCGGCGACGAGCGCGCCGAGGTCGAGCGTGTAGAGCTGCTTGTTGCGCAACGTGTCGGGCACGTCGTTGTTGACGATCATCTGGGCGAGGCCCTCGACGATCGCCGTCTTGCCGACGCCCGGCTCTCCGATCAGCACCGGGTTGTTCTTGGTGCGGCGGGAGAGGATCTGCATGACCCGCTCGAGCTCGCGGGTCCGGCCGATCACGGGGTCGAGCTTGCGCTCGCGGGCGAGTTGGGTGAAGTTGCGGCCGAACTGGTCCAGGATCTGGCTGTTGCCCTTGTCCGACGCAGGGTCGTCCTTGGTCGACCCGCCGACGTTGGCCCCGGCAGGGGTACCACCTTCGGCGCGCCCGGACGGACCCTGGTACCCCGAGAGCAGCTGGATGACTTGCTGGCGGACCCGGGAGAGGTCGGCGCCGAGCTTGACGAGGACCTGGGCGGCGACGCCCTCACCCTCACGGATCAGCCCGAGCAGGATGTGCTCGGTGCCGATGTAGTTGTGGCCGAGCTGCAGTGCTTCGCGCAGCGACAGCTCGAGGACCTTCTTGGCGCGGGGGGTGAAGGGGATGTGGCCCGACGGAGATGACCCGCCCTGACCGATGATCTCCTCGACCTGGCTGCGCACCGCTTCGAGCGAGATGCCGAGGCTCTCGAGGGCCTTGGCGGCGACGCCCTCGCCCTCGTGGATGAGACCGAGCAGGATGTGCTCGGTGCCGATGTAGGAGTGGTTGAGGAGGCGAGCCTCTTCCTGAGCGAGGACCACCACCCTGCGGGCCCGGTCGGTGAATCGTTCGAACATGGGGGCCTTTCCAGCGAGGGGACGACGTCGGATCAGTGTACCGGTCCGTCTCGGGGCGTCTCCGGACGCTGCCGGCGGATCGCGCCGCCGCAGACCCGACCTGGTCCCGCGCGATGATCCGGCCGTGGCAGCGCAGATCCCGGCGGTGGTCGCGGTGGTGACGCCTCGCCATTCGAGGTTTCGCGACCGCGTCGTCGTGGCCTGCTGCATCGCCTGGCTCGTGCCGGCCGTCGTCGCCGTCGTGCGCCGGATCGCCTCCGGCTGGTACCCGGTCGGCGACAAGGCGGCCATCGCCGTCGGTGGCGGGGACGTGCTCACCGAGCACCATCGCCTGCTCGGCACCGCCTCGTCGGCGTCGTTCCAGAGCGTGCTCGCCAACCACCCCGGACCGCTGCTGTTCGACGTCGTGGCGCTCCCGATCCGCTTGTTCGGCACCGCCACGGGGCTGTCCATCGGGATCGCCGCCCTCAACATCGGCGCCGGCCTGGTCGTCATCGTGGCCGCCGCGCGCCAGGCCGGACGAGCGGCCGCCCTTGCCGCCACCGTCGGCCTGTGCCTGCTGACGTGGTCGGCAGGCAACGACGTGCTCGTCGAGGCCTACAACCCGACGGCGGCGATGGTGCCGTTCTTCGCCGTGCTCGTGCTGGCGTGGGCGGCGGTGAACGGTGATCGGTGGTCGCTGCCATGGCTGGTCGGCTTCGGGTCGTTCTGCGTGCAGGCGAACATCGCCTACGTCGTGACGACGGTGCCGATCGTCGCGGCGGCGATCGGGGTCTACGTGTGGCGCCGGCGCGGACTTCGTCCGTTGCGCGACGTCCTCCTGTGGTGCCTGCCCGTCCTGCTCGTGCTGTGGTCCCAGCCGTTGGTCGAGCAGGTCATCAACGGCCGCAACGGGAACCTGGTCAGGCTCGTCCGCAACACGACCAACCTGGAAGC
>JBPCJW010000008.1:0-12389 GCA_051004915.1 Ilumatobacteraceae bacterium
TCGGCGGAGCCATCGATGCGGTCGTCGACGACCTGCGCTTCGAGGGCCACGATGCGCTCGTGCACCTGCGGCTGGGTCCTGGCGCCACGCCCGAGACGATCCTCGCCAGGTGGTCGACCGTCGACCTGCCCGCCGTCGACTCACGCGTCTCGGTGGCCGTCAGGGGCGGTGCCGTCGTCTATCCCGTCGCCACCTCGCCTTCACCTGACATTGGGGCCCGTGGTGGCGTTGCGGCGGCTGGTCCCTCGGTCGCTGCTGGTGGCGGGTGCGGCAACCGTCGCGGCCTGCGGCGGAGGTCATGACGGCGGCGATCCGTTCGACCAGCTGCTCGACCTCGTGCCGGGTGGAAGCCCGCGAGATCCTCGGGCAGACCGCCCCGCCGAGACCGAGAGCAGCTTCCGCGACCCGCGGGAGGCGCTGGTGACACGCGACCTGCTCACCATCGTCGGCTGAACGGCCGTGTACGTCGTGGCGATGGAGGTCGACCTGCGGATCCTCGACGCCCACTCGTTGAAGGACAAGCGCCAGGTCGTCAAGTCGGTCGTCGAGACCGCCCGGCGCCGGTTCGGGATCTCCGCCGCCGAGATCGGGTCGCAGGACACGTGGCAGCGGGCGCAGCTCGGCTTCGCCGTCGTCGCCTCCAGCGCCCGCCAGGCCGACGAGGTGCTCGACGACGTCGAGCGGTTCGTGTGGTCGCGCCCAGGCGTCGAGGTGCTGCGCGCCGAGCGCGCATGGCTCGACGCCGACGAGTGACATCGGTCGGCGGACGATCGGCGGACGATCGGCGGACGATCGAATCTGGGCGTGTTCTCTGCCAGGTGCTGGCGGAGATCGCCCTGGCAACCATTCGCAGCTTCAGTGCAGCGGGAGACCTTCGATGCCGAGCGGGAAGCGCCACAGGGTGTGGCGCCGGCTGTCGGTGACATACAGGTCGGTGCCGCCAAAGCAGCAGTTGGTGACCATCCCGTCGCCGCATTGCAACCGATCGACGATCGCGCCGCTGTCGACGACGCTCACGCAGTGGGCGAACGTGCTGGCGACGTATAGCCGCCCATCCAACCCGACGCACAGACCGTCGGGGAAGTGCAGCTCGGGCAGCTCGATGATCACGTCGGCGCCACCGTCGACGAGCGCCGACACCCGCCGGCTGAACGACTCCGTCCACACCAGCGTGCCGTCGACCATGAAGGCGATCCCATTGGGGAACACGGGGCCGACGTCGAGGATCAGCTCGCCCGCGCCGCTGGCCACGTCGAGCGCGAACAGCCGGCCGGGGAGGTCGTTGTGCGCCGGATCGGCGGCGCCCCGCGGATCGGTGAACCACAGGCGACCATCCGGGCCGAACGCGCAGTCGTTGGGGCCCTCCAGCTCGAGTCCGTCGACGGAGGTGGACACCATCTCCACCTCGCCGCTGGACAGGTCGACGCGCTGGATGCCCGCCGTCGTGCGCGACGCCCGATCCATGCCGCCGTTCTGCGTGATGTACAGCGCGCCGTCCGGACCGAGCGCGGCGCCGTTCGGGCCGCCGCCAGTGGTGGCGACGAGCTCCATGTCGTCGCCAGCCCAGCGGGAGATCATGCCGCCCTCGATCTCCGTGACGTACAGGGTCCCGTCGACCCACACCGGGCCCTCGGGGAACTGCAGGCCGCTCGCGATCACTTCACCGTCCATGGTGGTGCAGAGTAGGGACCGATGAATGACCCTGCTGACGCCCAGCGACGGATGTGGACGATCGGCGACTACCCCGCGATCGCCCGGCGGCTGCTTCCGATCAGCGTCGACACGGTCGAGGCGCTGCCGATCGGCGACGGCACGACCGTGCTCGACGTCGGCACAGGCGACGGGAACTTCGCGCTGCAGGCCGCCCGCCGCGGCGCTCGCGTCACTGCGATCGATCTGACCCCGGCCCAGATCGACCATGCTCGCGCTCGCATCGCAGTGGAGGCTGCGCCACTCGCCGTGGACCTGCGCGTCGGCGACGCCCAGGCCCTCGATGTCGCCGACGGCTCGTTCGACGTCGTGGCCAGCGTGCTCGGCATGATGTTCGCCCCAGATCACGAGCGGGCAGCGAGCGAGATGGTGCGTGCCAGCCGCCCTGGCGGCACGGTCGCCTCGGTGGTCTGGACGGGAGGGGGCTGGTCGCAGGTCTGGCAGCGGCGGGCCGCCCACATCGTCCCGCCGCCGCCGGAAGGTGGTCCGCGACCCGACCTGTGGGGCGACCCCGACGAGTCGCGACGCCGGTGGGAGGCGGCCGGACTGCGCGACCTGCGGATCGACGAGCAGCCCTTCGAGTGGCACTTCGAGAGCGTCACCGAGGCCGCCGACCACTTCACCTCGGCCGCCGGGCCTTTCATCACGTTCCTCGAGCGGGCCGCCGCGCTCGATCGAGCCGAGGAGGCGCGAGACGAGTTGCTCGCCGCGTTGACCGAAGCGGCGGCGCCGAGCGAGAGCGGCGGCGCCATCGCGCTGGTCCATCCCTACCTGCTGACGATCGGCACCGTCCCGGGCTGACCGAGCCGGTACGGTCGCCTCGCGATGCAGTGGAACTTCGCCGACGTCTACGAGGCCATCGCCGCACGCATCCCCGACCGTCCGTGCCAGGTGCAGGGGGAGCGAGTGGTCACGTGGGGCCAGTTCGACCGGCGGGCCTCGGCCCTCGCCACCGATCTGGTTGCCGCCGGTCTCGGGCAGCAGTCCAAGGTGGCCTGCTACCTGTACAACGGTGTCGAGTACCTCGAGGTGCTCGTCGGCGCGTGCAAGGCGGGCATGGTGCCGGTCAACACGAACTTCCGGTACGGGCCCGAGGAGATCGCCTACCTGTTCGCCAACGCCGACGCCGAGGCAGTGGTGTTCCACGCATCGTTCGGCGACCTGCTCGACGGCATCCGTGGGCGCCTGCCGGCCGTCCGCCGCTGGTACGTCGTGGCCGACGAGAGCGGCGCCGGGCCGGAGTGGGCGACGCCGTACGAACCGATCGTCACGTACGGCGCGCAGCTCGTGGAGACCGAGTGGTCGCGGGGCGGTGACGACCTGCTGCTGCTCTACACCGGTGGCACGACCGGGATGCCGAAGGGCGTCATGTGGCGCCAGGACGATCTGTTCAACGTGCTGGGCAGCGGCGGCAACCCACTCATCGGCATGCCGCCGGCCGAGTCTGTGATCGAGGTCGTCGAGCGGCTCGATCCCGATGCGCCGGCGCCGGTGGTGATGATCGTCGCCTGCCCACTGATGCACGGGACGGGCGAGTTCTCGGCGTTCATCGCGATGACCAATGGCGGCACCGTGATCAGCCTCAAGGACCGGCGCTTCGACGTCGAGGAGCTGTTGCACACCGTCGAGGCTCACCGCGCGACGAACATCGTCATCGTCGGCCAGGCGTTCGCCGGACCGATGCTCGAGCACCTCGACGCCAACCCGGGCCGCTACGACCTCTCCAGCGTCATGGTGATCTCGTCGTCCGGCGTGATGTGGAGCCACGACAACAAGCAGGGCCTGCTGCGCCATCTGCCCCAGGCGCTGCTCTTCGACTCGTTCGGGTCGTCCGAGGCGGTCGGGCTCGGCGCATCGGTCTCCACCGCCGGCGTGGCGGAGGAGACGGCTAAGTTCGCGATCACCGAGAACAACGCCGTGTTCACCGACGATGGGCGACGCGTCGAACCGGGGTCAGAGGAGATCGGCATGGTCGCCGTCGGCGGCTTCATCCCGGTCGGCTACTACAAGGACGAGGCGAAGACGACGGCCACGTTCCGCACCATCGAGGGGCGGCGCTGGAGCATCCCGGGCGACTTCGCCACGGTCAACGCCGACGGCACGATCCACCTCCTCGGCCGCGGTTCGGTGTGCATCAACACGGGCGGCGAGAAGGTCTTCCCCGAGGAGGTCGAGGAGGCGCTGAAGACCCATCCGACGGTCCGCGATGCGGTGGTCGTCGGGGTGCCGGACGCTCGCTTCGGCGAGACGATCTGCGGCGTCGTCGAGCCCGCCGACGGTGCCGCTGTCGATGCCGCCGAACTGCGTGCCCACGTCGCCGGCCAGCTCGCCGCGTACAAGGCGCCGCGCAACGTCGTCGTCGTCGACTCGATTGCCCGCGCCGCCAACGGCAAGGTCGACTACAAGCGCCTCAAGGCGCTGGCCAGCGAGCGGGTCGGCACGCCGTCGTCACGATGACGCTGCGCGTCGGGTTCCACGGAGCCGGGTTCATCAGCGTGATCCACCGCTGGCTGTTGGAGCACAGCGGCATCGACCACGCCGTGGTCGCCGTCCACGACCCCGACCCCGAGCGGGCGAGACGCCTCGCCGAGCAGACGGGCGCGACCGCGTCCAGCGAGGCCGGCCTCGTCGAGCTCGTCGATGTCGTGTTCGTGTGCACCTGGACGTCGGAACACCCGCGGCTCGTCGCGGCGGCAGCGGACGCAGGCCGAGCGGTGTTCTGCGAGAAGCCGCTCGCCGTCGATGCGCTGCGCAGCGAGGAGATGATCGACGTCGTCGAAGCGGCCGGCGTCGTCAACCAGGTCGGCCTGATCCTGCGCAACCTGCCGGGGTACGTGCTCGCGCGTCACCTGCTCCACGACCCTCGGGCCGGGCGGGTGATGACGGTCGAGCTGTCCGATGACCAGTTCATTCCGATCCAGGGCCGGTACGACTCCACGTGGCGCGCCGATCCGGCGCGGGCCGGACGGGGTGCGCTGCTCGAGCACTCGATCCACGACGTCGACGTGCTGGCGTGGCTGCTCGGCCCGGTGACGACGGTCAGCGCGGTGAGTCGGGAGTTCCACGGGCTGGCGCGGATCGACGACGCCACCGTTGCTCGTCTGGAGTTCGCCAGCGGTGCGCTCGGCTCGTTGACGACGGTGTGGCACGAGATGCTGGAACGCCCGAACATGCGTCGCGTCGAGGTGCTGTGCGAGCGCCTCCACGTTGCCGTGGAGGGGGACTCCGAGGCCGTCGTCCGGTGGCGGTTCGCCGGCGAAGAGCCCAACGAGCTGACCGGGGCGGCCTTGGCCGAGGCAGCGTGCGCGGTGGGCGGTGAGGCGGCCGGACCCCTGGTCCCGTTCGGCCGTGGTCACGTCTTCAACCCGCTGACCGGGTTCCTGCAGGCGGTCCAGGACGGCGGCTCGTCGCCGCTTCCGTTCGCCGAGGCCTTGCCCGCGCACCGACTGGTGGACGCCATGTACGCCTCCGCCGACGACGGCGGTCAGGTCAGGCTCGTGGCGACATGACGCTCTTCGTGGCGCTGCTGCGCGGCGTCAACGTCGGCGGGCGAGGCAAGCTTGCCATGGCCGAGCTGCGGCGGATCACCGAAGCGTGCGGCTACGAGGACGTCGCGACCTACGTGCAGAGCGGCAACGTCGTCTTGCGTGGCACCGGCTCGGGGTCGAAGGTGGCGGCGACGCTGCGCGCCGCGATCGCAGCCGGCACGTCGCTCGATCCGGCCATCGCCGTGCGCACCGCGGCCCAGCTCGCCAAGATCGTCGACGCGTGTCCATACGACGACACCACCAACGTCCACGTGACGTTTCGGGTCGAGGGGGGCACGGCGTTGCGCGCCGACGTCCAGGAAGCGGGCTTCCAGCCCGAGCGGTACTCGGTGTGCGGCGACGAGGCCTACCTGTACCTCCCGAACGGCATGGGTAGGAGCAAGCTCGCCGGCGCGCTGTCCAAGGGCACGACCGCCCAAGACGGCACGACGCGCAACTGGCGCACCGTCACGAAGCTGCTCGAGATGGCTGGCGCGACGTGATCAGCCGGCCACGAGATAGGCGCCGACGACGGCGTTGGTGCGCTCGAGCGAGGCCCACAGCTCGGACGGCGTCGCCGTACCCGCCGTCGACGTACCGTTGATGGCGCCGGAGACGGGCACGACGCGATACGGCTGTCGGGTCAGGTAGGTGGCGACGACCTCGGGGCGGCCGACGACGAAGGACCCATCCTGCTGCTCGGCGATCTCGGCACGCACCATCATCCCGTCGAGGGCGCGCACCCCGCAGCAGTCCGTGGAGTCACCCATTCCGCTGAGCAGGTTGCCCATGCCGAACACGACCCATCGTCCGTTGACCTGCTCGATCGGCTGCGCGACGTGGGCGTGATGTCCGACGATCAGGTCGACCATGCCGCTCGCCGTGATCTGCTCGGCGATCGAGCGCTGGTCGGAGGTGATGGTGCTGGTGCCCTCGTTGCCCCAGTGCAGCGACAGGATGACGACCTGCGCGCCGGCGGCGCGGGCCTGCCCGGCCTCGGCGATGATGCGCGCCGTGTCGATGAGGTTTGAACGCCACGGCTCCCCGCCGGCACCTGGTTGCCGTCGTAGCTGAAGGTCGCCGAGATGTGGGCGACGGCCACGCCGCTCGCGTCGAAGGTGGTCGGCATCGCCTCGTTGGGGTTGCGGGCCATGCCGGCGTGCCCGAGGCCGGCGGCGTCGAAGGCGTTGACCGTTGCATCGATGCCGGCAGCACCCTTGTCCATCGTGTGGTTGGAGGCGAGCGAGCAGCGGTCGAACCCGGCGGCCTTGATGCCGAGGGCGATCTCCGCCGGCACGCCGAACGTGGGCACGACACCATCGATCTCGGTGCCGGGCGGCGCGACGGGGGTCTCGAGGTGGCAGATCGCCACGTCGGCACCCTCGATGATCGGCCGCACCGGCTCGAACATCGGCGCCCAGTCGTAGCCCATCCCGCCGGCGTCGCTGGCCGCCTGGCGGATCACCGACGTGTGCGAGAGGACGTCACCAGAGGCCAGCACGCTGAACCGCCGCAGTGGGGCGACCGTCGTCGTGGACGCCTTGCGGGCCGACTTCTCCGCTCCTGCCCTCGACGGCCGCGCATCCTGGAGCGGCGGCCCACTCTCGCCGGTCAGCGAGCGCAGGAGCTGCGACTCCACAGACACGCCGGCGTCGGTGCCCTGTCTGTCGCCTCAGGCCGGCGCGACGGCGCACGCGATCGCTACCAGCACGGTCCGCCGCGTGCACCTTCGAGGCACGGGGCGACCATACGAGACCGGCGGTCAGCAGTGGCGGACATTCCGTCCACTCAAGGGCGGGGGTAGGGTCGCAGGCCGTCGGCGGGGATGGTGCCGAGGCGACCGGCGTTGAAGTCCTCGACGGCAGTTGCCAACTCGGCGCGTGTGTTCATCACGAACGGGCCGTAGGCGGCGACTGGTTGGCGGATCGGCCGTCCCCCGAGCAACAGCACCTCCAGCGGCTCGGTGCCGGTGCCGTCGACGGTCAGCTGGTCACCGGACTCACCGCCACCGAACACGGCCAGCTGGCCGGGCTCGAACGGCCGGCGGTCGGCACCCGCCGTCCCTGCGCCGGCGAGGACGTACGCCAGGGCGTTGAAGTCCGCCGGCCACGGCACCGTCAGCCGCGCGCTCGGCGCCACCGTGGCGTGGGCGACGACGATCGGGGTGTGCGTCGAGCCGGGGCCCTGGAAGCCGCCCACGTCGCCGGCGATCAGCCTGACCAGTGCGCCCCCATCGGGCGACGACACCAGCGTCACGAGGTCGGCGTCGAGGTTCTGGTAGCGCGGCGCCGTCATCTTGGTCTCGGGCGGGAGGTTGACCCACAGCTGCACACCGTGGAACAGCCCGCCGTTGATGACCAGCTCCTCCGGCGGGGTCTCGATGTGCAGGATGCCGGAACCGGCGGTCATCCACTGCGTCGCACCATTGGCGATCATGCCGCCCCCACCGTGCGAGTCCTGGTGGAGGAAGGTGCCGTCGATGATGTAGGTGACGGTCTCGAACCCGCGGTGCGGGTGCCAGTCCGTCCCCTTCGCCTCGTTGGGGGCGTACTCGACCTCGCCCATCTGGTCCATGTGGATGAACGGGTCCAGGTCGACCAGGTCGACACCGGCGAACGCCCGACGCACAGGGAAGCCCTCGCCCTCGAAGCCTCGGGGCGCCGTCGTCACGGATCGCACGGTGCGGTCACGGGCGCCGGGTCCAGTCGATGGCAGGCGGGGCAGGGTGGTGGTCTCGGCGGTCACAGCAGGCATCTCGACTCCTCGATTTAGTTGCGTCCACAACTATAACCGGTCAACGACCACCCCCATTCCCCGCCGCCTCCACCAGAACACCGCGTTTGTTCACCTGGCATCGGCCCGGCGATCACCGGTGAACAAACGCTGCTTGCCGACGTGGCCAGGGCCGGACCATCGCGTTTGTTCGCCTGGCGTCGGCCAGGCGATCGCCGGTGAACAAACGCGGATGGGCCCCTGGGCGGTCTGGCAACATGGCGGCCCTCACCGCACCGTGGATCATCGTGCGCTCTGCCGCTCGTACGCTGCCCGGATGGATGCGCGCGACACGGTCACGGATCTGCTCGCCAAAGGCATGAACGTGACGCACCGCGTCATGCTCGCCGTGTCGGGTGGGCGGCTGGGTCGCACGTTCGGTTCGATGAAGACCGTCGAGCTGCACACCGTCGGGCGCACGAGCGGCAAGCCGCGCGCCACGATGCTGACGGCGCCGATCCACGACGAGCAGCGCATCGTGCTGATCGCCTCAAAGGGCGGCGACGACCGGGATCCCGACTGGTACCGCAACCTCGTCGCCGAGCCGGACGTCGAGCTGACCGTCGACGGCACCCGCCGTGCGTACCACGCCCGCACCGCGACGCCGGGCGAGAAGGCCGAGCTGTGGCCGACTGTCGTCGGGGCCTACCCGGGGTACGCCGGCTACCAGCGGCGCACGGACCGGGAGATCCCGGTCGTCATCTGCGAACCAAACTGACCGGTCGTGTCGGCCCGTCGAGGTCACCGGCGTTGAGCTTGGCGAGGTCGGCCGCGAGCGTGCCGCGCGCCCAGCCGGCGGCGTCCGAGCCGGCGCGCACCGCCGACGAGTTGAGCGGCCCGAACTGCTCGTCGACCGCCGCACCGACCGCATCGTCGCGTCGCGCCAGGACGGGCAGCAGCGACCCGGAGTGCTCGGCCTCCGCGGCCTTCTGCACGTCCGTGTTGATCTCGGCCAAACGCTGGTCGATGCGGTGGGTGAAGGCGAACAGGAACGAGGAACGGAAGAGCCGACTGCGGGTGCGAGCGCCGGGTCCTGCTTTCGCCCCCTCGGCGCGCAGCGCGGACTGCGACTGGACGAGCAGCGAGGTGAACAGCAGCTCGGCGGCCGCGACGTCCGAGGCGAACCCGATGACGGTCGAAAGACCGTGCTGGGCATCCCACACGCCACGACACCGCGAGTGGCGGGCGACGTGTTGGAGCAGCAGCGACTTGATGTCGGCGTACGGGTCGTCGATGGCCACCCGGATGCTGGTCGGCCGCTCGTCGCGAGGCGAGGCCGCCCACAGCAGCGCGGCGTCGATGGCGTGGCGAGCCATCAGCTCCTGCGCCTTGGCCGTGAACGCCTCCGCCTCGGCCTCGAACGTGGTCGACTCGGCCTGCGCGAGCAGCGCCCGCACCTTGACGAGCACGGGATCATCGGCGGCGCCGTCGCCCACCGGCGACGACCACCCGGTCGGCGACCCGGGCGGTGGCAGGATGGTGTGCAGCACACCGGCGCGCAGTAGTGCGATCAACGTGGTGACGACCGCCGCGACGACGTCGGTGCGCACGACCCATTCGCGCCGTGCGAACTGGGTGACCCACCCCGTGGGGTCAGCGACCTCCGGCAGCTCGAGCGAGTCGATCTGGGCGGCCCAGCGCGGATGCAGCGTGGCCGGGTCGCGCATCGCGTGGTCGGCGGCGACGGCGGCTGCCGCGAGCCGCCCCGCCCGGCCATCCACCCGCCTGACGTGACGGACCAGCTCGGACGGCTGCCAACCGTGCTCCCACATCGTGACGACGGCGCTGAGCAGGCTGCCTTCGGCTTCCCGGTCGACGAGCGTCGCATCGGCGAGCGCCAGCTCGGCGATGGCGAGGTCGACCTCGGCTGGGTCGGCGGTGATGGCGGCAACCCGGATCAAGGCCCGAACCCGCTCGCGCCCGGACAGCGGCCGCGATCCCTCGCGGGGCGCGGTCCCACCCTCACGCCGGTGGTGATGGCGAGCCCGCTGCCTGGCCGCCTTGACCTTCGCGGCCCGCCGCTGGCGGTTTCTGATGCCCATGCGGTGAACCTAGCGAGGGGGTGTCACGCCAGCGCGGCATCTCGCTGCTCGAGAGGGTCGGCGCAACGGGCACCCCGTCAGGCGACCGGGTTGAGCCAGTGGATCTCGCGGAAACGGGCGAAGTCGGAGTCGGCCGAGACGATGGTCAGGCCGTGCTCGACGCACAGCGCAGCCAGCACGGCGTCGGGAACGAGGTTGGCCCGAAGGTCGAGGTCGCGCACGAGCCGACCGAGGATCTGTCGGTGACCGCCAAGGGGTCGCGGGATCCAGGCGGTCGGCGCGTCGAGCCATGACTCGACCAAGCCCCACGCTTCGCTCGCCGTCAACGGCTCCCGCAAAGCACGGGGGTTCGTGCCAATGCGCAGGAAGGCGGTGATCGACTGCCAGGGGATCCCGACGCGGCGGGTGCCGTTGAGCGCAGCCTCCAGCCATTCCTTGGCCCGCTCGTGGGCGGCGCTGTGCTCGTCAACGGCGTAGAGGAGGATGTTCGCGTCGACCAGCACGTGGAAGGGTCGCTACCGAGCGGCGGGACCCTCGAGCACCTCGAGGGCGTCAGCGACGTTCGACACGTCGATCTTGACCCCGAGCGGTCGCGTCGACTGGGTGAAGGCGGCGCGAGGTTCGGCGGGGAGCAGGCCACGCCGAATGACCGCGTTGACGGCCTCGGACATGCCCAGACCTGCCTCGACACGAAGTTGCTCGATGGCCGCCGCAACATCGGCGTCGAACTCGATCGTCGTTCGGATGCGACCAGAGTATCACTCCTGTGCGGATCTGCCCGCACAGGCGTGCTCACTCCTCGACGAAGCGCTCCGGACGCGACACGAGCAGGCGGAGCCGTCCCCGGCCGGTCTCGCCGCCCGCCTCGAGTTTGGGGAGTGGGGCGACGGGCGCGATGAGCGATGCGTGGTCATACGCCACTCATCGCTCATCGCGGTCGGCTGTCGCTGCCCGGGTGCTGGCACCCCGACGTATCACGCGCTGGCACCATTGTCCGGACGCCGCCGATGCCGTTCACTGGCGCTGTGGACGGGGTGATCCTGCGCGTCCTGGCGTGGATACGACGGCGATGGCGTAGGGCGCTGCTCGTCGCCGTGCTGGCCGGCGTCGCCGCCGGCGCCGTGTTGGCGCTGGCGGCGGGAGCCCGCCGCACGGCCAGCGCACCGGACCGCTACACGGAGTCCAACGGCGGCGACCCCGACCTGTTCGTCAACCAGCCGTTCGGCCCGCCGCTGAGCACGTCGGTCGAGGCACTGCCCGGTGTCGCCGACGTCCGGGCATTCACGTTCGTGGCGGCGTTCCCGACCCAGGACGGAGAGCTGTTCGACCTCAACCCGTTCGCCGGAGACGACCGCGCCCTCGGGGCGCGGGTGCTGCAGGGCCGGTTCACCGATCCGACCCGTCCAGACGAGTTCACGGTCAACCAGACCGCCTTCGATGTGCTGGGTGCAGAGGTCGGTCAGCGCTTCGAGATCGTGTCGTTCAGTCAGCAGCAGGCGGACGAGAACGAGTTCCGACCCGACGTCGAGCTGGAGGGGCCGAGCTTCCAAGCGACCCTTGTCGGCGTGACCGGATCTCCGTCGGACCTGGACGAGCCGGCGCCGACGATGATCTTCTCCAAGCCGCTGCTCGCCGCTGAGCCCGGAATCGCCGTCGTGGCGACCATCATGGCGGTGTACGTCGACGAGAGCCTCGAACCGTCGTCGATCCTCTCGGCGATCCAGGCGCTGCCCGGTGGAGGCGACGTGTTCGGGGGCGAGCAACGCATCGTCAGTGCCGGTACCAGGCGAGCCGTGCGGCTGCAGGCGACGGCCCTGTGGATCGTCACGGCGGTTGCTGCCGTCGTCGGGGCGCTCATCACGGGGCAGCTGATCACCCGCCACACCCGTGTCGCCGCGGCCGAACGCGACGCGCTGCGCGCGCTCGGCTACGGACGTGGTCATGCAGTGGCCGAGGCAGCTCTGCAGGCGGTGGCCGTCGGCGTCCTCGCCTCGATCGTTGGCGTCGGCATCGCCATCGCCTCTTCCGCCGTCTTCCCGATCGGGGTGCTGCGCAGTCTCGAGCCCGATCCGGGGGTGTCCATCGACGTCCCCGTGCTGCTGCTCGGCGCCGCCGCGCTGGTGGTGGTCTTCACGATCTGCGCCGTGGCGACCACGTACCGGGCGGCTCGCCCAGCGCGCGTCGCCCCGACGTCGCGCCCGCGGGTCCCTGACCTGGTCGCCGCCGCTGGTGCCGGACCGTCGCTCGTCAACGGTGTCCGCTTCGCCATCAGCTCACCCGGGCGCGGCCGGGCTCGACCATTCGCCGTTGCCGCCAGCGTGGTCATCGGCGTGACCGG
>JBPCJW010000009.1:0-6987 GCA_051004915.1 Ilumatobacteraceae bacterium
TACACGCGGGTCGGGCGGATCATGTGCATGCAGATGTACGGCAAGTACCCGCACCCGTCGACGCTGGTGCCCGGCGGCGTGTCGACCACGATCAGCACGTCGTCGTTCAACGAGTACTACACGCAGCTCGGCAAGATCTTCGACTACTGCAAGGTCATGGCGGCGACGTGGGACGACATCGCCGACTTCTTCCTCGAGGCCAACCCGGCCTACGAACAGGTCGGCGCCCGGCCGACGAACCTGATCCAGACCGGCATCTGGGACGACCCGGAGGCCTACGACGCCACCTACGCCAACTGCAACGAGTGGGGCGACCGGCGTTGGGCCCTGCCCGGGATCATCCTCGACGGCGAGCTGCGGACGACCCGGCTGACCGACATCAACATGGGCATCGAGGAGTTCGTCGAGCACTCCTACTACGACGACTGGACGACGAACGGTGGACCGCGCTTCGCCACCGACCCGCTGGGCAACCCGATCTCGCCCTACCACGCCTGGAACAAGGAGACGATCCCCCGGCCGGAGGGCAAGAACTTCAAGGAGAAGTACAGCTGGGACTGCGCTCCCCGCTGGGACCGCCAGGTCATGGAGTCGGGCACCTACGGGCGGATGTGGACCACCGCCCTGGCCGCCCGCACCCCGGACAACCCGTTCCTCGAGGCCACCGGCGACGGCCTGCGCATCACACTGCCCCGCCACGGCCTGCCCGAGACGGAGCTCAACTGGAAGATCCCGAACACGCTCAACGCCCTCGAGCGCAACCGGGGTCGGGCCTACGCGATGGCCTTCACAGCGGCCATCGGCATGAACTGCATCCTCAAGGCCTTCGAGTACTGGCGGCGCGGGGAGACCGCGGTGAGCACGACCTACAAGGTCCCAAAGGACGAGCGGGTCGCGGTCGGTTTCTGGGAAGCCGGCCGCGGTTACCTCACCCACCACCTCCACATGGACAAGGGCAAGATCGTCAACTACCAGATCAACACGCCGTCGACGTGGAACGCGTCGCCCCGGGACCCCTTTGGCAACCCGGGCCCATACGAGGAGGCCATCGTGGGGACGCCGATCCTCGAGAGCGTGCGCGACGACGACGTCAAGGGCATCGACGTCCTGCGGGCGATCCGCAGCTTCGACCCCTGCATGCCGTGCACGACCCACATGGACACCGGCAAGGGCGTGATCGTGCGCGAAGTGAACTCCTGCGGCTGCACCCTCGAGTGACCGGACCGGTCCTCGTCGGCGGCATCGGACTGCCGTGGCTCCGCGACCTCGATTTCGGCACCCAGTTCATCGTTCGCTTCGAGCACGAGCCATGGCCCGACAACGTGCTGCTCGAGGACCTTTCGTACGCTGCGCATCGCGTGCTGCACCGCCTCCAGGAGATCGTGCCCACGAAGGTCGTGCTCGTCGGTGCCATGCCGCGCGAGATCGACCCACCGGGGACCGTGCGCCGGTACACCCTCGATCTCACGCCTCCGCCCCCGGCGGAAGTACACGAGCGCCTCGCCGAATCGGTGGGCGGCATCATCGACCTCGATCACACGCTGGCCGTCGTGCGCCATTGGCACGCGCTGCCCGTCGATACGACGGTCATCGAGGTCGAGCCAGAAGATCGGTCGTTCGGGCTCGGCTTCAGCGATCCGGTGGAACGAGCTGTCGAGGAGGTGGTGCGCCTGGTGCGCAACGAGGTGGGCGCGACGGAGTTGCTCGGGTGACGGAGTCCGACGACGAGTTGCCGGTCGACCGGGTGCTCGAGCGGATCGGTGCGATGGCGGAAGAGCTGGCCGATCACCCCGAGGTCGGCGCCAACGTGGTCGAGCTGCTCGACTGGGTCGACGCGTTCCATCGTGAGGGACTCGGCCGGCTCGTCGAGATGATCCGAGCCTGGCGCGGTGAGATCTTCCTCGAGGCCGTGGCGGGTGACGACGTCGCCGGGGGGCTGCTCGCCGCCTACGACCTCGGCGAGGGCGCCCGCGAGTCGGCCGAGCGGGCTGTGCAGCGGGCGATGGCCGAGATCCGACCGCTCGCTGCGTCTCACGGTGGCGACATCACCGTCGTGCGCGTCGTCGACGGCGTCGTCGAGGTGCACCTGCACGGCACCTGCGACGGTTGCCCGAGCGCGGCGGCGACACTGTCCCACGGCGTCGAGGAGGCATTGCGACGGAACTGGGTCAACTTCCGCCGCCTCGAGGTCGTGGCGGCGGCGGCCTTGGACCCGGCCAAGGCTGACCTCGAGTGCCCCGTCCCCGCATCTGCTCCGCCGATGGCGATGCCGGCGACGCCGCTCCTGCAGATCCGCGGTCACGAGCAGGTGTGATGGCGATCGGGGATCCAGCGTCCCTCGCCTTCCGGGCTCGCGCCCTCGCCCAAGCTCACGCGCTGAGCCCAGCCGCCAACCGCCTGCTCAACCGGGCCGTCGCTGAGGAGGCCAGAACCCAGCCGCGCCCCGAGCTGGGGGCCTGGGCCGGCGCGGCCCTCACCCAGGGCTACTGCCTGCGTCGAGTGCAGGAGGACGGCGACCAGGTTCTGGTCGACACCGGCGCCGGAGCCGACGAGCTCGCGGCCCTCGATCGGGCCGCCGCCGCCCACGCCGCGCAGCTCCGGAGCGCCACCGGCGACGACGTCACGGTCGCCGCACTGGACCTCCTCGTGGGTTCCCAGGTCGAGCATCGCCTCGAGCCGTGGCGCGACGAGCTCGACGCCGAGACCTGCGTCGAGCTCGAGCAGTACCTCACCTGGTGGGTCGTCAAGGGCTACGGGCTGCGCGTCGCCGAGACCGCCGGGTGGGCACCGTGATGCGTGTGCTCATCGCGGGGGTCGGCAACGTGTTGCGCGGTGACGACGGCTTCGGTGTCGAAGTCGCCCGGCGGCTCGACACCGTCGGCTTGCCCCCCGGGGTCAAAGTCATCGAGACCGGCATCGCCGGCATCGCCCTCGTCCAGGAGCTGCAAGAAGGTTGGGATGCGTTGCTCGTCGTCGACGCCGTCGACCGGGCCCGGCCACCGGGCACCATCTTGGTGCTCGCCCCCGAGGTCGTCGACGTCGAGGCCCTCGGTTGGGGCGAGCGTCACGATCTGCTCGCCGACATGCACCTGGCCACGCCGGAGCGAGCCCTGATGCTGGCCCGGGCGCTCGGTGTGCTGCCACCGGTCGTTCGCCTAATCGGCTGCCAACCGCTCGACGCCGAACGAGTCGGCATCGGCCTCGCCCCGATCGTGGCCGATGCCGTCGAAGTCGCCGTGTGCCAGGTGCTCGCCGAGGTCGACCGGCTGACCTGTCACCCGGCCGGTGCCTGATGCCGCTGCCGCCATCGCGCGGCTCGAAGCCGAGCTGGGCGGGACGCCCAAGGGCACGAAGCCGTACGAGCACGCACTGGCGGCTCATCGTCTCGGCCTCGCCTATGCCGAGACGGTCACCGGCCACCCGCACGACCGCCTTCGCCAGGCTCTCGCTTGCTTCGACGTGGCGGCGACGCTGCTCGACGAACGGTTCCATCCGGTCGAGTACGCCCGAGTGTTGACGGCGGCCGGCTCGGCCCGCCGCAGCCTCGGAGATCCCTCGGCCGCCCTCGGGCTGTTCTGTCGAGCTGCTGCGCTCGTCGCCGGCCGGGTGAGCGCGGACGAGGCGGCGGCGATGGCCAACAACGTCGGCCTGGCGTTGCTCGACGTCGGCGAAGTCAGCGACGCGCAAGCGCAGTTCGAGATGGCGGTCGCAGGGTTTCAGACCCGTACTGCCGAGGGACGCCGGGGCCGCGCCGCAGCGTTGCACAACCGGGGGTTGGCGCGCGCCGCCGGTGGCCGGCTGGCCGACCTCATCGCGGCGATGGCCGACCACGACGAGGCGCTCGTCGCGGTCAGCTTCGACGAGGCGCCGTTGCACCACGGCCTCGTACACCACAGCCGCGGCGTGGCCGCCGCTGCGATCGCCGCGGCCGAGCGTGATGCGGAGGTTTCGGCACGCTGGCGGTCGACGGCGATCGGTTCGTACGTCGACGCACTGGACGTCTTCGCCTGGCCCGAGCACGCCGTGCACCACGGCATCGCCAGCTTCAACCTCGGCTACGTGTTGTCGGCCGGCGACGACCTCGACGAACTGCGCCGTGCCCTCCTCAGCTTCGAGGACGCGGTCACGGCGTTCGATCCTCGCCATCAGCCGGTGCCATGGCGTCACGCCTACGACGCACTGGGGGTGATCGAGTCGCGGCTCGGCGCCGAACACCCGGGGTGGAGCCGAACGGACCACCTGATCGCGCTGTTGCACGCCGATCCAGATCGGGCGCCGCGGTTGTTACGGCGGCGTCTGGCGCGATGGTCGACCCTCCCGACCGCCCGGCGCGACGCAGCCCTCACCGACTTCGTCGCGGGCGCGATCCGCGAGGGCGGCGATGCCGGGACCGGTGCGCTCGTGCTCGTCCTCGCCGCGGTGATGGAGCTGCCGATCCATGCCCAGGCCGCCGTGCTCGACGCCATGGTCGCTGTCCGCGCCGCCGCCGATGCCGGCGGCCAGGCGACCGCCGACCGACTCGTCGACCGCGCCATCGGTGAGGCGGTCGTGGGCCCGCAGCGCGTCTTCGTCCGTGATCACCTCACCGCCGGAGGTTTCGAGCGCCCATGACGTCGATCGGTCCCGACGACCCGGTCGCGACGGCGCAGGCCTTCCTCGGCGCAGTGGCGTGGGCCGAGCACACAAGGGTGTGGGAGCTCTTGGCTCCGACGGCGCGCGTCGCCGTGCTCGAGCTCGCCACCCGCCGTGGCATGGACCCGCTGCTGGCGGCCCGCCTGCGGGAGGAAACTGCGGCCGCTGATGAGCGCGACGACTTCCTCGCCGACCTGCTCCACGGCTTGCGCGCCGAAGTGGTCGGCGTCGACCTCGAGGCGCTGCGCTGCGTGCTCGGCGAGCGCGGGACGACGGTCCCCGGCTCGGTCCTCGTGCACCTCGTCACCGATGTTCCTGCCGAGCTCGGCGACGCGGTGCCCGTCGGCCGGATCGAGCTCGTGCGCCGTTGCGGGCGCTGGGCGGTCGTGCGGCTCGAGGGCACGTCGTGACGAACGCTGCGCACCGCCGCTACCGCGTGGCGATCAACGCCGAGACGTTGGCCCTGGCCTGGGCTCGCCAGGAAGGGGCACCGGCCGGCTCGGTCGTCGTCGTCGATCACGAGATCAGCCCGCGCGGCCGCCACGGTCGCCTGTGGCCGCATCAGCCGCAGCGCACTGCCGTCTTGGCGATGGTGTGGCGGCCGGCCATCGACGCCGATCGAGCCGATCTGGTCTGGCTGGCCGCTTCGCTCGGACTCCTCGCCGCCGCGCGCTCGATCGTGTCCGGGACGGACATCGGCTTGAGCTGGCCCGACGCGCTCGTCGACCCTCACGGGGAACGGCTGGGCGAGGTGCGCGCCGAGGTGCAGCTGGGCCCAGGGCGGGTGACGTCGGCGGTGGTGACCGCCCGGTTCGACGTTCAGGCCCTCGGCATCGTCGATCGAGACGCAGCGGTCGCCGCGATGGTCGCCGGTCTCGATGTCGGCGCCAGTCACCTCGCCACCGGTGTCGACGTGGTCTGCGCGGTGTACTCGGAAGCGTGTGTGCTGACCGGCCGGCGGGTCGTGGCGCGACTGCTCCCGCGGGGCACTGCCCGCGGCACCGTGCGCGGCGTCGACCCCCACGGCCAGCTGGAGTTGGAGTCGGCGACGGGGTTCGTCGAGCGGGTGTCCGTCGACAGCCTCGACCATCTCGAGGTTCGCAGCTAGGTGGTGCGGACCTTGGTCAGCGCGTAGTCGACGAGGGTGTCGTTGAGAGCGACGCCGTGGACCTTCTGCGCATGGTTGCTGACCTTGGCCAGCAGCTCGTCCTTGCTGTCCGCCTTCGTCACCGTCTTGCAGGCCACGCCGACGTCGGCGCAGCGGAACTCCAGCGCCATCAGGAGGCCTTCGCCGCCGGTGCCGACACGTCGGCGACCAGCTGCTCCAGGGCGCCGGCCACGGCGGACAGGTTCGTGTTGACGTCACCGAGCAGCTCGCCGAGGGGTTCGGTGCGATGGGCGATGGCCCTGACGCCGAACGTGACCTTGCCGAGCGTGTCGACGACGCGGCGCAGGATCACGATCACCCGGATCAGGTAGAGGGCCACGGCGGCCACGAGCACGGCGATGAGCAGGAGGCTGACGATGGCGGCGATGGACATGTCGCTTCTCCCGACGGCCCTACACCAGCCGGCGCAGGGCGGTCACGTAGCGCACGGCGCTGCCGGTGATGGCCTGGACCTCATCCCGCGTCGTCGCAAGCGCGGGGACCGGTTCGAGGGCCTTGGTCAGCAGCACACCGTGCTCGAGGATGTCGTCGGCGTAAGCGTCGATCTCCTTCGCCGCCCGGATGACCCCGTTGGCGAGGAAGAGCACGAGCGGCACGACGACCAGCAGCACCGCCACGTTGACGATCCACCACAGCACCATCGGCGTCCTCCTTCGACGAGAGTAGCGCACCGGTAGATGCGAAGTGCCACATGCCCGCCCGCGGTCACCGGACCTAGCGCGATGCTGCAGGCTGCTGGCACGCGCAATGACCCGACGGCACCGAGATCGTCGCCGCCTGACCAGCGATCACTCGATTGGGCGGATCGTGCTGCCAGTGCGCAGGCCTGTGATGAACAACTGCTTGTTGTTGCTGGAGGTGGGGAACTGGCCTGGCGTGAAGTACCACTCGTCGAGGACCTCGTTGCGGAACAGCAGGACGGTCTCTGGGTAGTAGAGCGGCAGGACCGGGACGTCCTCGGCGAGGATCTCTTGCATCTCGGTCACCAGCTCGGCCCGCTCGGCGTCGTCGAAGGTGACCCGCTGCCGTTCGGCGAGCTCGTCGAACCTGGGGTTGACGTAGCCGCTGGCGCCGGTCAGGGAGGGAGGTGACATCGAGGAGAAGAGCTGCCGCAGGAGGTCGGGATCGGCGTTCGGACCGCCTGCGCTCGGCCCGGGGTAGATGAGCAGCGCCATGTCGTAGCCGCC
>JBPCJW010000010.1:0-12217 GCA_051004915.1 Ilumatobacteraceae bacterium
CGACTTCGTTCCCTCCCCCGACGGGATCGCCGCCATCGACCATTACCGCGGTGTGTTGCTGGCTGCTTTCGATGCCGCTGGCGTGCCGCGACCGGGCCGACCAGGGGCGGCGACGCTGGCGGCGGGATCCCGCGCCGCCGGCGTCACGCCCACCGTCACGCCCGCCGGAACGACCCCGCGGCCGCCGCCCGAGCTTCCTCACGTCCGTCCCATCGAGGAGCTGCTCGCCGAGCTGGACGCGCTGGTCGGGCTGGAACTGGTCAAGGCGGACGTTCGCCGATTGACGAGCCTGCTGCGCATCCAGCGCCTGCGCGCCGAGCGTGGACTGCCGACGCTCGAGACCAGCCACCACGTCGTCTTCACCGGCAACCCGGGCACCGGCAAGACCACCGTCGCCCGCCTGCTCAGCCACATCCTGCGCACCCTCGGCATCGTGTCGACCGGCCACCTCGTGGAGGCCGACCGCTCCGATCTCGTGGCCGGCTACGTCGGCCAGACGGCGGCCAAGACCCGCGCCGTCCTGGAGTCGGCGCTGGGCGGCACGTTGCTCATCGACGAGGCGTACGCACTCGCGCGTGGCGGCGAGCAGGACTTCGGTCGGGAGGCGATCGACACGATCGTCAAGTTCATGGAGGACCATCGCGGCGACCTGGCCGTCATCGCCGCCGGCTACCCGACCGAGATGCGCGCCCTGATCGACACCAACCCTGGGCTGCAGAGCCGGTTCGCCAGGACGATCCACTTCCCTGACTACACCACCGAAGAGCTGATCGCCATCTTCGAGACGATGAGCGACGCCAACCGATACCACCTGGACGAGGCCGGCGCCCTACGCCTGGCCGAGGTGATCGACGGCGAACCACGCGGGCGCGGCTTCGGCAACGCCCGGTTCGTGCGCAACGTCTTCGAGGTGGCGATCGGGAGGCAGGCCGATCGACTGGCCAGTGTGCCCGACCCGACCGACGAGCAGCTGACGAAGCTGACGGCGACCGACATCGCTCGACCGGACACCGGCGCATGAGATGACGGCGCCACCTGACGTTGTCGACGCCGTCGTGACGCCCGACGACATCGAACGAGCGTGGGCCGTGATCGCCGGCCACGTGCGCGTCACGCCGATCGTCCGCATCGCCGCCGGCGAGCTGGGTGTGCCGCTGCCGGCCGTCCTAAAGCTGGAGCTGCTGCAGCACACCGGGTCGTTCAAGCCGCGCGGGGCGTTCCACCGGGTGCTCACGGCGGACATCCCGCCGGCCGGTCTGATCGCCGCATCGGGCGGCAACCACGGTGCCGCCGTCGCCCACGTGGCCCGGTGCCTCGGACTGCGCGCCGAGGTGTTCGTGCCGGCGACCAGCCCGACCCTCAAGCGCCAGCGCATCGAGGCCCTCGGCGCCGAGCTGCGGGTGATCGAGGGGTTGTACGACCATGCCCAACGGGCCGCCGACGAGCGAGCCAGGGAGACCGGCGGCCTCCTCGTCCACCCGTACAACTCACCCGTGGTGATTGCCGGCCAGGGAACGATGAGCATGGAGCTGGAGCGCCAGGCCGGAACGATCGACACGCTGCTCGCATCGACGGGCGGCGGCGGCTTCGTCGCCGGCCAGGCGGCGTGGTTCGCCGACCGGGCGCGTGTGGTCAGCGTCGAGCCGACCACCAGCCAGTGCCTGCGGGCGGCGCTGGCCGCCGGAGAGCCGACCGACGTCGAGGTGCGTGGACTGGCCGCCGACTCGCTCGGCGCGGCTCGGATCGGCGACGCGCCATGGGCCGTCGTGCGCCGGTACGTCCACGACGCCGTGGTCGTCGACGACGACGCCATCCGCGACGCGCAGCGGGCGATCTGGGACGGCCTGCGGCTGATCGCCGAACCCGGTGGCGCCGCCGCCCTCGCCGCCCTCCGCACCGGCGCCTACCTCCCGGCGGACGGCGAGCGGGTGGCGGTCGCGATCTGCGGCAGCAACGCCGACCCGTCCACCATCGTCTGATGAGTGGGAATACCCTCCAACCAATGGCGTGGCGAGATCGGTTCTTCACCCCGAAGACGGCGCGAGCGATCCTGTCGTGGCGGCTCCTGCTCGGGGCTGCCGCCGGCATCGCTGCCGGGCTGCTCGGCGTGCCGATCGTGGCGTCCATCGCCGTCGGGGTCGGGATCTACCTGGGCTCCGTCGCGGTGGCCATGCCCAGGGCGCCGAAGGTCGCGGCCATCGACCCCTTCACCGTCGGCGAGCCGTGGCGGCACTTCGTCAAGGACGCACAGCGGGCCCGCCAGCAACTGCTCGCCACCGTGCGCGAGACGCCGGCCGGACCGCTGCACGACCGGCTCGCCAGCATCGCCACCCGCCTGGATGGCGGGCTCCAGCAGGGCTGGCAGATCGCCAAGCGCGGCCACGACATCGACGCCGCGGTCAAGCGCCTCGACCCCACTCGGCTGCGGTCCAAGCGCTCGACGTTGCAAGGCAAACCCGATCGTTCTGCCGACCTCGACCAGGCGCTGGCGTCCGTCGACGACCAGCTCGCCACGGCCGATCGGCTGAAGGAGCTGTCGGCGTCGACCGCCGATCGGCTGCGTCTGACGCAGACCCGCCTCGACGAGCTGGTCGCCCGCGCCGCCGAGGTGAGCATCGGCTCGACCGGCACCGACGTCTTCGCCACCGAGGTCGACGACCTCGTCGTCGAACTGGAGAGCCTGCGCCTCGCCGTCCAAGAGCTGCAGTGACCTCGCAGTGATCGAGCGGAGCGAACGAACCATCGTCACGTTCCTCGGTCATCGGTGCCGATCCGTCCGCCGAGGCGAGTCATCTGGCTGAGTCGATGAACCACCGATGACCACCACTGCGACGACCGGCGGCACGCCGACGTCTCCCGACGCACCGACGGCAGCGAGCCACGCCGACGACAGTGGTCGCTCGTCACTGTTGCGCAACAACCTCGTCGTTGCCACTGGCACCGCACTTTCCAGGATCACCGGCCTCGCCCGCGTCGCCGCCTTCGGTTACGTCATCGGCCAGACCGCGCTCGCCGACGCCTACCGCATCGGCAACGAGACCCCGAACATCGTCTACGAGGTGCTGCTCGGTGGTGTTGTGTCGGCCACCTTCGTGCCGCTGTTCACCCGTTTCAAGGAGGACGATGACGAGGAGTCGACCGACATCGTGGTGACGCTGGCGATGGTCGGGCTGTTCATCGTCACGGTCATCGCCTTCCTCGCCGCGCCCCTGATCTTCCGGCTGTACACGCTGGACCCAGCCGATGGCATCGACGTCGCCCAGTTCCGCGAGGCGGGCACGCTGCTGACCCGCATCTTCCTGCTGCAAATCTTCTTCTACGGCGCCACCGGCGTGGCCAACGCGCTGCTGCAGTCGCGGCGGCGGTTCTTCGCCGCGGCGTGGAGCCCGATCGTCGCCAACATCGTGATCATCGCCAGCCTGCTGTCGATCCCCGCCGCCGGCGAGCGAGAGTTCACGGTCGGCGACTTGCTCAGCGACGGGCGCCTGCGCTGGACGCTCGGGCTGGGCGCAACACTCGGCATCGTCGCCATGGCGCTGGTGCTGATCCCGGCGATCAAGCGGGCCGGCATCCGGATCCGGCCGCGCCTGCAGTGGCGCAATCCGGTCGTCCGGCGGGTGCTCGTGATGTCCGGCTGGACCGTCGGGTACGTCGCCGCCAACCAGGTGTCGGGGATCATCGTCCGCAACCTCGCCGACCCGGGTTCCGGGAACGCCGCCGCCTACTTCGACGCGTTCACGTTCTTCATCTTCCCGTACGGCCTCTTGGGCGTCTCGATCGCCACTACGTTCGTGCCGGACCTCGCCCGCGCCGTCGTGCGGCGGGACCGCCCGGCGTTCCTCGGCCAGTCCTCGCTCGGACTGCGCATGACGGCGCTGCTCACCCTGCCCGCCGGCGTGTTGATCCTCGTGCTCCGCAGGCCGATCATCGGTGCCTTCCTGCAGCACGGTCAGTACGAGCCGGCCGACGCGCTCGACACGTCCAACGCGCTCGGCGGGTTCGCCCTCGGCCTCGTCGGTCTGTCCGTCTACGTGTTCGCCCTACGCGGCTTCTACGCCCACCAGGACACGCGCACGCCGTTCGTGATCAACGTCGTCGAGAACATCATCAACATCGTCTTGGCGGTCGCGCTGGTCGGCCGGTTCGGCGTGCTCGGGCTCGGCTTGGCCTTCGCCCTGGCCTACCTGATCACCTCTGTCTGGGCGATCCAGGTGCTGTCGTACAAGGTGTCCGGCTTCCCGGTGGTCGAGGTGTTCACCAGCTTCGGGCGGATGATCGTGGCCGGCGCGCTGGCCGGCGAGGTGGCGTGGTTCGTCGCCGACCAGATGGGCAACGACGCCGGCAGCGACGTGGGGACCACGGCGCTCCTGCGCGTCGTCGTCGCCTCGCTCGTCGGGATCGTCGCCTACGTCGGCGTGCTCCTCGCCCTCCACGCCCCCGAGCTGGCGATCGTCCGTTCCAAGCTCTCCCGCCGCCGCGCCTGACCCCACCCCGCGGTTCTGACGAGAATTCGTGCTGGGTTTCCAGCATGAACCTTCGTCAGAACCCGTCCGGGCGGCACCGATGGCGGCGGTCGGGCGGGCCTCTAGGCTCCGGGGCATGTTCAAGGTGATCAGCAAGTGGTGGAAGTACCTGACCGCCAAGCTCGGCGGTTCCTTCGAGGAGCGGGCCGACCCCAAGGTGCAGCTCGAGCAGGCGCTCAGCGAAGCCAAGGGTCAGCACCAGCGCTTGACCCAGCAGGCGGCCAACGTCATCGCCAACCAGAAGCAGAGCGAGCTGCGGCTGAACCAGAAGATGACCGAGCTGGAGAAGCTCAACGCCAACGCCCGCCAGGCCCTGATCATGGCCAGCGACGCCCAGAAGACGGGCGACACTGCCAAGGCGACGCAGTACACGTCGGCCGCCGAGACCATCGCCAACCAGCTGATCCAGGTCGAGCGCGACGTCGAGAGCCTCAAGTCGCTGGTCATCGAGTCGACCGAGGCGTCCGATCAGGCCAAGGCTGCGGTCACCCAGAACAGCCGCCTCCTGCAGGAGAAGATCTCCGAGAAGGGCAAGCTCCTCTCGCAGCTCGACCAGGCGAAGATGCAGGAAGAGATGAACTCGGCGATGGCCCAACTCAACGAGAGCGTTGGCGCCGACGTGCCGAGCCTGTCCGAGGTGCAGGAGAAGATCCAGGCCCGCTACGCCCGAGCCAAGGCGACGGCCGAGCTGACGGAGACCTCCGTCCAGTCGCGGGTCCTCGAGGTGGAGACGGCGACGGCCAACGTCGAGGCGCAGAGCCGCCTCAGCCAGCTGCGCGCCGAGCTGGGCCTCGACGCCGGCGCCGCCCCCCAGGCCGTCGAGCAAGCCGTGCCGGCCGACCAGCCAGCGCCGCAGGTCGCCGCCCCGCAGCCACCGGCCTGACACGAGGCCACAGCGGTGCCCGCCCGCATCCGCCACATCACGATCGACTGCCGAGAGCCGTCCGCCCTTGCTGCGTTCTGGGCGCCGGTGCTCGGGTTCGTCGAGGATCCCGACGACCCAAACGAGCCCGGGGCCAATGAGTTCCTGATCGTCGACCCGCAGGCCCGCCACCCCGGCCTGCTGTTCATCGGCGTGCCCGAACCGAAGACGACGAAGAACCGGATCCACCTCGACCTGCAGCCGGACGTCGACCGCGACCAGGCCGTCGACGCGGCCGCGGCGCTCGGCGCCACACTCGTCGCCGACCACCGCCAGGCCGACGGCACCGGCTGGGTCGTGCTCGCCGACCCAGAGGGCAACGAGCTGTGCATCGAGCGCTCGGCGGCCGAGCGCGGCACGCCGCCACCGATCCACTCGGAGGACACGGCGTTCCCGGACGGCACGGCGACGGCTGACGAGCTGGCGATGCTGACCAACATCCTCGAGTGGTACCGGGCGGCAGTCATGCGCAAGGTCACCGCCATCAGCCCGACCGTCGCCCGGACGTCCCCGCTGCGCTCGGGGACCACCATCGTCGGCCTCGTCAAGCACCTCGCGCTCGTCGAGGACAGTTGGTTGTGCGATCGTTTCGCAGGCAGCCCCGAGCCGGAGCCGTGGGCGTCGGCACCGTTCGACGACGACTGGGACTGGGAGTTCCACAGCGCCGTCGACGAGCCGATGGACGATGTGCTGGCGCTGTACGAGCTGGCCTGCCAACGATCACGGGATGCCGCGGAGGGACACTCGCTCGACGACCACGCGGCCAACGCGTCCCGCCCGTTCACGCTGCGCTTCGCCTACCTCCACCTCATCGAGGAGACCGCCCGCCACGTCGGGCACCTCGACATCCTGCGGGAGTACCTCGACGGCACCACCGGCGAGTGACCTCCGCCCGGGAGGCTCAGGCCGGGAGCAGCACGAGGTCGTCGCGGTGGATGACCTCGTGGACCATGCCGACCGGCAGATCGCTGGTGTGGCGACCGACGACCCGGCGCAATTGCGCCGCCTCGATGAACACCATCCCCCTGGCGAAGGCCATGCCGTCGAGCCCGACGATGTCGACCGTGTCGCCCTCGCCGAAGTGGCCGGTGACCTCGACCACCCCAGCCGGGAGCAGGCTGGTCTGGCGTTCGACGAGCGCCCGGCGCGCCCCATCGTCGACCTTCACCGTGCCGGCGACGTGGGCGGCGAAGGCGATCCACAGTTTGCGCGCCGCCAGCTTGTGACGATGCGCCTCGAACGTCGTGCCGACCGGCTCGTCCGCCACCGCATCCGCCAACACGCCGTCACGTGCGGCGTCGGCGATCACCGTGCGCACGCCCGACCACGAGGCGATCCGCGCCGCCGCCAGCTTGCCGGCCATGCCGCCGCTCCCCCGCCCGCTGCCGCCGCTGCCGGCACGGATGGCGAGCAGCGGGTCGTCTGCCAGCACACGCGTGATCAGCTGGGCGTCGTCGTGGAGTCGCGGGTCGGACGTGTAGAGGCCGCCGATGTCCGTCAGCAGCACCATCACCGCGGCGCCGATGTTGTGGGAGACCAGGGCGGCGATGCGATCGTTGTCGCCGTACCGCGCCTCGTCGCTGGCGATGGCGTCGTTCTCGTTGATGATCGGCACGGCGCCCAGCTCGAGCATGCGAGTCAGCGTGCGGCGGGCGTGGAGGTACTGGCGGCGATCGATGAAGTCGTGCGGCACGAGCAACGCTTGCGCCGGCACCAGCGAGTAGCTGGCGAGCGCAGCGTCCCAGCTGCGCATCAGCCGTGGTTGGCCAGCGGCGGCAAGCGCCTGCAGCGTGCGGATGTCCGTCGGCCGGTTGGCCAGCCCGAGGGCGGCGACGCCGGCGGCCACGGCTCCCGATGACACGACCACCGTCTCGTGACCGACGTCGCGCAACGCTGCGATCTCGGCGCTGAGCTTGGCGATCGCACCATCGTCCACTGCGCCCGCCTCGTCGGTCACCGACGACGTGCCGACCTTGACGACGAGGCGCACGTGGCGCCTAGTCCCGATACTCGAACGAGAAGTCGCCGATCCACACCACATCACCTTCGGCGACGCCGGCGCGGGCCAGCAACCTGGGCACCCCGAGGCGATCCAGTCGGTAGTCGATGTAGGACGCCGCATCGTCGTTGGTCACGTCGTTCAGCGCGACGACCCGCTCGACGTCGCGACCCCTGACGCGGAACTCGTGCTCGCCGACGCGCTCGACGTTGGCGCCCGACGGCTGCGGCCGCAGCAGCACCACGCCATCGCGGTGCGGCTGGTCGGCGCGGGCCTCGTGGACGAGGCGGGCCATCGCCCCGACGAGTGGTGCCACGCCGTCACCGGTGACCGCCGAGATGACGAAACGGGTGTCGCCGTCGGGCCTGAAGCCGAGCTCGGCCGGATCGATGGTGCCCGTGATGTCGGCCTTCGTGCCGACGACGAGGCGTGGGCGCTCCAGCAGCTCGGGCTGGTACCGGCCGAGCTCGTCGAGCAGGATGCGCTCCTGCTCGACCGAACTGGTGCCGTCGAGGGCGGCGAGATCGACGAGCAGGCAGAGCACGCGCGCCCGCTCGACGTGGCGCAGGAAGCGATGGCCGAGACCACGCCCGTCGGCCGCGCCCTCGATCAACCCGGGGATGTCGGCGACGATGAAGTCGGTGGCGTCGTCGACCCGCACGACGCCGAGGTTCGGCTCGAGCGTGGTGAACGGGTAGTCGGCGATCTTCGGCGTCGCCGCCGAGATCACACTGATCAGCGTGCTCTTGCCGACGTTGGGGAAGCCGACGAGGGCGACGTCGGCCATGAGCTGCAGCTCGAGCTTGAGCCAGCGTTGCTCGCCGTGCTCGCCCTGCTCGGCGAACTTCGGCGCCCGCCTGCGGTTGGACAGGAACTTGGCGTTCCCGCGACCACCCCGCCCGCCGGCCGCAGCCAGCCAGCGGTCACCGTGGTGGAGCAGCGCGGCAAGCACCTCGGCGGTGTACAGGTCCTTGACGATGGTGCCTTCGGGGACGGTGACCTCGAGATCGACGCCCTGGCGACCGTGGAGATCCTTGCCCTTGCCGTGGACGCCGTTCGTCGCCCGGCGATGGGGGTGATCCCGGTACGCCAGCAGCGACGCCACGTTGTGGTCGGCGACCAGCCACACGTCGCCACCCTTGCCGCCGTCTCCGCCGTTCGGCCCGCCCATCGCGACGGGACCCTCCCGCCGGAACGCCACGCAACCCGCCCCGCCGTCGCCCCCGCGCACGTTGAGCTTGCACTCGTCGACGAACTGGGACATCCGCCGAACGCTATCCAGGGGATTCGATCCGAGGGTTTGCTGCATCCGAGGGTTTGCGCGCCGGACGGGGTGCACGAACGCCCCGGATGACGCGAAAGCCTCGGACCGGTGGGGGTTGGTCCGTAGCCTCGCGCTCGTGGCTGATGCGTCGATGCAGGAGCGGGCGGACCGGTGGGCGTCGACAATGCACGGCGCGACCCGCGCCGGGGTCCGTCTGGCCCACGCCGACTCGTCGGCGCGCGTCGAGCGATCGACCGTGGCCCGAGTCGGCCGCGAGGAGCTGGAGGACGCCGCCCTCACCGCCAACGCCACCCGCGCCATCGACGCCGGCGATCGATCGCGGGCCGAGGAGCCGGACCAGTGGCGGACGTGCTTCGAGCGCGACCGGGACCGCATCCTCCACGCCGCGGCGTTCCGTCGGCTGGCCGGCAAGACGCAGGTCTTCGTGTTCCCCGACGACCACCAGCGGACGCGCCTCACCCACGCCCTTGAGGTCGCCCAGGTCGCCACGTCCGTGGCCAGGGCGCTCGGCCTCAACGTCGCGCTGACCGAGGCGATTGCCCTCGGTCACGACTGCGGCCACGGGCCGGGTGGCCGTGCCAGTGAGGACGCGCTGTCGCCGTACGTCGACGGTGGCTACGACCACGCCCTGTGGGGCGCCGACGTCACGTTGGCGCCGCTCAACCTGTGCGCCGAGACGCTGGACGGGGTGCGCAACCACTCGTGGAGCCGCCCCGCGCCGGCGACGCCGGAGGGCGAGGTGGTCTCGTGGGCCGATCGCATCGCCTATGTGTGCCACGACTTCGAGGACGCGGTGGCGGCCGGGATCGTCGTCGCCGACATGCTGCCGCAGCTGGTGGCAGCTCGCTGCGGTGCGACTCGCTCCCGCCAGCTCGGGGCGTTCATCAGGGCGATGGTCGCCGCCGCGACAGCGACAGGGCAGGTCGGCATGACCGAGGCGGAAGCCGAGGCGCTGGCCGAGTTCCGTCGGTTCAACTACGAGCAGGTCTACCTCCGCCCGGCCAGCCGAGATCAGGCAGCCTCGGTGATCGAGCTGCTGCGCGCCCTCGTCGAGCACTACGGCGATCGCCCGCAGCTGCTGCCCGAGCCACCGGCGGCGGTGGGCGGCAGCCGCGAGGCCGTTCGCTCGGCGGTCGCCTACGTAGCAGGGATGACCGACCGGTACGCCTGCCGGCAGGCGGTGGCGCTGCTCGACTGGGACGCGGCGAAGCTCCCCGCCGGCGTCACCTGACGCTGGTGGTCAGGTCTCAGCGGAGACGACGTCGACGACCTTGCGGCCCCTGCGCTCGCCGAACTGCACGCTGCCATCGACGAGCGAGAACAGTGTGTCGTCGCCACCGATGCCGACGTTCTTGCCGGGGTGGAACTTCGTGCCGCGCTGGCGCACGATGATCGTGCCGGCGTGGATCTGCGTGCCGCCGTAGACCTTCACGCCCAACCGCTGAGCGTTGGAGTCACGGCCATTGCGGGTGGAGCCGCCACCTTTGGTCTTCGACATCTGACACCCCTTCTCGATCTGCTCGCCCGGTCAGGCGATCACCCAGCCGAGATCTTGGTGATCTCGACGACGCTGTAGCGCTGGCGATGGCCCCACCGGCGACGCTGGTTGGTGCGCTTCTTGTACGTGAACCCGTTGATCTTCGGGCCCTTCGCGCCGCCGACGACCGTGCCCGTGACGGTGACCTTGGACAGCTCGTCGGGCGTGGCCAGTACCGTGTCGCCGTCGACGAGCATCTTGGCCGTCAACGTGACCTCGGTGCCGTCCTCGACGTGCAGCAGGTCGACCTCGACGCGCTCACCCTCGGCCACCCTCTTCTGGTTGGCCCCTGCCCCGATCACTGCGTACATAGCGACAGACGATCGTAGCGGCGGCCGATCCGGATCAGGCCCCGAGCACCGTGAAGCCGAGACGGCGGGCGGCGTCGGCTTGGCGAACGTCGAACGTCAGAAACCTGATCGCCGTGTCGAGTCGCCGCGCCGCACCGAGGTGGAGGGCGTCGAGGGTGCGCACGCCGGTCTGCTCGGCGATCGAGGCGGCCAGCTCGCACGTGCCGGCGTCGAGCTCGAGGATCGTGATCGACGAGAGGTCCTCGACGAATTGGCGTCGGGCGGCAGTGGCCGTTGGCGGGTCGAGCAGCCGGCCCAGGTCGTGTCGCACCTCGACGATCGTGTGTCGGCCGTGAGCCCGCCGGCCGTTGCGCGCGGGAGGTAGGCGGACAGGTTGGCCGTGAGCTCTCGGACGGCGACGTCCACGTGGTCATGACGCCAGATCTGGTGACTGCATGCTCAGTCGAGCAGCGCATGGTCGATCACGACGCCCCGGCCGTCGCAGTTCGGGCAGATCTCCGAGAACTCGGTGAGCAGGCCCTCGCCGATCCGTTTGCGGGTCATCTCGACGAGGCCGAGCTCGGAGATGACGAACACCTGGGACCGGGTCTTGTCGCGCGACAGCGCGGCGCGAAACGCCTCGACCACCTTGGTCCTGTTGTTGCGCACCTCCATGTCGATGAAGTCGATGACGATGATCCCGCCGATGTCGCGCAGCCGCAGCTGCCGGGCGATCTCCTCTGCGGCCTCCATGTTGTTGTGGAACACCGTCTCTTCGAGGCTCGACGATCCGACGTTGCGGCCGGTGTTGACGTCGATCACGGTCAGGGCCTCGGTGTGCTCGATGATCAGCGAGCCGCCCGACGGCAGCCACACCTTGCGGTCGAGCGCCTTGTGCACCTGCTCGTGCACGTGGTACTGCTCGAACAGGCTGAGCCCCTCGACCGCGGCGTCGAAGTACTCGACCCGGTCGGCCAGCTCGGGGTTGAAGGCGCCGATGTACGCCTGCAGCTCCTCGTACAGGCGCTGGTCGTCGATGACCACGCCGCGGTAGTCGGCGTTGAACTCTTCACGGATGACGCGCACGGCCAGCTCGGGCTCGCGATACAACAACGCCGGCGCCTTCGTCGAGATGGCCTTCGCCGCGATCTGCTCCCACTGGTCGAGCAGCAGGGACATGTCGGCGCGCAGCTCGTCCTCGTTGGCGTGCTCGGCCGCGGTGCGCACGATCAGACCGTGCTGCGCCGGCTTGACCCGGTCGAGGATCGCCCGCAAGCGCCGGCGCACGTCGTCAGGCAGGCGCTTGGAGATCCCGTAGGTCTTGGAGTTCGGGATCAGCACGACGAAGCGGCCGGGGAGCGACACCTCTTGCGTCAGGCGGGCGCCCTTGGCGCCGATCGGGTTCTTCGTCACCTGGCACACGATGAGCTGGCGCGCCCGGAGGATGTCCTCGATGCGCGCCCCATCCGGACGTTCTTCGATGTCCTCGGCGTCGTACTGCACGTCGCCCCGGTACAGCACCGCGTTCTTCGGTGTGGCGATGTCGACGAAGGCGGCTTCCATGCCCGGCAGCACGTTCTGCACCCGTCCGACGTAGATGTTGCCGTGGATCTGACTGATGTCGTCGGCCGGGCGGCTGACGTAGTGCTCGATCAGGTTGC
>JBPCJW010000011.1:0-6147 GCA_051004915.1 Ilumatobacteraceae bacterium
ACGGAGATGCACGCCGGGGCGAGGATGTCGGCGAACACGCGCAGCGCCTCGAGGCCCCCGATGCCCTCGGCGGTGATCGTCCGGCCGGCCAGCTCCGCCAGCGCCTGTGGCGTCTGCGGACCATCCAGCGGGGGCGGGTCGAGGTCGATCCGGTCGACGGCGTAGCGCACGATCGCCTCGGTCAACGCCCTCGTCGAGGCGTCCAGCTCGAACATCGCGTCAGTCAGGGAGGTCGAGGAGCTCGCTGCCCTCGTTGCGGTGCTCGGCGTCGACCTCCAACGACTGGCCGAGGATGGCCGACGCGACACCCCCGCTGAGCAGCACCATCACCGGGAACAGCAGCAGCACCACGACGATGATGATCGCGCCAGCCATAGCACCGCCAGGCTAGCCACCGGGCCGCTGGCCGTGCCCACGCGCCTCGACCTCGGCGTGCCGAGGGCACGACGTGACGTGGTCGTTGACGAGACCGCAGGCCTGCATCAGCGAGTAGCAGATCGTCGGGCCGACGAAGCGAAAGCCGCGCCGCTTGAGATCCTTGCTCATCGCCTCGGCGGCCGGCGTCGTGACCGGCACGTCGGCCAGCGTCGACCACCGATTCTCGACCGGCTCGCTGCCGACGAACGACCACAGACGGGCGGCGGGGTCGTCCAGCTCGAGCCACGCCCGGGCGTTGCCGATGGCCGCCGCGAGCTTGGCCCGGTTGCGCACGATGCCGGGATCGGCGAGGCAGCGGGCGACGTCGTCTTCGCCGAACTCGGCGACCTGGTGCGGGTCGAAGCCGGCGAACGCCCGTCGATACCCGTCACGCTTGTTGAGGATCGTCGACCACGACAGCCCGGCTTGCGCACCCTCGAGGACGAGGAACTCGAACAACACTCGCGGTTCGCGCTGGGGCACACCCCATTCGGTGTCGTGGTAGGTGCGGTAGGCGTCGCTCCCCTCCGCCCAGGCGCAGCGCTCGCTCGCTCGTTCGCTCACGCAGGCCGGTGGGCCCAGGCCTCCACCTCGACGGACATGCCGCCCGGCAGTGCCGACACCTCGACCGTGGAACGCGCCGGCCGGTGGTCGCCGAAGGCCGCGGCGTAGGCGTCGTTGAACTCGGCGAACGTCTCCATGTCGGTCAGGAAACACATCGTCTTGACCACGTCGTCAAGGCTCGCGCCCGCTTCCGCCAGCCGGTCGGCGAGGTTGGCCATCGTCTGGGTGGTCTGAGCGGTGACGCCGCCCTCCACGAGCTTTCCGTCAAGCATCCCGCCCTGGCCCGAGACGATGATGAGATCACCGGCGCGGACGAACGGGCTGTAGGGCCCGAGCGGCTTGTTCAAGTCAGCTGAAGCTCTGGCCGCAGCCGCAGGTGCGGCTGGCGTTGGGGTTCGTGATGGCGAACCCGGACTGCTCGAGCCCGTCCTTGTAGTCGAGCTCGGCACCCAGCAGCAGCTGGGCGGAAGCTGCATCGACGACGACCTTGACGTCGGCGGCCGCACCGAACGTGGCCTGCTCGTCATCGGCCGCGAAGTCGCCATCGAAGAACATCTCATAGGAGAAGCCGCTGCATCCGCCGGGCCGCACGGCGACGCGCAGTGCCAGATCGTCGGCGCCCTCGGCGGCGAGCAGTTCCTTGACCTTGTCGGCAGCGGTTGGGGTGACGGTGATCACGAACGTTCCTCCTCGAGCGCCAGTACCTGGCGAGACAGTAGCCGGGACAATGCTAACGGGCCAACGGCAGTGCTACCGGCTGGCGATGGACACTTGGCAGGGTGTGCGATCGACGAGCGTGCAGAACTCGCGCACCTCGGCGTCGCCCATGTGCTGGACGAAGCCGCTGACGAGGCCGCGGTGCAGCGCGCAGACGAGGTCGGGGTGGGCGCGGGCCAGCTCGGCGAACGGGCAGTTGGCGAAGGCGACCACGGCCGTCACATCGTCCAGCTCGGCGTCGCCCATGTGCTCGACGAAACCGCTGACGAGCGGGTCGAAGCCGAGGCGGTCGAGGTCGGCGACCAATGCCTCGAGGGCCGACGGGGCGTCGTCGTAGGCGGTGGCCCTGACCTGTCCCTCGGCCGCGCCGATCGCTGCCGCGTCGGCCGGACTGGCGCCCAGCCGCCCGGCCAGGTCGAGGACCATCCGGGCGAGCATCGGCATCGTCGGCGGCTCGAGGCCGAGCGACGGGGCGTCGGTGGCGAGGGAGTAGCGGTGCTGGGGACGGCCGACCTCGCCGCGGGCGTCGGTCGTCACGTCGAGCAGACCGACCTCGCGCATCCGATCGAGGTGCGGGCGCACCGTGTTGGGGTGCAGCCCGAGCGTGTCGGCGATCTCGGAGGTGACCAGCGGACGAGGCGAGCGGGCCAGCTCGAGGTAGATCGCGTAGCGGGTGTTGTCGCCGAGCACCTGCAGCACATCGCGCGACGGCAAGTTCCCCTGACTGACCACGGGACAAGATTACACGGCGTCGACCGGTAAAATGATCGTCATGCCCGAAGTGGTCATAGCGCCGTCGCAGGACGAGGTGCTCACCGTCCTCCGATCCGTAATCGACCCCGAACTGGGCAGCGACATCGTGTCGCTCGGCATGGTGCCGGCGGTGCGCGTCGACGACGACGGCACCGTGCACGTCACCGTCAAGCTGACCATCGGCGGCTGCCCGTTGCGCGCCGACATCAAGCGCGAGGTCGAACAGCGCGTCGGCGTCCACCCGGGTGTGCGCGAGGTGCGCATCGAGTGGGGCGAGATGAACTCGCAGGAGCGCAGCGAGGTCATGCTCAAGGCCCGCTGGAACGCCCGCCAACAGGCTGGCGACACGCAGGTCCCCGCGACGACTCGGACCATCGCCATCGCCAGCGGCAAGGGCGGCGTCGGCAAGAGCTCGGTGACCGTCAACCTGGCCGTTGCGCTGGCCGCCGAAGGTCGCACCGTTGGCGTCCTCGACGCCGACATCTGGGGCTTCTCGGTGCCCCGCCTCCTCGGCATGACCGATCGCATGGAGGCCGAGCGCGTCGAGGGCAGCGACCGCCCCCTGATCGTGCCCAACGAGTTGGCCGTCGGCGCGGGCCGCCTGAAGGTGGTGTCAACGGGCTTCCTCGTCGCCGAGGACACCGCGCTGATGTGGCGGGGGCTGATGCTGACCAAGGCCGTCGAGCAATTCCTGCGCGACGTGCAGTGGGGCGAGCTCGATGATCTGCTGATCGACATGCCACCCGGGACCGGCGACGTGCAGATGGGGCTGGCCAGGATGCTGCCGCGGACCGACATGGTCATCGTCACGACCCCTGCGCTGGCCGCCCAGAAGGTGGCGCAGCGCGCTGCCGACATGGCCCGGCGCAGCTTCGTGCGCATCGTGGGCGTGATCGAGAACATGACCGATTTCACGTGCGACCACGGCGAGACGTACGCGCTGTTCGGCACAGGCGGCGGGGAGGCGCTGGCCGAGGCGATCGGCGTCCCGCTGCTCGGTCGCATCCCGCTCGAGCCCGCTGTGTCGGCCGGCGGTGATGTGGGTCGGCCGGTCGCCCTCGACCTCACCGCCAACGCCGGCCCGGCGGCCAAGGCGTTCGCCGCGGTCGCCGCCGAGCTCGATCGCCTCGTCCCCCGCCCCGCGTCAGGCGACGAGCTGGCCGGGGCGGACATGGCGGGTTGCTCGGCGCGCTTGCTGGCCGCGGTCGAGACCGCGCTCGCCGACCCCGTCCGCGCCACCTGAACGGTGTTTCAGGCGTAGTCGGCGTCGCCGGGTACGGACACGCCGACGACGGCGCCGGAGGCGTCTCGACGCAGGCGCGGCTGGATCCGTTCGGGAGGAGCAGCGGCGTCGGCCTGCGCCAGCGCGTCGGCCGCCGATGCGCAGTTGGCGATCGCCTGCAGGTTGGCGATCGTCGGCGGCATCATGATGAGCTCACCGAGCGCGGCCTGGTCCAGCGCCTCGGCAGGCCGGATCCACATGCTGTGCACGGTCTCACTGTCGTCGTGCACGCCCTCCTGGTCGGCCGGCGCGACGGCGAGGAAGAACCGGGTGTCGAACCGCCGCGGGGTCTCACCCTCCGGCGTCACCCAGTGGGCGACGTAGCGCAGCGCCGACAGATCGAGCGCCAACCCGTCGCGCCGACACAGCTCGACCATCGACAGCTCGCCGGCGTGGACGGCGCGCCGATCGGCGTCGACGACGAAGAAGGGCGTTTCCTCCGTGGGCCGGGCCAGCAACAGGCCGGCTTCCTCGAAGCACTCGCGGATGGCGGCCACCCAGTAGGCCAACCCACCGTGGTCGAGACCGAGCGCGGCGGACGCCGCCGCGTCGTCGAAGCCGCCGCAGTACTGCTCGATCTCCCGGCCGCCGTCGGCCTCGTCGACCTTGCCCCCGGGGAACACGTACATGCCCCCGGCGAAGGCGGCGCTGGTCGTGCGCCGCAGCATGAACACCTCCAGTCCCGCGGTTGGCGCGTCGCGCACCAGGACGACCGTGGCCGCGGGCTTGACGGCGACAGGCTCAGCTGGGGGCCGAGGGGCGGGATGGCTCACGATCCGGCGACGCTACCGATGGCTCAGCCACAGAGCGCCGTCGGACACCGACGTACAGCACCGCTGCGACGACGACGCCAGCGAGCACGATGGCGGCCAGCTGCCAGTTATCGCTGAGCCTTACGAGCACGTCGTTCTGGAATCGCTCGACGGCCTCGGTGACGGCGTCGGAGTCGGTGTTCACATCGACGACCCAGAAGTAGTAGAGGAGGTACAGCCCCGAGAGCAGCACGAACGCCGCCGCCAGGTGGGTGGCGTACCGCATCGCCGAGCGCAGCACGCGCAGCAAGGCGTGGTTGGCGACGGCGAGGCTGACCGTCAACGCCGTGACGATGAGCGCCATCCCAGCGCCGTAGGCGATGACGTTGCCGATACCACCGACGAACGAGTCCGGTGACGAGAAGGCCGTGGCGGCGAAGAGGCCGATCGTGCAACCGATCGAGGCGAACGCGTAGGCCACTCCGTACACGAACATCGAGCGAGCCGTTCGGTCACGACCACCGCCGACGTCCGGGGTGGCCATCGGCAGGCGGTAGCCGAGCAGCATCGCCACGCCGAGCACGATCAGGCCGACACCGATCACGGCCGTCGCGTACTTGGCATTGCGGTCGAGCCACGAGGTGACAAAGTTGCTGAGCACGCCAGCGACCAGGAAGACACCCATGAACCCGGCCGACACGGCGCCGGAGACGGCGAGCGCCCGGCGCACCGATGCCCACTGCGGGCCACCTCGTTCCGCTTCCGAGCCGAGGAAGTAGATGAGGTACGTCGGGAGCAACACGAAGGCACACGGGTTGACCGACGCGACCATGCCACGCAGGAACGACAGGCCGAGATTCACGCCATCACTCCGTTACACCGCGATCTGGCACGCCGGCAATCTGGCACGCCAACCAACCTGGCACGCCGGCAACCTGGCACGCCGGCAGTCGTCATCCGATCGCCCAGTAGCGGGCCAGCCGCGCCCGCAGCTCGTTGGCGGCGAGCGGCCCGGTCTGCTCGACCACGTAGCCGTCACGGCCGACAAACAAAGTGACCGGGTAGGCGACCACCCCAAGCGCGTCGGCGAGCTCGCTGTCGGGATCACGGAGGAGCTCGTACGTCACGTCCCGATCGTCGGCGAACGTCGCCATGTCGGCGGCCGAGTCGTACGGGTTGACACCGACGAACCGCACGGCGTCGCCGATCTCGTGGTGGACCGCGGCGAAGTCGACGAGCTCACGGGCGCACGGCGGGCAGGTCGAGTACCACAGGTTGACGACCATCGGTCGACCGTCGGACACCAGCTCGACGGGCGCGCCGTCGGCGGCGAACAGCTGGACGCCCGGCAGCGCGTCGACGGCGAGCGGAGGGTTGGTCGATGCGCCGGGCTCGACGTACTCGCCGGGATCGGTGAGCACGGCGTCTGACTCGCCGCCACCGGAGCTCGTCACCCGGCTGAAGACGAAGGCGCCGAGCACGCTGATCGGGATCGCTGCCAGCAAGGAGACCGACCGCAGGCTCGATCGCCTAAGCCAAGCCACGTCACCAGGCTAGGACTCAGGGCCGGCCCCGGTCGGGGTGGGGAGACAGGGGGGGGGGGGGGGGGGGAGGGGGGGGGGGGGGGATGTAAGCCCCCCGCCTCGCACAAGAGAGAGAGGC
>JBPCJW010000012.1:0-13994 GCA_051004915.1 Ilumatobacteraceae bacterium
CGCCAGCGCGCACGCAAGATCACGCCGGAGGAACTCGCCTCGGACGACGTGCAGACCTTGATCGACGACCTCATCGACACCATGCACCACGCCAACGGCGCCGGCATCGCCGCCAACCAGGTCCACAAGCCGGTGCGCATCGCCGTCATCCACGTCGACCACAACCCGCGCTACCCGTACAAGCCGCCAATCCCGCTGACGGTCGTCGTCAACCCGGTCATCGAACCGCTGGACGACGAGCTGGTCGAGATCAACGAGGGGTGCCTCTCGGTGCCCGACCTGCGGGGCAACGTGTTCCGCCACGTCAGCGTGCGCGTCCGATACCTCGACCGTGACGGCATCGCCCACGACGAAGTCAAGCGCGGCCTGACGGCCGGCACGTTCCAGCACGAGTGCGACCACCTCGACGGCCGCCTGTTCCTCGACCGCGTCGCCGACACCACGACGCTCACGACGTGGGCGCAGTTCGAGCGCTTCCACCGCGCCGCGTTCGTCGAGCGGATCACCGAGTTCGTCGCCCGGGTCGGGTCCTGATGGAGCACCGCCCGCTCGCCTCTCTCACGGTGCCCGTGATCGGCATGGGCACGTCGAAGACGTTCGACATCCCCGAGGTCGACGCCGTGCGCCAAGCGGTGACCGATGTCGCCCTCGACAACGGCGCGAACTTCGTCGACTCGTCGCCGATGTACGGCCACGCCGAACGCATCCTCGGTGCGACGCTCGGTGCCCGGCGGGTGGAAGCGATCGTGGCGACCAAGGTCTGGACGCCGGACGACGACGAGGCCGACCGCCAGATCGACGCCTCGCTCGACTTCTACGGCGGCCACGTCGAGGTGTTCCAGGTGCACAACCTCGTCGCCTGGCCGACCCGCCTCGACCAGCTCGAGCGGCGACGTGACAGCGGCGCGATCGGCGTCGTTGCCGCGACGCACTGGCGAGAGGCCGAGTTTGACGAGCTGCAGACGGTCATGCGAACCGGCCGCATCGGGGCGATCCAAGTGCCGTACAACCCGCAGGAGCGGGCGGTTGAGGAACGCGTCTTCCCACTCGCCCAGGAGCTCGGGATCGGCGTCATCCTGATGCGCCCGTTCGCCGCCGGCGGGCTGGTGCGGCGTTCGCCGAGCGCCGCACAGCTCGCGCCGCTGGCCGACTTCGGCGTGACGACGTGGTCGCACGCACTGCTCAAGTACGGCCTCAGCCACCCGGCGACATCGGTCTCGATCCCGGCCACCACCCGGCCCGAGCGGATGGTGGAGAACGCCGCCGCCGGGGACGGGCCATGGTTCGGCCCTGAGGAGAAGGTGCTCGTCGAGCGCCTCGCGAGCTGAGCGGCTCGCATGGGGCAATACCACTGCGAGCTGGCGTGGCTGGGCGGAGCGACGGCCGAGCCGGACGTGCTGGTGACCGTCGACGGCGACCGGATCACCTCGCTCGACACTGGTGTGGTGGCGCCGTCGGACGCCACGAGTCTGCGCGGGTTGACCCTGCCGGGGTTCGCCAATGCCCACAGCCACGCCTTCCACCGAGCGCTGCGCGGGAGGACGCAGTCCGGCTCCGGTTCGTTCTGGACGTGGCGGGAGCAGATGTACGCCGTCGCCGCTCGCCTCGACCCCGACTCGTACCACGCGCTGGCTCGCGCCACCTTCGCCGAGATGGCGCTGGCCGGCGTGAGCTGCGTCGGCGAGTTCCACTACCTCCACCACCAACCGGGTGGCGCGCCGTACTCCGACCCCAACTCGATGGGTGAAGCCCTCATCGCCGCCGCAGACGAAGCCGGGTTGCGCATCACGCTGCTCGACACCTGCTACCTGCACGGCGGCATCGACGTTGAGGTCGACCACACGCAGCAGCGCTTCTCCGACGGCGACGCGCTGGCGTGGGCGACGCGGGCATCCGCGCTGGCGGACCAACCGACCGCCCGCATCGGCGCCGCGATCCACTCCGTGCGGGCGGTCGATCCGGCGTCCATGGAGGTCGTCGCGATGTGGGCCGCCGACCAGGGCGCGCGACTGCACGCCCACGTGTCCGAGCAGCCAGCGGAGAACGAGCAGTGCCGCGAGGCGTACGGGTGCACGCCGACGCAACTGCTTGGCGAGCGCGGCGCGCTCACGGACCGTTTCACCGCCGTCCACGCCACCCACGCCACGGAGGACGATCTCGACCTGCTCGGCGCGACGAGTGGTTTCTGCTGCCTGTGCCCGACGACCGAGCGGGACCTGGCCGATGGGATCGGCCCGGCGCGGGCGATGCGCGACGCCGGCGTTCGGCTGACGCTCGGCAGTGACTCGCACGCCGTGATCGACCTGCTCGAGGAGGCCCGCGCCGTCGAGTTGGACGAGCGATTGGCATCCGGCGTGCGGGGAAGCCATGACCCACCCTCTCTGCTGCGGGCGGCGACCGAGAACGGCCATGCCAGCCTCGGCTGGCCCGAGGCCGGTCGTCTCGTGGTCGGCGCCCTCGCCGACCTCACGACGATCGCGCTCGAGTCGGTCCGCACGGTCGGCGCGTCGGCCGACGACGCGCTGGAGATGGCGGTCTTCGCGGCCACCGCCGCCGACATCCGCCACGTCGTCATCGGCGGGCGGGTCGTCGTCGCCGATGGCGAGCACACATCCCTCGACGTCGCCGCCGAGTTGCGGGCAGTGCTGCATCGATGACCACGCTGATCGACGGCATCGGCCGGCTCGTCACGAACACCGAGGCTGGCGAGCTGGCCGACTCCTGGGTCGTCGTCGAGGGCGAGCACGTCGCCGCCATCGGGGTCGGCCGGCCACCCGCAGCCGACCACCGCGTCGACGTCACGGGTAGGTGCGTGCTGCCAGGCTTCGTCGACAGCCACACCCACCTGGTGTTCGCCGGCGATCGCAGCGCCGAGTTCGCTGCCCGCATGGCTGGCGCGCCGTACGCCGCCGGCGGCATCAACGTCACCATCGACGCGACCCGTGCAGCGTCCGATGACGAGCTCCGCCGTGGCGCGGCAGCTCGCCTCGCCGAGGCCCGCCGGGCAGGCATCACCACGATCGAGATCAAGTCCGGCTACGGCGCAACTGTCGATGACGAAGCGCGCGTGTTGCGCATCGGGCGCGAGCTGACCGAGGAGACGACGTTCCTCGGCGCGCACGTCGTGCCGGCGGAGCACGCCGAGCAGACCGACGACTACGTGGCGTTGGTCTGCGGCGAGATGCTGTCGGCGGCCGCCCCGCACGCCAGGTGGATCGACGCGTTCTGCGAGGTCGGTGCGTTCGACGCCGACCAGTGCCGTACGGTGCTCGCCGCCGGCAAGGCGGCCGGACTCGGTGGGCGGCTACACGCCAACCAGCTCGGTCACGGGCCGGGTGTGCGATTAGCCGTGGAGCTCGGGTGCGCCTCGGCCGACCACTGCACCTACCTGTCCGACGGCGATGTCGACGCGCTCGCCGGCAGCGACACGGTGGCCACGTTCCTGCCGGCGACGGACTTCTCGACGCGCCAGCCCTACCCCGACGCCCGTCGCGTGATCGACGCCGGCGCCGCCGTCGCGCTAGCCACCAACTGCAACCCCGGTTCGAGCTACACGACCTCGATGTCGTTCGTCATCGCGCTCGCCGTGCGCGATCTGCACATGACCTCGTCCGAAGCGATCCGGGCCGCCACGCTCGGTGGAGCACGGGCGTTGCGCCGCGACGACGTCGGCTGGCTCGGTGCGGGGGCCCGTGCCGACCTGGTGGTGCTCGACGCCCCGAGCTACACCCACCTCGTTTACCGACCCGGTGTCCCCCTCATCCACCGGACCGTGCTTGGTGGCGGCTTCGTGTCCGAGGTTTGACGCGTCGGGGGGTTTGCGGACCGGACGGGATGCCGGAAACCCTCGGATGCCGTGAAAGCCTCGGATCGAGGAGAAGCGGTCAGCCCTTGCGGGCGGGAGGTTGGGGGAAGGGGGGGCGGTTGCCGAAGACGGCGACGGCCTGGTGCAGGGGGACGAGGTCGCGACGCTGGCGGCGCTCCGCCTCCGCCTCCGCCCGTTCAGCCGCCGTGCGCGCCACCTCCAGCTCGTCGCGCAGCCGGGCGTTCTCGGCCTCCAGCTCCATGACACGGCGGATGCCCTCGAGGTTCATGCCGGATGCGGCGAGCTCGGCGATGCGCCGCAGCACGTCGAGGTCGGCGTCGCTGTAGCGCCGGTTGCCGCCAGAGGTACGAGCAGGATTGAGCAGCCCCCGTCGCTCGTAGATGCGCAGCGTCTGGGGGTGCATCCCCGCCAACTCGGCGGCGACGGAGATCACGTACACCGCTTGCGTGCGCCGGCGCATCATGTCGACACTCCCGTCGGCTGGCCGCTGGCCGCAGCCAAGGCCTCGATCGCCGAGCGCTCGGGCTCGGTCAGTGACGTCGGGACGACGACGTCGACGGTCACGATCAGGTCACCTGTGCCCTTCTTCGCCTCGATGCCCTTGCCCTTGACGCGATGCCGGCTGGCCGGCTGGGTGCCCGGTCGGAGGCGCAGCTTGACCATCGAACCGTTGAGCGTGGGCACGTCGATGTCGGCACCGAGCGTGGCCTCGACGAACGACACCGCGACGCGCGTCGTGAGATCGTCGCCGTTCCGGCCGAACCGAGGGTGCGGCGCGACGTGGATCTGCACCAACAGGTCGCCGGCGGGTCCGCCGTTGCGGCCGGGCGCGCCCCGCCCCTTGAGCCGGATCGTCTGCCCGTCTGACACGCCGGCCGGGATCCTCGCCTGCACGTCGCGAGCCCGCTTCTCGACCCCCGAACCACGACACGTCTGGCACGGATCCTCGATCACGGTCCCGACACCGCCGCAGCGCCGGCACGGCGACGAGAACGAGAACAGCCCTTGGTTGTCGTCGATGACGCCACGGCCGCCGCACTGCGGGCACAGCTTCGGCGTGGTGCCAGGTCGAGCGCCCGAGCCGTGGCACGTCGAGCACTGCGCGTCGGACGTGAGGTGCAGCGTGGTCGTGAGACCGCTCGCGGCGTCGACGAAGTCCAGCGTCAGCTCGGCGTCGACATCAGCGCCGCGGCGGGGCCCGGCGCCTGAGGACGGCCCGCTTGCCGAGCGACCGCCACCGCGTCGACCGAACATCTGGCCCAGCAGGTCGTTGATGCCGCCGACATCGGCGTCGTTCATGTTGAACGAGAAGCCCCCCGGACCCGGTCCCCCGCCCGGACCGGCCATCGGGCCCAACCGGCGCACGTCGTCGTACTCGCCACGCTTGGTCTCGTCACCGAGCACGTCGTACGCGGCCGACACCGCCTTGAACCGCTCCTCCGCCTCCGGCTTGCCCGGGTTCTTGTCCGGATGCAGCTCGCGCGCCAGCTTCCGGTACGCCCTGGTGATCTCCTTCGGTGTCGCCTTGTCGGCGACACCGAGGATGGCGTAGTAGTCCTTCTCGAACCACTCTCGTTGCGCGGCCACCTGCTGCCCCGTTCAGTCGCGAGTGCGGACCATCGCTGGTCGCAGCGTCTTGCCGTTCCACCGGTAGCCGCTGCGCAGCACCTCGGCGACGACGACCTCGCCACCCTCGGCCGGTTCGTGGGCGACTGCGTCGGCGAGGTTCGGGTCGAACGGCTGGCCGTCGAGGTGCAGCGTCTCGAGGCCCTGCTTGCGCAGCTCGGCGAGCATCACGTTGAGCAGCGGCTCGATCTCGGCCGGGTGACGGAGGAACGCCGCCTCCGTCGCGTCGAGTACCGGCAGCAGCGCCTCGGCCAACTTCGCCGTGGCCCGGTCGGCCTCGTCGCGCATCTGCGTCTGCACGCGCTTGCGATAGTTCTCGAAGTCCGCCTGGACGCGCTGGGCGAGATCACGGTACTGGTCTCGCTGCTCGCTCAGCTGCACGATCTCGGCAGCGATCTCGGACGCCAGCACCTCGGGCGACTCGTCCTCCACGGACTCAGCTGCGTCGGCGTGCTCCGGCGGGTCGGAGCCGTCGGCGGCGGCGACGCTCGGTGTGTCGTCGTCGACGACGGGGACCCCGGTGGGGGGCGTGACGTCATCGTCGTCTGGCGCCGCGAAGGAGCTCACCGGCGAGTCCTCACATGGACGCGACGGCTCGCCCGACTCTCCACGGACGGCCGACGATGAGAGAAGACCGCACCAATGGTTCGCTCGCTCCGCTCGCTCACGAGCCCTGCTGCTCTTTCGGCTCCTCGTCGACGATCTCGGCGTCGACGATCTCGTCGTCGTCGACGGTGCCGGTCGTGTCCTGACCGGACGCCGACGTGCCGGCTGCGTTGGCGTCGCGTGACGCTGCTTCGTACAGCTTCTGGCTGAACGCCTGGCTGGCCGTCATCAGCGTCTCGCTGGCCGTCTTGATGGCTGCCGTGTCGTTGCCGTCTAGCGCCTTCTTGAGGTCGGCCAGCGGCTGCTCGACGGCTGCCTTCTCCTCGGCCGGGACCTTGTCGCCCTGGTCGCGCAGCACCTTTTCGGTCTGGTACACGAGGGAGTCGGCGTTGTTGCGGACCTCGGCCTCCTCGCGACGTTGGCGGTCGTCCTCGGCGTGCTGCTCGGCGTCCTTGACCATCTGGTCGATGACGTTCTTGTCGAGCGTCGATTGACCGCTGATGGTCATCGACTGCTCCTTGTTCGTCGCCCGGTCCTTGGCCGACACGTGGACGATGCCGTTGGCGTCGATGTCGAACGTGACCTCGATCTGCGGGATGCCACGCGGCGCCGGGGGCAGGTCGACGAGCTGGAACTTGCCGAGCGTCTTGTTGTAGCTGGCCATCTCCCGCTCGCCCTGCAGGACGTGGATCTCCACGGACGGCTGCATGTCCTCGGCCGTGGTGAAGACCTCGGTGCGGCGGGTCGGGATGGTCGTGTTGCGCTCGATCAACTTGGTCATCACGCCGCCCTTGGTCTCGATGCCGAGGCTGAGGGGCGTGACGTCGAGCAAGAGGACGTCCTTGACGTCGCCGCGCAGCACGCCGGCCTGGATCGCGGCGCCGACGGCGACGACCTCGTCCGGGTTGACCGACTTGTTCGGCTCGCTGCCCGTGAGGTTGATGACGAGGTCTTGCACTGCCGGCATGCGAGTGGAGCCGCCGACGAGGATGACGTGGTGCAGATCGCCCTTGGCGACGCCGGCGTCCTTCAACGCCTGCTCGAAGGGGATCCGGCAGCGCTCGATGAGGTCGGCCGTCATCTCCTGGAACTTGGCCCGGCTGAGCGACTCATCGAGGTGCAGCGGACCGTCGGCCGTGGCCGTGATGAACGGCAGGTTGATCTGCGTCTGCTGGACCTGGCTCAGCTCGATCTTGGCCTTCTCCGCCGCCTCCTTGAGGCGCTGGGCGGCCATGCGGTCGTTGGCCAGGTCGACGCCGTGGGCCGACTTGAACTGCTGGACGAGCCAGTTGATGACGCGCTGGTCCCAGTCGTCGCCGCCGAGCTGGGTGTCACCGTGAGTCGACTTGACCTCGAACACGCCGTCGCCGATCTCCAGCACGGACACGTCGAACGTGCCGCCGCCGAGGTCGAACACGAGCACCGTCTCGTCCTGGGCATCCTTGTCGAGTCCGTAGGCGAGAGCGGCCGCCGTCGGCTCGTTGATGATCCGCAAGACCTCGAGCCCGGCGATCTGGCCGGCTTCCTTGGTCGCTGTGCGCTGGGCGTCGTCGAAGTAGGCCGGGGCGGTGATGACGGCCTGGTGGACGCTGTCGCCGAGGTAGCTCTCGGCGTCCCGCTTCAGCTTCATCAAGATGCGGGCGGCGATCTCCTGCGGCGTGTACCGCTTGCCGTCGATGTCGTCGCTCTTCCAACCCTCACCCATGTGCCGCTTGATCGAGCGGAACGTGCGGTCGGGGTTGGTGATCGCCTGGCGCTTGGCGACCTCGCCGACGAGGACCTCGCCGCTCTTGGAGAACGCGACGACGGACGGGGTCGTGCGCGAACCCTCGGCGTTGGGGATGACCACGGGGTCACCGCCCTCGAGGACGGACACGACGGAGTTGGTGGTACCGAGGTCGATGCCGACGGCCTTGGGCATGGGGGCTACTCCTGATCTGGGATCGAACGAAGGACCCGCTCAGACTATGTGCCACCAATGCCGACGGCAACCCGGGTGGCAGAAAACTTGAGTCGGACTGACTCAGGTTCTTGACCTGGGGGCAGAGGTCGTCGAGATGGGAAGCATCGGGCCCAGATCCAGTTCGCGTCCGGCCGAGTTGGCCGGATGTTCTGGTTTGCGCGTCAGCCGACGTGCTCGCGTCCGAAGCTGGCGGGGAGCAGCTCGGCCATCGTGAACGTGCGTTGCACTCCTTCCGCGTCGGCGGCGTGCACCCGCGTCGTCGGCCCGGCGAACTCACGCAACTTCTGGCGACAGCCGCCGCAGCACGTGACGAGGTGCTCGCCGCCAGCGACGGTCAGGACCTCGACGATCTCGCGCTCGCCTGCCGAGACCATCGCCCCGATCGCCGACGCCTCTGCGCAGATCCCCTCCGGATATGCCGCGTTCTCGACGTTGGCGCCAGCGAAGATCCGCCCCGACCGGGTGCGCAGCGCCGCGCCGACGGCGAAGTGCGAGTACGGGACATGGGCATTGCGGCGAACGGCCAGGGCCGCGACGAGCAGGTCGTCCGCCACGTTCGCATCGTCGGTCTGGCCGGTCTCTGCGTCGATCGACGGAACGTTACGGCTCTCCGCGGTACGTGCCGAAGCTCCAGATGTTCTCTTCGGGATCACGCACGCTGAAACCGGTCGAGCCGTAGTCCTCTTCGCGCATCTCGCGCACGACCTGCGCGCCGGCCGCCGTGGCTCGCGCGAGCACGGCCTGCGGATCGTCCGTGACGACGTACACGGAGGCGCAGCTCGTCGGCAGGCGGGAGAACTCGCTCTCGGCACGACCAGCCGTGCCGAGCATCACGCCACCACCCTCTGGCCACCGCAGCTGGCAATGCTCGATGATGTCGTCGCGTTCACCCGGCACGACCAACGACTCGACGAAGCCGAACGCCTCCGTGAGGAACGCGATGGCGGCCGGCGCGTCGCGGTAGTTCAGACACGGCCACACCATCTTTGGGGTCTCATCCATGGGCTCAGTCTGGGCGTTCGGGGTCATCAACGTCTTGGACGAATGGGAGCTGCTCCTCGGCGAGCCACGCCGACGGGCTGGAACCGGCAAGCGCATGCCACTCGCGGACCATGTGAGCCTGATCGGCGTACCCACACTCCGCCGCCACCGCGGCCAGCGACGGACGATCGGACCGGACGAGCATCCCGCGGGCGCGTTCGAATCGCAGCACCCGCGCCAAGGCCTTCGGACCGACGCCGTACTCGGCGGAGAATCGATCGGTGAGGTGGCGCCGGCTCCAACCCACCTCGTCGGCCAGCGTCGCGACGTCGACCAGACCGTGCATCGTGGCGAGGCGGCGGAAGGCCTCTGCCGCTTCGGGGCGGGCACCAGACGGCAGGTCCGCCGATGCCGCCAGCACTCGCAGCAACACCCCGTCGAGGGCGCGGAAGCGGTCCGACCAGTCGCTGGTCGCGGCCAAGCGGTCGTAGAGCTCACCTGCCAGGTGTCCCCACAGCTCGTCCAGCGAGACGACGCACGACGACAGTTCGGCCGCTGGCAGGTGGAACAGGGCGCGCGCACCTGCCGGTGTGACCTGCAGCTGGATCCCGTGCTGGTTCCCGTCGTGGCGGATCACGGCTGGTGACGTGTGCAGGCCGCCGACGAGCGTGTCGAACGACTCGGTGCGACTCGAGCCGTCGGGGAGCCGGGTCAACACCAGTGGCGCGTCGAAGCTGAGGATGAACGTCAGGTGGCGCGACGGCAGGCCCATGTGCTCGCCGGGTGGGAAGCCGGCGAAGTGGTATCCGATGTAGGACTCGACGTACGGCCGCAGGAGCACCGGCGGTCGGCGCACGTACGCGTCGTTGACCGTCGTGTCCATCGCGATCGGCCCGAGGACGATCAGTACCGCTCGGTGAGGTGCTCGCGCCCGGGCGGTGGCTCGTAGGGCTCGGGCCAGAAGTCCGTGATGCGCGTGATGTGGCCGTCAGCGACCTCGAAGAACACGATGCCATCGGCCGACGATTCCTCGCCGACGCGCCAGTCGAACCACACAGCAGCGTGCGCCTCGTCACCGAGCACGACGCGCGGCGCGAGGTGCCAATCGCCCGGGTACTCGCCGTTGAACTGGACGTAGCGGTCACGGCCGACGATCCGCTCGCGCGTCTGGGGCACCTCGTACACCACGTCTGGATGGAGCAAGCGGGCGAGCTCTCCCCAGTGGCGCTGCTCCAAGCTGTCGATGAATCGCGCGGCAAGCGACCGCGCGTCAGTCGGCTCGTTGGACATCCCGAAAAGCTAACGCGACGCTGGCGGACGCTCTCGCGGCTCTCTTGCCAGTCCGAGGACTCGTTCGCCGATGATGTTGCGCTGGATCTCGTCGGTGCCGCCGGCGATCGACTGCGCCGGCACGGACGTCAACACCTCGGCGACGACGGCATCGAGAGGCTCGTCGCCGTCGAGCAGCGTGCCTCGTGCGCCAGCCAGACGACCGTGCGCGGCGGCCGCCGCCCGCGCCACCTCACTGGCGGCCAACTTGCCGAGCGACCCCTCGGCACCCGGAGGACGTCCGGCGGTTCGCGCCGCCTGCGCCCGCCGGGCGGTCCAGTCGTGGGCTCGGGACATGGCGACGACTGCGGCGACGCTCTGGCGCGCCAGCGCGTCACGTCCGGCGGCACGCTCAGCGAGGAGATCGGCTCGACCAGCCCGCTGCGGATACCACGCGTACGTGGCGAAGTAGGCATCCGCTTCGTCGGCCGCCTCGCCCACCGCCCGACCGGCGCGGCGATCGAATCGGCGCCGGCGCAGCGTCGCGAAGCCGCGCTCGTGGGCCAAGGTCGTCAGCGCCGCGGCCCAGCCGTCTCCCGGCTGACCGACGACGTTGGTCGAGGGCACGCGGGCGTCCGTCAGGAAGACTTCGTTGAAGGAGGCGTGACCGTTCATCTGGCGCAGCGGTCGCACCTCGACTCCGGGCTGGTTCATCGGCAGGACGAAGTAGGTGATGCCGGCATGCTTCGGGACCTCTCGATCGGTGCGCGCCAGCAGCATGCCGTGATGGGCGTGATGGGCGCTGGTGCTCCACACCTTCTGACCGTTGATCACCCACTCGTCGCCGTCGAGCTCGGCGCGTGTGATCAAGCCGGCCAGGTCCGAGCCGTTGCTCGGCTCGCTGAACAGTTGGCACCACGTCGCCTCGCCAGTCACCGTGGGAGGGAGCAGCCGCCGCTTGAGGTCGTCCGAGCCGTGGGCCAGCAGCGTCGGCGCGGCGAGGGTCATACCGCTACCGACTGCGGCGCCGACCGCGCCGGCGTGTGACAGCTCGTCGGCGACGAGCGCGTCGGCCCACGACGGCAGGCCGCGCCCGCACCACTCGACCGGCCACGTCGGAGCCGCCCATCCGGTGGCGAGCAGCGACCGCCGCCACTCGACGAGCGACCGCTCCGGGTCCCAGTGCTCAGCCAGCCACGACCGCAGCTCACCGCGCACCAGCCGGTCGACTGCCATCACAGCGAATCCAGGAAGTCCTGCAGCACCCGGTTGAACTCGGCCGGGTGGGTCACCGGCGGGGCGTGGCCGGCACCGGGGATCATTGCCAGTCGCGCGCCGGGGATCTTCGTGCTCATGTACTGCGAGCCGGCGAGGAACGCCTGGTCGTGCTCGCCCACCACGATGAGGGACGGCGCGGTGATCGACGCCAGGCCCTCCATCACGTGACCATCCGACTGGCGCAGCACGCCGCGGGCCGCGTTGGCCAGGCCGCCGGCGCTGCGATGGACGCCGGCGCTCAGCTCGGCGCTGCCGGTCAGACCTGCGAGGCCGTGCTCGTCGAGGTCGCGGGCGTACCCCGCCGCCATCTCGTTCCACTGCTCGCGCCCACGATCGCTGCGGTAGCCCGGTCCCGTGTCGACCAGCACGAGCGCCCGCACCCGCGGCGGATGAGCGAGCGCGAGCTCGAGTGACAGGTACCCGCCGAGCGAATGCCCGAGCAGGACAGCGTCCTCGGCACCGACGGCGTCGAGGATGCCGAGCATCGCCTGCAGGGAGGTCGCGACGGAATAGGCGCCCGGCTCGTCGGGCGCATCGCTGCGGCCGTGGCCGAGCTGGTCCCACACGACGGCGGTGTGGCCGACCGCCACGGCCTCGACCGTCGCCGCGAACATGTGCGACGAGGCGGCGAAGCCGTGGGTCAACAAGACAACCGGCCCGGACCCGGTCGCCTCATGGAAGATCGCCATCTCGACATCCTGCACCGTTCCGTCCGGAGCGATGTCAGGCGAGCCGCAGCGTCGAATGCACCGATCCGGCGCGGTCGTGGCGGGCGGTCAGGGCGACGTCCGTGCCGGAGGTGGCCTCGACGATCCACGTCACGAGCACCCGATCCGGCGTGCCGTCATGCCAGGACGAGAACCGCGCTGCCGACCGGCCGTCGAGCTGGCCGAGCTGTTGACGCGCCGGTCCGCCGACGACGGGCGCACCGGTCAGCTCGGCGATTACCGGGCGCAGCAGGTGCTGCTTGCGCGCCCGCGCCGTCACGTCCGTCGGCAGCCAGCCGGTGTTGGCCAGCCCGAGCTCGACCCGCCACATCCCGCCGCCGAGGTCGATCGTCCGCTGGTGGGCCACCTCGAGGCACGGCGAGGCCAGTGCCTGCGCGACGGCGAACTGTGCGTGCGGCGCCACCTCGCCGGCCAGCCGGTCGAGCGGGGGATTGGTCCAGATGCCGAGGTACGCCCACCCGCCGAGCTCGATGGGGCCGAGCTGGGGGTGCTCGAACGGGTACCACTCGACGAACGCAGCCGCGTCCTGCTCGTCGACCCACCGCAGCACGGCAAGAGCCTGCTCATCGGTCGGGCCGACGTACCAGAAGTCGGTTGACTGCTTCACCCCGGTCGCGGCATGCACCACATCCCAGAACTCGGTCGTCCAGGAGAAGACGCCGAGGTGCTCGTACACCCAGTCGTCGGCGGCCCCGCTCATCGTGTCAGCGCGATCCCACGTGAAGTCCTCGTACACCGAGTGCACGGGGTAGGAGGTCAGCTCGGTGCCGATCGCCCCGAGCTGCTTCCAGGCCCACAGGTCCCAGGGCGGCAGCGTCGAGTCCGCGTGGGTGGACGACGGGCGCAGCAGCACGCCGCCGCTGGTGTGAAAGGCGTTGTAGCCGCAGATGTTGGGGCGGGCGACGATCGCCCGCACGAGGGCGTCGATCTCCGGCTCGGACAGCGGGTGGTCGCCGGACCCCTTCACGACCGTCGACCAGCCGGCCGGGAAGTTGCGGTTGAGATCGAGGCTCTCGGGAGGGGCCGGAGTCGGGACGGTGAAACCGTCGAAGTCGACGACCGTGCCCTCGTCGAGCATCCGGTAGCGCGGGCCGCCGGAGCCCTGCGGCAACACCGGCACCATCAGCCGGGCGTCGTCGGGGTGGGTCGTCCAGGCGCCATCGGGATCGGCCACCCGCATCTGCAGGATGCGTCCGTCGCCGTCGACGTCCTCGACGTGGGCACCCGGCCAGCGGTGGGCGTCGGGGTACGGCCACGGCCGCGTGCTCGACCGGCGGAAGCGGGGTGGATCGGACAGGGCCCACTCGGCGCCATCCGGGTTGACCCGCGGCACGACGTAGAACGTGCGCGTAGCGAGTGCCCGGCGGACGGTCTCGTCGCCGTTGGCGTGACCGTCGACGAGGTGTTGAAGGAGGCAGCACGCGGCGACGGTCGCCGTCAGCTCGACGGCGTGGATGCTGGCGTCGACCCAGTGCGCCGGCTTGCTGTCGTGGTCGCCGGTGCTGGCGTCGGTGACCGTGACCAGCAGCAGGTCGCGACCCTCGTGGCTGGTGCCGTAGGACTCGATGGCGACGAGGTCCGGATGGTCGGCAGCCAGCGCGTGCAGCCAGGTCGTCAGCTCGTCGTAGCGCGGGAACCGATCGAAGTGGTACTCGTCCGCGGTCACCGCCCGAACCTACCGATCCAGGTTCTGACGAAGGTTCATGCTGGATTTCCA
>JBPCJW010000013.1:0-29723 GCA_051004915.1 Ilumatobacteraceae bacterium
CGCTGGCCCGCCAGGGCGGCTTCACCGGCCCGATCCTGAACTCCTACACGTGCCAGTCGATCCAGCAGTTCATGGTCCCCGCCGGCGAGGCGGCGGCCAACGTGCACACGCTCGTCGTGCTGAAGGATCCCTCCGACCCGGCCTACGCCGATGACGAGGGTGTCGTGCAGTACCTCGCGGACGTCGGCCAGTACGGTCCCGGCGTCGACCCGGCAGTCGGCAACGTGGCCACGGGGTACAACGCGGCGGTCCTCATCGTCGATGCGGCTACTCGCGCCGGCGAGCTGGAGGGTGGGCTGACCAGAGCGAACATGATGAACGCCTTCTGGTCGTTCGACCTCGAGCAGCCCTTGACCCTGGGCGGCGTGGCCCGGGTGAACGGCATCGACGACGCCTACATCTCCGAGTACGGCGTGATGGCCGAGTACGACCCGGCCGCCATGACCTACCTCGTGGAGGAAGGCGTCGAGATCGACGCCGAAGGCGAAGGCGGCATCTACCAGGCACCGTGACGCCTGACTGAACCCGTTCTGTCCGCCGCAACCGACTCACAACGGTCGGTTGCGGCGGACAGTTCGCGTCTGCGCTCACTACTCTGGTGGTGCCTCGCTCGCCCTCGCCTTGATCTCGTCGACGACGCTGGCGTCGGCCAAGGTGGTGGTGTCACCGAGGTTGCGGCCCTCGGCCACGTCGCGCAGGAGGCGGCGCATGATCTTGCCGCTGCGCGTCTTGGGGAGATCGGGCGTCAGGTAGATCGTCTTCGGCTTGGCCAGCGCGCCGATCTCCTTGCCGACGTGGTCGCGCAGGTCGGCGATGCTGACGTCGGCACCACCCCTCGGCGTGACGTAGGCGATGATCGCTTGGCCAGTGGTCGAGTCGGCTGCGCCGACCACCGCCGCCTCTGCCACGCCGGGATGCGACACGAGCGCCGACTCGACCTCGGTCGTCGAGATTCGGTGGCCGGACACGTTCATCACGTCGTCCACCCGACCGAGCAGCCAGAAGTAACCGTCGGCATCGAGCTTGGCGCCGTCTCCGGCGAAGTAGCGGTCGGGGAACTTCGACCAGTAGGTCTCCCGGTAGCGCTCGGGGTCGTTCCAGATGCCCCGCAGCATCGACGGCCACGGCCGGGTCAGCGTCAGGTAGCCGCCGCCGTGGGTGACGACCTTGCCGGCGTCGTCGACGACCTCGGCCGTGATGCCGGGCAGCGGGAACGTGGCCGATCCGGGCTTCGTGGTGGTCGCGCCGGGCAGCGGGCTGATCATGATCGCCCCGGTCTCGGTCTGCCACCACGTGTCGACGACCGGGCAGCGTTCGCCACCGATGTAGGTGTGGTACCACATCCACGCCTCCGGGTTGATCGGCTCGCCGACCGACCCGATGACGCGCAGGCTCGACAGGTCGTGTTTGGCGGGCTCCTCCGTGCCCCACTTCATGAACGTGCGGATGGCGGTTGGCGCGGTGTAGAAGAGCGTCACCCCGTACTTCTCGATGATCTCCCAGAAGCGATCATTGTCCGGGTGGTTGGGGACGCCTTCGTACATCACGATCGTGGCGCCGTTGGCCAGCGGGCCGTAGACGATGTAGCTGTGTCCGGTGACCCAGCCGACGTCGGCGGTGCACCAGTAGACGTCCGTCTCGGGGTGCAGGTCGAACACGTACTTGTGGGTGAAGGCGACCTGCGTGAGGTAGCCGCCGGTGGTGTGCATGATGCCCTTCGGCTTGCCCGTCGTCCCCGACGTGTAGAGCAGGAAGAGCAGCTGCTCGCTGTCGAAGGGCTCGGCCGGGCAGTCGGCAGCCGCCTCGGCGACGAGGTCGTGGTACCAGTGGTCACGACCGTCGACCATCTCCACGTCGTTCTCCCCGCGACGCACGACGACCACATGCTCGATCGAGCTGGTCGCAGCGACAGCCTCGTCGGCCGCCGGCTTGAGCGGGAACACCGAGCCCCGGCGATAGCCACCGTCGGCGGTGATCAGTACCTTGGCCTCGGCGTCGTTGATGCGGTCGGCGAGGGCCTGCGAGGAGAAGCCACCGAACACGACGCTGTGGGCCGCGCCGATGCGAGCGCAGGCGAGCATCGCCACGGCCGCCTCGGGGATCATCGGCAGGTAGATGTTGATGCGGTCGCCGGCGACGACGCCGAGGCCGCGCAGGGCGTTGGCGAACCGCTGCACCTCGTCGAGCAGCTCGGCGTAGGTGATCGCCCGCGTGTCGCCCAGCTCGCCCTCGAAGTGGATCGCCACCTTGTCGCCGCGGCCCGCCGCGACGTGGCGATCGAGGCAGTTGTGGGCGACGTTCAGCTGGCCGCCGATGAACCACTTGGCGTACGGCAGCTGCCAGTCGCAGATCGTGTCCCAGTCCACGGCCCAGTCGAGGAGGTCGGCGGCCTGGCCGGCCCAGAAGCTCTCGTCATCGGCGTTCGCCTCGTCGTAGAGGAACGTGCCGGTGACCAGCGCGTCAGCCTTGAACTCCTGCGACGGCGGGAACGTGCGGTTCTCGGTCGACAACGCGTCGATGGTGTCGGCGGGCTCGTGCTCCTCGGAGGTCATAGCGCCGACCTTAGAGGCCCTCGAGAGAGGCCTCGCCGATCGCCGCCGACGGCCCGCCGACACGGTCGGCGTGGTGGAATTGGGTTCGTGACCGAGTCGGTCGAGATGGCGCACGTGCGTGACCAGGCGCTCGAGATCGCCCGAGGGTGGTCCGGGCCGGATGCCCCGGCGAGTTGGCGCCTGACGGCAGCGATGTTCGAACACCTGGCAGCGGATCCGACACTCCTCGCCCAGGCCGCCACGATCCCCGCCCTCCGCCTCCCCGCGCTGCTGTTCGTCGCGTCGGTGCAGTACGCCGTCGCCGCCCACCCCGATGACCCGCTGGCCGCCTACTACCCCCAGCCCGGACGCCGCGAGCGGCCGGTCGACGAGCAACTTGGGGCGCGCCTCAGCGACTTCTGCTCGACCCGTCGCGACGAGCTGGCAGCGATCTGGCGCGGCCACCTGTACCAGATGAACGAGGTGGCCCGCTGCACGCAGATCACGCTCGCGCTGGGGGTGCTCAGCTCGCTCCAGCCGGGTCGCGACCTGGCCATCGTCGATGTCGGGACCGGGTCGGGGCTCGGGATGTACCCGGATCGCTATCGCTACGAGCTCAGCGACGGTCGACAGTTCGGCGATCCGCGGTCATCCGTTGCGATCCACTGCCTGATCGACGGCGACCTGCCGCCGCACCTTCCCGTCGCGCTGCGGATCACCACCCGGACGGGCATCGACGCCAACCCGATCGCGCTCGACCACGATGCCGCATGCACGTGGCTGGCGGCTTGTGTACCACCCGAGGCTGCGGCCCAGTTTCGGCTCGCCGCGGCGATCGAGGTGGTCCGGGCCGATGATCCGCGCATCCTGCGCGGCGATGCGATCGAGCTCCTCCCCACCGTGCTCGCCGAGGTCCCAGCGGGTCCGCTGATCGCAGTCGTCGACGCCTACACGAGCGTGTTCTTCGACGATGCCGGCCGGCAACGCTGTGCCGAGATCGTGGCCGGATGCGGCCAGCGGCGGGACGTGGCGTGGATCTCCCTCGACCCGCTGGTGCCACTCGGCACGGAAGCCCAACGCAGCGTGCAGGGACTCCCCGTGCCAGCGCGTCTCGTCGAACAGAACCGTCGGGGCGGAGTGTTCGCGCTGCTTTCGCTCGTCGCCCACCTCGACGGTCAGATCGAACAGCGCCTCCTCGCCACCGCCCATCCGTCCGGCACGCGCATGGAGTGGTTGGACGAGTCGACGGCCGATCCGCCCTGACTCTGTCTGACTCTGGGTGAGCGAACGCGCCGGCCTGCCGACGTTCTCGCTCACGCAGAGTCAGTGGTGATGCTCGGTGGCCTCGAGCTGCGCCGGCAGGTCGGCCGGGTCGAGGTGGGCGGCGGCGAACTCGGCACCCAGCGGCAGGGCGAGGTGGAGGTCGGTGCCGAAGCACAGCTCCAGCGTCGCCCGTCGGACGACGAAGTCGAGGACGTGTCCGCCCCGTCGGCGCTCGTCGTCGATGAAGTGCAGGTGCCCGCCCGGCACGCCGATGCCCCGCTCGTACAACGGCGTCCGGAAGCCGACGAAGACCCCGCCCACATCGGTCAGCTCGACCACCGGCTCGCCGCGGGTCACGTCGACCAGCGGGCGGTACGGCCGCTGCTGGCGGGCGACGGTGCGCATCCGGATGAGCTGCAAGTCGCCGGTCATCCGCACGGCGTACAGGTAGTTCTGCGATGGCACGAGGGACGACACGAGCGCGCCGACCTGGTCCTGCGACGCCGGCGCCGAGATCTCGGCGACGATGTGTGGGACGAAGGTTGTGACGACGGCGAACGGCGTGCGCTGGTCGCCGGACGCGAGGTGGGCGCCGCCGTCGGCGTTGAGCTGGTAGCAGGTGCCGTCGAGCACGAGCAGCTCGCCGTCCAGGGCGTTGAAGGTGCCCAGCCCGAAGTCGCCCTGGCACAGCAGCTCCTCGATCGTCAGGTCGCCGTCGTAGACGCCGTCGAGGAGCGCGCTCATCAAGCTGATCTGGAAGATGCGATGGCGCTCCGGCGGGCGCTGGCCTGCCACAGTGAGCAAGCTAGAAGCCGGGCTCTGGGTAAGCGAAAACGCCGGCCTGCCGACGTCTTCGCTGACGCAGAGTCAACGGACTCGTCACGGCAGCAGGTTCTGCTCCTCCGCCGACGGATCGAAGCTCGAGTCGGCCAACGCAGTGTCGTCGCAGTCGAGCGGGCGAAGGTCTTGGCGCACGTCGGCGACGGGGATGACCACCGTGGCACCGGGTTCGATCGGGGTGTCGCGCAGGTCGAACGACTCGTAGTAGTTGGCCGTCGCCGGGCCGATGAGCACCACGCAGACGTCGACCCTGCCGTTGTTGCGGAAGCGCTGATCGCGACGCGCCGCGCCGGCTACGAACGTCCCGGCCGCCGACGTCTGCCCGGACGAGTCGACGGCGACGAACTGGTAGGCACCGTCGCTCAGGGGATCACCGTTCGTCTCGACGCACTCCCCGTAGCCCGGCGGTCGGACATCGACCGGATCGGTGGACGACAGTGGCCGGCCGTCGAGCTCCCACCGGCCGCCGAGACCCGTCCTTTCGGTGACGGCGACGGTGGCGCACAGCGTCGACACCAGGGTGGACGAGGCGACGTCGTGACGTCGCGCCGCCAGCAGCTCGTCGACCAAGGCGCGCCGCGCGTCCGGCGCGCTGATGTACTCGGGCTCGGCGGCGACGTTGGGCACGAGGTCGCGGACCGCCGAATCGTCCTGCGGCGCCGAGGGTGGCGGTTCGTCGACGGTCGTGTCGGGCGCGCTGGCGTCAGGGACGGTCGTCTCGGTGATGGTGGTCTCGGTGGTGGTCTCGGGGACCGTGGTCTCCTCGCCGGTCGGTGGGGTCACCGTGGCGGGGACCGCGCTGCTGGTCGGCGAGACGGGGATCGTGACGCCCGGCGCGATCGAGGCCGACAACCCGGTGTCGGGCAGTGCAGTCGCCGGGGTCGTGTCGGGAAGAGGCGTCGTGGAGGTCTCGGTCGACAGCGTGGTCGGCGGACTGCTTGGTGTGTTCTCCCCCTCCGCCGTCGAATCGGCGGCGGGCTCGGAGTGCGGGGTCGTCTCGTCGGACGCGGCGGGCGCCAGCGCGCCGTCGTCATCGTCACCTCGCGTCAGCAACCAGGCGCCGAGGGCGAGCACGACGACCACGACGACCGCGACGATGGCGACGACCGCCGGAGATGGCCCGCCGTCCGCGTCGTCGCCCGCTGCGATCTGTTCCACTCCGCCTCCCGGTGGCGACGCTAGTCGGGGTGCTGGGACGTATCTCGGTCGGCTCCGCTCGGGGTCCACCACTTGGCGACGGTGAACCCGCCGACGCCGGCGGGGTCGGTCAGCGCCTCGGCTTCTCGGCGCCGGCTGCGCATCGTCAGCGCGGCGAGGTCCGGTCGGGCGGCCGCCGCGTCCCATGCGCTGTCTCCGTCTGCGACCAGCTCGTCGATGCCGTGCCGTCGGAGGAACGCGGCCTGCGGGTCGGTGCGGTCGGGCTTCGGCAGCTGGTCGAGGGCGAGATCGGTGGTGATGTCCTGGGTGCCGGGATGATCGAGGTAGTGGCCGCCCCGCTCGTGACGCCGGTAGGTGCGTAGCCACTCCCGCCACGGTCGGCGGGCGAGCTCGGCGGTGGTCGGGCGGGCGTAGTCGAACACGAGCACCGAGCCTGACCGCACGATGGATCTGGCGCCGGCGACCCACGCACCGGCGGCGTCGACGAGCGGCGCCCGCGCACCGTGCGGCGCGTCGGCTGGCAGTTGCCGCGGCACCGGGTCGAACGGCGCCGAGAGCACCTCGACGAACGCGCCGTCGTCGCCGGAAGCGACGTACGCCTCGCGCCAGCCGCCATCGTTGACGCAGAGGCGGAACGGCAGGTTGTCCAGCAGCTCGTTGGCCACGACGACGCCGTCGAACGGGTCGGCCGGCAGGTCCGGGCGCGACTCGACGCCGGCCGGGTGCTTCGTGCGCTGTTGCGCCGACACCTCCACGGCGATGTAGCGCAGCGCCGCCGAGCACGCGGGCGTGGCGGCGAGCACGGCGCGAGCCAACGTCCCGGGACCGGCGCCGGCATCGACGACCGTGAACGGATCGGGTCGGTCGAGGCGGTCCCACACCCGGTCGAGGTAGCGGGCGATGACGGCGCCGAACAGCGGCCCCACCTCCGGCGAGGTGAGGAAGTCGGCGCGCCGACCAGCTTGTCCGCCCGTCGTGTAGAAGCCACCCTCGCCGTACAGCGCCAGCTGCATGAAGCGCTCGAACGCGATCGCCCCTCCGGCAGCCATGATCGCTGCGCTGATCTTTGGGCTGACAGTCTTCATCTGGGCGGTTTCCGTGTCGACGTCTGGAACGGATCACGCCCAGGAACGGATCACGCCCAGGTGGGGGAGGGCGGGCCGGGTCACGTCGGGGCGCTCAGCGGGCGACGACCCCGGTCAGGTCTTCGAGGTCGGCGAAGCGCAGCACGAGCCCGGGCAGCACGCCGAGCACCAGTGTGCCGGCCGCGGTGATCGCCAGGGCGGCGGTGATCGGCGAGGGCGTGACGATCGGCGTGCGGTCGCCGTCGGGTGCCTCGTTCATCCACATTTCGCGCATCACCCGCAGGTAGTACCCGGCGGCGATGGCCGTGTTGGCTGCGGCGATGATCGCCAGCGTGTACGCCGCCCAGTTGCCGGCGTCGAGCACGGCCTTGAAGGCGTTGAACTTGGCGATCCACCCACCGAGCGGCGGGATGCCGGTGAGCGAGGCGAGGAAGATCGTCATCAACACGGTCAGGCCCGGCGCGTACGAGATGAGCCCACCGAAGGAGGTGATCTCTCCGCTGCGCGTCTTGCGTGACACGGCGATGACGACGGCGAACGCACCGAGGTTCGTGAAGCCGTAGATCAACAGGTAGATGACCACCGCCTTGAGCGCCGACTCGCCCGGCGCCGAGTCGCCGCCACCACTTCCAGCGAAGGCGAACGCGAGCGGCATCAGGATGAACCCGCCCTGGCTGATGCTGGAGTACGCCAGCATGCGCACGATGTTCGTCTGGCGCAGGGCGATCACGTTGCCGACCGTCATCGTCAGCGCCGCGAGCACCCAGATCAGCGGGCCGTACACCGCCTCGGCGTCGGGGAAGGCGAGGAACACGACGAGGATGATGGCGACGAACCCGGCCGCCTTGGAGGAAACCGACAGGAACGCGGTGACCGGCGTCGGGGCCCCCTGATAGGTGTCGGGCGCCCACGTGTGGAACGGCACCGCCGAGATCTTGAAGGCGAAGCCGGCGATGACGAACGCGATGGCCACGACCTGCAGCGCGATGAGATCACCCTCGCCGATCGAGGCGCCGATGTCGACGAGCAGCGTGGATCCCGTGGCGCCGTAGAGCAGGCTCATGCCGTACAGCAGCACGGCGCTGGCGAACACGCCGAGCAGGTAGTACTTGACGCCGGCCTCGTTGCTCTTCGGATCCCGCTTGCGCCAGGCGGCCAGCATGTACGCCGGGATCGACAGCAGCTCGAGGGCGATGAACACGCTGACGAGGTCGCGACTGGACGTCATCATCACCATGCCGAGCACGCTGCACAGCAGCAGGACGTAGTACTCGCCCTGGTAGTACCCGCCCTCCTCCAGCTCGGTCTGGCTGAGCAGCACCACGACGTACGCGGCGAGCAGGAACAGCGCCTTGAGGATCAGCGAGAACTCGTCGACGACGTAGCGGCCGTCGAACATCGACCGGGCCCCGTCGCCGACCACGGTCAGCGTGACGAGCGGGATGCACGCGCCGAGGAGGATGAAGCCGGTCAGCGTCGCCGTCGCCCACTTGCGCGCCTCGTCGATCAGCAGGTCGGTGGCGAGCACGATGTTGATGCCGACGATGAGGATCAGCTCGGGCGCCAGGGCGTGCCAATCGATGACCGGGCTCACCCACTCGCCGACCTGTCCGATCACGCGGATGCCTGTTCGCTCTCACACTCGGACCCTCGCCCGGTGCACCACCTGGAACGCTCGCTCACGTTGCTGCCTGTTCCATCACGGCGTGAGGTGGGTCCCGAGGCGGGTGACCAGCTCGGTCACCGCCGGGTCGAGGACCCGGAACAGCAACTGCGGGTAGACGCCGAGCACGACGATGAGGATGAGCATCGGCGTCCAGGCGATCCACTCGATGGTGTTCACGTCGTGCACGTCGTGGCCATGCTCCTGCGGGTTGACCGCCGCGCCGACGGCGTGGGCGGTCGGCGGCCTCGAGAACTCTGCCGACGGCTCGCCGAACGCAGTGCGCTGGTACAGCCACAGCAGGTAGCCGGCGGCGAGCACGGTGCCGATCGCGGCGAGCACCATCAGCGTGCGGAACAACGCCTCGGACAACCCGAAGCCCGGGTCGTACGCCGACAGGATCGCCGGGAACTCGCCCCAGAAACCGGCCAGCCCAGGTAGGCCGAGGCTGGCCATCGCGCAGAACCCGAGGATCCAGCCCAGCCGTGGCATCTGCACGAGCAGCCCGGACAGCCGGCGGATCTCCAGCGTGTGGTACCGGTGCTTGATCGACCCGGCGATGAAGAACAGCATCCCGGTGATCAGCCCGTGGGCGACCATCCCGAACATCGCGGCGTTGATCCCGAACTCCGTGAGGGTGGAGATGCCGAGCATGACGAAGCCCATGTGAGCGACCGAGGAGAAGGCGATCAGCCGCTTCATGTCGGTCTGCGCGAGACAGCACAGCGCTCCGTACAGGATCCCGACCACCGCGAGGATGCCGATCACCGGTGCCCACGCCTCGGCGGCGTCGGGGAGGAACGGGATGGCGATGCGCACGAACCCGTACGTCCCCAGCTTCAGCATGACGGCGGCGAGGATCACCGAGCCCTGCGTCGGCGCCTGGGTATGGGCGTCAGGAAGCCACGTGTGGAACGGGAACATCGGCACCTTGACGGCGAACCCGACGAACATGCCGGCGAAGATCCAGATCTGCACCGTGCGCCCGATCTCCGGACCGTTGTCCGCCAGGTACTGGAACGAGAAGCTTTCGGCGCCGGTCTGCACGAACAGCGCCAGGAAGGCGACGAGCATCAGCGCCGAACCGAACATGGTGTAGAGGAAGAACTTCAGCGAGGCGTACTGGCGCTGCTCGCCGCCCCACGCGCCGATCATGAAGTACATCGGCAGCAGGACGATCTCGAAGAAGACGAAGAACAGGATCAGGTCCTGGGCGACGAACGTCCCGGCCAGGCCGGTCTGCAGCACGAGGATCAGCATCAGGAACGCCTTCGCGCTGCCGCCCGCCGGCATGTCGTCGAACGTGTAGATGACCACGACCAGCGTGATGAAGCTCGACAGCACGTACAGCGGCAGGCTGATGCCGTCGAGGCCGATCGTGTAGTTGGAGCGGATGGCCTCGATCCACTCGACGTCGACGAAGAACTGCAGTCGCTCCGACTGGTCGAAGTCGAACTGCGTCAGCGTGTAGATGGCGATGCCGAACGTGGCCAGCGCGATGCCCAGGGCAACTTGCTTGTGCAGGCGCACGTCGCGCTCGGGGATGAACAGCATCAGCAGCACGCCGGCCAGCGGCAGGAACGTGCCGAGGCTGAGCAGCCAGTTCTGATCGGAGATGACGTCCATGCGCTGCGGTGACCCTTACACGTTGATGATGACGAGCACGACGGCGGCGACGGCGGCGGCGCCGAACAGCAGCGCTCCGTATTGGTTGACCTTGCCGGACTGCACGGGCCGCAGGGCCGTACCGGTGGAGTTGGCGATGGTACCCGAGGCGTTGACCGCACCGTCGACGACACGCTGGTCGATGTTGCGGTACGCCCACCCGCCGAACGCCCGCCCGACGCGGGCCGCCGTGTTGACCACTCCGTCGATGACGTGCTGGTTGATCCAGTAGCCCGCTCTGGCGATCGGGTGGGCCAGGCCATGGACGAAGACCTTCTCGTACAGGTCGTCCAAGTAGTACTTGTTGGCGAGGAAGAGGTAACCGGCGCGGGCCGGCCGGAAGCGCTCGGTCAGCCCGACGAGGCGCCGGTCGCGCTTGGTGTAGAGGGCGACGCAGACCGCCCAGCTCGCGACGATGCCGGCGACCGCGAAGGCCAACGAGAGCAGGGCCTTCGACCACGTGAACTCGGCGTGGTCGATGACCGGGAAGTAGCAGTCGGCGGAGCCTTCCGGCACCGTCCTGCCGCAGCCGGTCAGCGCAGCCTCCTCGCCCGCCGCGCCTTCGTCGCCCTCCTCGGTCTCCGGGAGGCGCAGTCCGCTGGCGCCCTCCTCCGTCGCGGCGCCCTCCTCGGCGAGGGCCGCCAGCTCCACGGCTTCGGGACGCGGCTCGATGTACTCCTTGAACCTCTCCCACTCCTCACCGAACGCGACGGCGTTGGTGAACCCGGCGAAGATCGAGAAGAAGGCGAGGATGCAGATCGGGATGAGGATCAGCTTCGGGGACTCGTGCGGCTCGGCGCCGTGGGCGCCATGCCCGCCGTGCCCGCCATGCCCGCCGTGGCCGACGCCGTGGGAGATCGCGTCCTGCGGAACCGGCTCCTCCAGGCCCTGTTCGATCTTCTCCTCCTCCAGGATCGGCTCCTGCTGGATGTCGTGGGGCGCGTCGTGGGACACCAGCACCGCCTCGAGGTGCGCTTCCTCGACGGTGTGGTCGTCGCCCGCTGCGGCGCCACGCGGTTCGCCGAAGAACGTGAGGTACGTCGCCCGCACCGTGTAGGCAGCCGTCAGGAACGCCCCGATCAGTGCGATCCACATGAACACCGTGTAGCCGTTGTGGCCGACGTTGTCGATGATCTCGTCCTTCGAGAAGAAGCCCGCCAGCGGGAAGACACCGGCCAGCGCAGCGCCGGCGATCATCCACGCCCCCGCCGTGATCGGCATCTTCTTGGCCAGCCCGCCCATGTCCTTCTTCATGTCGAAGCTGTGGTGCGAGCCGGAGTGGCTGACGGACCCGGCGCAGAGGAACAGCGCGCACTTGAAGAAGGCGTGGGTGAAGATGTGGAAGACCGCCGGCAGCCACGCCCCCGCTCCGAGGCCGAGCATCATGTAGCCGAGCTGGCCGACCGTCGAGTAGGCGAGGACCTTCTTGATGTCGTTCTGCACGAACGCCAGCAAGGCCGAGATGACGATCGTGATGGCGGCGATCAGGACGATGACGTTGAGGCTGACGTCGGGGATGTCGAAGGCCGTCCAGAAGACGGGGTACAGCCGGGCGACGAGGAACACGCCGCCGACGACCATCGTCGAGGAATGGAGCAGCGAGGAAACAGGGGTCGGTCCGGCCATCGCGTCGGGCAGCCACGTGTGCAGCGGGAACTGGCCGCTCTTGGCGATGGCGGCGATGAACAGGGCGACCGCACCCCACAGGAGGACCTGGCTGCTGCCGGCCTCGCCCGACAGCGCCCATCCCGAGATGCCCTGGATGCTGAACCCGCTTGTCCCGAGGTTCTCCTGCGACCAGGTGTTGGCACCGAAGAACAAGATGGCGGTGCCGACGAGCAGGCCGACGTCGCCGATGCGGACGGTGAAGAACGCCTTCAGCGCGGCGCGGGCGTTGGCCTCCTCCTCCCACCAGTGGCCAATCAGTAGGAACGAGCAGAGGCCCATGATCTCCCAGCCGAGGATCAGCTGGACCATGTTCTCGGCGAGGACCATCACGAGCATGCCGGCCGAGAAGAGCGTGATGGCGGCGAAGAAGTGCGTGTACCGCCGATCGCCCCGCACGTACTCCAGTGAGTAGATCTGCACGAGCAGCGAGATGAACGTGACGAGGAACAGCAGCATCACGGACAACCCGTCGATGTGCTGACCGACACCGAACTCGAAGCCCGCGTTCTGCCACCACGTCCACTGCCGGATGATCGGTTCGACGAACGGCTCGGCCTCGCCGCCCTCGCTGGCCGCGATGCTGCGGGCGAAGCCCGAGAGCATGCGCAACGGGCCCGTCTCGCCTTCCAGGCCGGCCGCCGCGTCGGTGCGCTGGATCCATTGGTACAGGGCGCCGACCGACAGCACGGTCGCCGCAGCCATCGAGGCAAGGCCGACCTCTGACCCCTTCATCGGCAACCGCTTGCCGAACAGGATGATGATGAAGAAGGCGAGCCCGGGGATGACCGGGATCAGCCAGGCGTTCTCGAGGAACCAGCCGCTCGTCGTCGCGCCGACCACCTATCCGCTCATCTCGCTCAGATCGTCGAGGGAGATCGAACGGCGGTTGCGGTAGACGAGGAGGACCATGGCGAGGCCGACGCCGACCTCGGCGGCGGCGACGGCGATGACGTAGAGCGCGAAGACCTGCCCATCGACGTTGCCGTGGAGCAGTGCGAAGGCGACGAGGTTGAGGTTGACGGCGTTGAGGATCAGTTCGACGGACATCAGCACCATCACGGCGTTGCGCCGGGCGATCACCCCGAACACGCCGATGCAGAACAGCACTGCGCCGAGCAGCAGGAAGTTGACCGTCAGCATGCGCGCGCTCCCCCATCTGGGCGGGAATCGTGCCACGGGCACTTCTGGGCGGGAATCGCGCCAACTGTCGGCACGGATCCCGCCCAGTTCGAGTTGCAGACCATCACTAATCCTTGCGGGCCAGGACGATGGCGCCGATTGCGGCGGCGAGCAGGATGAACGAGATCGCCAAGAACGGCACGAGGTACGGCGACAGCACGCCGTCGGCGATCCGTTCGGTCGGCGCAGGGCCGCGGTCGGGGAGGGTCTGATCCTCGAAGGCATCGATCACGACGTACGCCAGCAGCCCGAGCAGGACGGCCGCCACAGGGACGCCGAGGGCCCAGTTGCGGTTGTTCAGCCCACGCTCCGGGCCGATCTGGGCGCGGGTCAGCATGATGCCAAACAGGAACAGCACCATCACCGCGCCGACGTAGACGAGGACCTGGCTGACGGCGACGAACTCGGCGGCGGCGAGGACGTACTGGGCGGCGACGCCGGCCAACACGAGCACGAGCCAGAGCGCGGCGTGCACGACGTTGGAGGTCGACACCACGGACAGCGCGGCGAAGATCATCACCGCCGCGATGATCCCGAACCCGACGTTCTGCGCGACGTTGATCGTGTCGATCACCGACCACCTCCCCCACTCGTTTGCGACACCGATCCCGCCAACGACCGCGAGAACGGTGACCCACACAGCTCTCGAGCGTTCGTGCCGCAGCCCGCGTGCACCACCGCGAGCTCCGCGAGCACGCTGGGCGTGAACGTCACTTCTTGCCTCGCTCGGCACCGGCTTCCAGTTCGGGGGCTTCCGGCACCGTTTCCATCCACTCGCCGAGCTTGTCCTTGTCGTGCAGGAGGTCCGCGATGCGCGGCTCGGAGTACTCGTACTCCGGGCTCCAGAACAGCGCATCGAACGGGCACACATCGACGCAGATCCCGCAATACATGCACAGCGCGTAGTCGATGTCGAAACGGTCGAGCAGGCTGACCGACCGCGGTTTGCCGCCGGCGCGGCGAGGCGGCGCAAGCGTCTTGTGCCCCTCGATGTAGATGCACCAGTCCGGGCACGAACGGGCGCACAGCATGCACACGGTGCAGTTGTCCTCGCGCAGCGCGATGACACCGCGCGCCCGGGTCGGCGGCGCCTCCTTCTCGTGCGGGTACTGCACCGTGTCGGCGCCGTGGCGCACGGTGCGTCCGAGCGTCTTCAACGTGACGCCCATCCCCTTCAGGAGACCCGGCATGCGCTTGCCTTTCGTCCCGAACGCCATCAGCACACCCCGATCGACGGCTTGGCCCCCGCCGCAGCGAGCGTGCGCCGACATGTGGCGAGGGAAGCGCAGCGACGAGTCACCGCCGAGTCGGGCGAGTTTCGGGCGAGCGAGGCCACTAGACGGCCACCTTGATGATCGCGGTGACGACGATGTTGGCGAGGGCCAAGGGGATGAGCACCTTCCAGGCGAACCTCTGCAGCTGATCCTCGCGGAAGCGCGGGACGCTGAAGCGCACCCACATGATGAGGAACGACAGCACCATCATCTTGGTGAACAGGATCAGCGGGCCGCCGACGTTCATCCAGTTGTCGACGTCGTCGATCGTGTCCCATCCGAACCAGGCGAACGGGACACCCCATCCGCCGAGGAAGAGGACCGATGCGATCAGCGAGAACACCCCGACGGTGGCGAACTCGGCGATGAAGAAGATCAGGAAGCGGAAGCCCGAGTATTCGGTCATGTAGCCCGAGACGAGCTCGGACTCGGCGATCGGCATGTCGAACGGCGGCTGGGTCAGCTCGGCCTGCACGGCGATCATGAAGACGAGGAAGCCGACGAACTGGGTGAGGATGTACGGGTTGCCGAGGCCGTCGAAGCCGAAGATCGACCCAGCGTTCTGGGCAAAGATGATCTGCTGCATGTTCATCGAGCCGGCCTGGATGACCACGCCGATGACGGCCAGCACGAGCGGCAGCTCGTAAGCGATCAGCTGGCCGGCGGCGCGCAGCCCGCCGAGCAGCGAGTACTTGTTGGCGCTCGACCAGCCGGCGATGAGGATCCCGAGCACGCTGATCGACGACACGGCGAGGGCGTAGAAGATCCCGGCGTCGAAGTTGGTCAGCCACGCGTCCGGTCCGAACGGGACGGCTGCCACGAGGAGGAACGTCGACACCAGGACGATCAGCGGGGCGAGCTTGAAGATGCGGTGGTCGGCGGCGGCAGGCGCCGTGTCCTCCTTCTGCAGCCACTTGCCGACCTCGGCGAACAGCTGCATCGAGCCGTAGGGACCGGCCTCCATCGGGCCGAGTCGGCTCTGCATGAACGACATCATCTTGAACAGGAAGACGTAGACGATCGTGCCGGCCGGCAACAGCACGGCGACGACGCCGCCCAGCACGCGCAGCAGCGACTGCCCCCAATACGGGATCTCGATCGCCAGGCTCACCGCCGTCACCTGTCGATGTCGCCGAGGATGAAGTAGAGGCTGGCCAGGATCGTGATGATGTCGGGCACGTACACGCCGCGCAGCAGCCACGGCGTGATCGAGACGTTGTTGAAGCTCGCCGAGCGGATCTTCACCCGGAACGGCCCGAGGTCACCCTTCGACACCACGTAGTAGCCCATCTCGCCCAGCGGGTTCTCGGTCGACACCCACGCCTCGCCCGCCGGCACCTTGATGATGCGCGGCACCTTGGCCATGATCGACCCGGACGGCAGCCCGTCGACGAGCTGGTCGACGATCTTCGTCGCCTCCCGCGTCTCCTGCAGACGCACCCAGCAGCGGGCGAAGCTGTCGCCGTCCGGGTGCGTCCACACCCGCCACTCGACCTTGTCCCACGCCAGTGGGAGCACCTGGTCGCGGCGCAGGTCCCAGTCGACCCCGCTCGCCCGCAGGTTGGCGCCGGACAGCCCGTACTGCAGCGCGACATCGCGCGGGATGATGCCGACGCCGCGGGTGCGGGCCTGGAAGATCTCGCCACCGATGAGCAGATCCTCGATCTCGTCGCAGAACCCGCGGATCTTCTTCATCACGACGCGGGTCTCGTCGATGAAGCCCTTCGGAAGATCCTCCTTGAGGCCGCCGATGCGGTCGAAGTTCGGGTGGAACCTGCCGCCGGTGGCGCCCTCGATGAGGTTGAGCACGTGCTCGCGATCGCGGAAGGCGAAGAACGCCGGCGTCACGGCGCCGAGCTGCACGCCGAGGTCTCCGAGGAACAGCACGATGTTGGCGATCCGGGACAGCTCGAACAGGAGCGTCCGCAGCCACTGGGCGCGGGGCGGCGCCTCGATCTCCATCAGCTTCTCGGCGGCGAGGATGAACGGCACCTCGTTGGCGAAGCTGCCGAGCCAGTCGATGCGGTTGACCAGCGTGGTGATCTGCGGGTACGTGCGGACCTCGGTCAGCTTCTCGTAGCCCCGGTGCATGTAGCCGCACGACGGCTCGGCCCACACGACCTGCTCGCCGTCGAGGCGGACGATGATCCGCAGGGTGCCGTGGGTCGCCGGGTGCTGCGGCCCGATGTTGAGGGTCATGCCCTCGGTCTCCAACTCGACGTTGAGTCGCGCGTCGGCGGCCTGCCCGGCGATGTACGCCAGCTGCTCGCGTCGCGTCAGGAGGTCGGTCATGGTTGGTCGTCCGGGTCGGTCGCCGTCTCGAGCTCCGGTTCGGACGAGTCGGGAGCTTCCTCGACGCTGTGCTCGAGGGCGGCTTCCTCGGCGACGTCCTCGGCCGGAGGAGCACCCACACCGCCGTCGGACTGCTCGGGCGTCGGGTTGTCCGGTGCGACCTCGCCCGCGACTTCGTCCTGCGCCGGCTGGTCCTCGGCGGGCATCGGCTCGACGTCGACGATCCCCGGCCACGGCTTGACCATGCGGGCGAGCAGCGGGAAGTCCTTGCGCAGCGGATACCCCTCGAACTCGGTCGGCAGGTACATGTTGCGCAGGTCCGGGTGTCCGGCGAAGGCGATGCCGAACATCTCGTGCGTCTCTCGCTCGTGCCAGTTGGCACCGGCGTACACGGCGAACCAGGAGTCGATGGTCATCGTGTCGTCCGGCACGTCGACCTTCAGCGTGACGCCGACGTGGCGGCGGGTGTCGGTCACCCGGGCGAGGAGCTGAAAGCGGGTGTCCCCACCGACCAGGCCGTGGACGACGTCGGTCGAGCGCTCGGGTGGCGGCTGCGTCGGGTCGTCCTCTCCCCGGCCGTACGGCGAAGGCATCCAGTCGAGCGCCGAGAGGAAGCAGAAGTAGTCGAAGCCGATCGCCAGCAGCGCCTCGCCGGTCTGGCGCCAGGCGTCGGTCGCCACGCGCACCCACAGGTCGTCGTTCGGCTTGAGCACGGTGTCGACGAGCGACTCGCCGATGCGCCGCCGCAGGTCGTCGACGATGCCCTCGCGCAGCCCGTCGCCGGGGAGCGCCTGCGGCTCGGCCTCGGTCTCGGTCGCGGTGTCACTCAATCGCACCACCGCCGACGACGACTGGTTCGCGGCGGGCGACCACCTCGGGACCCTCGCCGCGCCACTTGGCGACGACGTCTTCGTCCTTGATCCGCTGCTGCAGCAGGACGATCCCTTCGAGCAGCGCCTCCGGTCGAGGGGGGCAGCCGGGCACGTAGATGTCGACGGGGATGATCTGGTCGACCCCCTTGGTCACCGAGTAGCTGTCCCAGTAGGGACCGCCGCAGTTGGCGCAGCTGCCCATCGAGATGACGTACTTCGGCTCGGGCATCTGCTCCCACAGGCGCAGGATCGACGGCGCCATCTTGTCCGTCACAGTGCCAGAGATGACGACGAGGTCGGCCTGGCGGGGGCTGGCCGGCAGTGGGATGACCCCGAGCCGCATGACGTCGTAGCGGGGCGAGGCGAAGGCGGCCCCCATCTCGATGGCGCAGCAGGCGAGACCCCACTGGTACACCCACATGGAGTAAGAGCGACCGAGGTTCATCAGCTTGGTGATCGCACTCGGCATGCGGCCGCGGTCGACTAGACCCACCGCAGCAGACCCCGTTTCCACGCGTACAGCAGGCCGTCGAGCAGCAACACGATGAAGGCGAGCATGACGACCAGGCCGAACGTGCCGTAGCGCTCGATGGAGGCTGCCCATGGGAAGAGGAACACGGCCTCGACGTCGAAGATGACGAAGAGCAGGGCGAACACGTAGTAGCGGATCTGGCTCTGCGACCAGCCGATGCCGACCGGGTCGACGCCGCTCTCGTAGGCCATCAGCTTCGACGGGTTCGGGTGGTTGGGTCGGATCAGCGAGGCCACGCCGAGCAGCAACCCGCCGAGCAGGAGCGCGGCGAGGCCAAACCAGACGACGGTCAAGTAGTCCCGGAGGAAGGACGACATCGGCCGCCGACGCTACCAAGGTTGGGGTTTCGGGACCTAGCAGGGACGGGCTCCCGGCGGGTCAGGCCGGGTCAGACGCTGGCGAGGAACCAGTCGACGAGGCGGGCGGCGCGGGTCTTGCTCGTGACGACCTGTGTCCGGGTCTCGGCGAGGAGCTGGTCGGGGTCACCACCGCGCTCGCGCAGCTGCTCGGCCCCGCCCTGCGACAGCCACGACGCGATCATCGACTCGGTCGCCTCCGGGTGGAACTGTGTGGCCAGCACCCGGCGACTGCGGATCAGTTGCGGCCCGGTGCCGGAAGTGGCCAGCTCGTCGAAGCCCTCGGGCACCGTGAAGACGTCGTCATGCCACTCCATCCACGGACCGGACGCCGGGACCTCGGGATCCTTCACCTCGACCTCGCACCACCCGATCTCCGGTGCCGGGGTGCGCGTGACCTGCCCGCCGAGGGCGAGCGACAGCACCTGGGCGCCGAAGCAGATGGCGATCAGCGGTCGGCCTTGGGCGACGACGTTGCGCACCAGCGCGGCTTCCGCCTCGACGAACTCGGACGTCGCCGGCTCGTAGGCGTGCCACTCCGAGCCGAGGGTCAGGATCAGGTCGACGTCGGCGAGGGCCGGCCACCGGTCGGGGTGCTCCCGATGCAGCTCGGTGAAGGCGTAGCCGTGCTCGCGCAGCCGGTGCCCCACGAACCCCGGATCGAAGTCGTGACCGTTGCCGACCACGAGCGCACGCACGGACGCCACGGTACCCACCGCGTTTGTGCGCTGGCGCACGTCCGGCCGACGGCCAGTGCACAAACGCGGTACCAGGGCCTTTGACCGCGCCACGGCCCGAATCCGCGTTTGTTCGCTGGCGGACGCCGGGCCGACGGTCGGTGCACAAACGCGGTACCAGGGCCTTCGACCGCGCCACGGCCCGAATCCGCGTTTGTTCGCTGGCGCACGCCCGACCGACGGCCAGCGCACAAACGCGGTACCGGTAGCTTCGGATCGGGATGGGTGTTGCCGAGACGGTCGGGCTCGAAGACATCGTGGCGGCGAGAGCGGTCACGTCGATGGTGGCCAAGCACACGCCGGTCCTGTCGTCACCGGCGCTGTCAGAACAGACCGGCTACACGGTCGCCCTCAAAGCCGAGAGCCTGCAGCGCACCGGCGCGTTCAAGCTGCGCGGCGCGATGAGCAAGCTGGCGTCGCTCGGCGCTGACGCGGCGGGCGGCGTGACCGCCGGCAGCGCCGGCAACCACGCCCTGGCTCTGGCGTTCGCCGCCCGCCACTTCGGCGTGCCGTGCGAGATCTTCGTGCCGGTCGGCGCGGCGATCAGCAAGATCGAGGCGTGTCGCGCCTATGGCGCCAACGTCGTCGAGTTCGGCGCGTCCCTCGACGAAGCCGTCGCCGCTGCCCGATCGCAGGCGAGCGAGCGGGGCATGGCATTCTGCCATCCGTTCGACGACCCCGCCGTCGTCGCTGGCCAGGGAACGCTCGGGCTGGAACTGGTCGAGGACCTGCCCGACCTGGCATGCGTCGTCGTTCCGCTCGGCGGCGGCGGGCTCGCGTCCGGCGTCGCCATCGCCGTCAAGTCGAAGCTGCCAGCGGTGACGATCATCGGGGTGCAGGCCAGCGTGTGCGCGCCATACGCGGGTGGGGCTGCGCCGCAGGGACCGATCCCGACGCTGGCCGACGGGATCGCCGTCAAGCGCCCTGGCGGGCTCACCGGCCCACTCGTCGAGCGGTGGCTGGACGGTGTCGTGGCCGTCGACGAGGACGCCGTTGCCGATGCCATGGTGCTGCTGATGGATCGCGCCAAGCTGTACGTCGAGGGAGCGGGCGCCGTCGGTGTGGCCGCAGTCGCCTCGGGACTCATCGACCTGCCGGAGGACGGCACGACGTGCATCGTGCTCTCAGGGGGCAACGTCGACCTCGGCATAGTGCCCGGCCTGATCCGACGGCACGAGACCGATGCCGGGCGACGGCTCGTCGTCACGGCGACGATCGACGATCGCCCCGGCAGCCTGGCCCGTTGGCTCGGCGCGTTCGCCGGGGCGGGCGCCAACCTGCTGGAGGTCGATCACCTCCGCGAGGGCGTCGACCTGCACGTGCGCGAGACGGGCGTGCACGCCACGTTCGAGGTGCGCAGCCGCGACCACGCCCGCGCGGTGCTGGACGCGGTGTGCGCCGCCGGCTTCGACGAAACCGAGGTCGAGACGGGCTGACCCAGCCCAGCGCTGGCCCAGCACGCCTTCATCGGCACGAGTCTCAATCGTGCTGGGCAAGCAGCCATGAGCTGACCTGCTGGACGAACCGGGTCAAGTCGTCGAGCTCGTTGAGCCCAGCGATGACGAGCTCGTCGTCGACGTCTGCGTAGCGGTGCACCAGCACATTGCGCAAACCGACGGCGGCCGCTAGCTGGCCGGCTGACTCGGTGCTGACGACGCCGTGTCGGGCGAGCAAGGCAAAGACGGCGGCGTTGGTGTCCGCCGCACCCCAGCGCTCGGAAGCGGCGAGGTGGTGGGCGACGTCGACGCAGCCTTCGATCGCCGTGATGAAGAGGTACTTGATGCCGTCCAGCCACAGCGGGTCCGCCCGCCGGGAAGCGACGACGGCGCGTTGCTCGGCGAGACGACTGATCCGCTCGTCGATGCCGCGCAGGAGACGGACGACGCGGCCCTCGTCAACCACGCGACGCCGACTGCAGGTAGAGGCGGTGGGCGGCCTCGAAGCGGGGACGTTCGTCCAGCCAGATCTTGCGCGTCGTCGCCGTCCAGAGCACCTGGGCGGGGGAATCGTCGTCGAACAGCACCTCGCCTTCGAGAGCGATGCGCCCGGCCAGCTCCAGCGGCGCCCCATTGAGGACGACGAGGTCGACGCCGGCGGGCACCGGAACGGTCCACGGCGCTGGCGGATCCAGCCGCCACCACGCCGCGACGTCGACGTCGGAGTCCACCCGTTCCGTCCCCCGCGCCCGGCTCCCGAAGAGGAATGCGAACGACGCACCGGCGCCACGCAACACCCGGACGATGTCGCCCCGATCGACGTCCACGTCCATCGCGACATCATGGCCCGCACCACGCCCCGGACGGTGCGGGGTGGTGCCGGCCGAGGACGACCGGCAGAGGGTCTACCTACTGGTCGGTCGGTAGGCTGCCCTGATGGACGACAACGCCCTGCTGCTCGCACTCGAACCAACCGTCGAGCGCCTGTACGAGCGCCACCTGGCGACGACCAAGGAGTGGTTCCCTCACGAGCTGGTCCCGTACAGCCGGGGCCGCGACGCCGAACCGGATCGAGCGTGGGACGAACGCGACGCCGACCTCGCCGGGGCGTCCCTCAACGACGCCGTGCGCAGCTCGCTGATCGTCAACTTGCTGACCGAGGACAACCTGCCCTACTACTTCCGCACCATCGAGCGAATGTTCGGCGCCGACGGGATCTGGGGGACGTGGGCCCGGCGTTGGACGGCTGAGGAAGGTCGTCACTCGATGGCCATCTACGGGTACCTGATGGTCACCCGGGCGGTCGACCCGGTCGACCTCGAGCGCTCGCGCATGGCGCAGGTGTCGGGCGGCATCATCCCCGAGCCCCGCTCGGCTGCCGACGGCGTCGTGTACGTCGCGCTGCAGGAGCTGGCGACGCGGATCGCCCACCGCAACACCGGGCGGATGATCGGTGACGAGGCTGGCTATGCGGTGATGATGCGCGTCGCCGCCGACGAGAACCTGCACCACCTCTTCTACCGCGACCTCGTGACGGCGGCCATCGCGATCGACCCCAGTGCCCTGATGCAGGCCATCGAACGCCAGGTCGTCGACTTCGAGATGCCCGGCGCCGGCATTCCAGGATTCGCCGCCCACGCCAGGGCGATCGCCAAGGCCGGTGTGTACGACCTGGCCATCCACCACAACCAGATCCTCGCCCCGGTCGTCGAGCGGCATTGGGACATCGAGCACCTCGAGGGCCTCGACGCCGATGCGGAGCAGGCCCGCGACCGCCTCATGGCGCGACTCGTGAAGAGCGGCCGCGTCGCCCGCCGTGTCGCCGAGCGCAAGGAAGAACTCGCCGTCGCCTGACATCCCCCGAGGGTCTGCTGGTCCGAGGCGTTTCGTGCCGGATGGGGCGCAGCAAACCCTCCGGTGCGTGGAAACCCTCGGATCAACCTGGATCGACGTGTGACAGGCTCGCCGTCATGACGACGTGCTGCGTGATGGTCCGCCGTGTCCGGGCGACCGGCGCCGGAACGGCTCCGCTGGGGCTGGCATCGGCTTGATCCATCCACGGCCCGGCGGATCGTCGCCGGAGCCGACATTGGCGACGGCGACCTCGTCGTCGATCTCGGCGCCGGGACGGGAGCACTGACCGCCGCACTGGTCGCGGCCGGTGCACGCGTCATCGCGGTCGAGTGTCACGCCGGCCGCGCCGACACGCTGCGGCGGCGCTTCGCCGACGACCCGGTCACGGTCATCGAACTCGACCTGCACGCGCTGCACCTCCCGTCCCACCCGTTCCGGGTCGTCGCCAACCCGCCATGGACCGCGGCCGAGGCGGTGCGGGCGACGCTGCTGCGGTCACCCGTGCTGCTGCAGGCCGACCTCGTGATCCCCCGCTGGCTGGCGCGCCGCTGGGCGACCGGGCACGACCGGATCGCCATGGGCCGCTCGATCCGCGCCGAGTCGTTCTCGCCGCCAGCGCCGACCGGCGCCGCCATCGCTGTCATCCACGGCCGCGGCCACCGGCCGGCGCAACGACGAGCGCGATGAGCGATGAGCGTCCCATGACCACTCATCGCTCATCGCGACGGGTCAGGTCGGAGCGGGCAGCCTGACGCGGGGGATCCGCTGGGTGTTGCCCGGTTCGAGCAGGACGGTGCGCCGCTCGTCGCCCTCGCAGAGATCGAGCGGGATGGGTGGACCGTCGATCGCCGTCACGGTGCACCCGTCGGCATCCAGCTCGACGATCATCCTCGCCCCGTGGCGCTGCATGCGGAAGCGCATGCCCTCCCATGCCGCCGGCAGGCTCGGGGTGAACTGCAGCGACGTGCCCGAGTCGAACAGCCCGGCGAACCCGAACGCGATCGTGCCCCACACCCCGCCGGCGGAGGCCACGTGCACGCCGTCGTTGGCGTTGCCGTGGGTGTCGGCGAGATCAACGAACAACGTCTCCCGGAAGTACGTGACGGCGAGATCGTCGTAGCCGATCTGCGCTGCGGCCATCGCTTGCACGCAGGCCGACAGCGAGGAGTCGCCGGTGGTGATCGGGTCGTAGTAGTCGAAGTTGCGGCGCCGCACGTCGAGCGGGAACTGGTCGCTGCGCAGCGCCATCGCGAGCACCACATCGGCCTGCTTGAGCACCTGGTGGCGATAGATCACGAGCGGGTGGTAGTGGAGCAGCAGCGGATAGTGCTCGGCGGGCGTGCCCTCGAAGTCCCACGGCTCGCGCTCGAGGAAGTTGTCGTCCTGCGGGTGGATGCCAAGCCCCTCGTCGTAGGGCAGGAACATCGAGTCGGCGGCGCGGATCCAGCGCGTGGTCTCCCCTGGTTCGAGGCGCACCCGCCGAGCAAGGCTGGCGAACGCATCGACATCCCACTGCTTCAGCATGTCGACGACCCGTGCCGCATAGCGCATGTTGAAGCGGGCCATGACGTTCGTGTACAGGTTGTCGTTGACGACGGTCGTGTACTCGTCAGGGCCGGTGACGCCGTGGATGCGGAACACCGCTTCGCCGTTGACGGCGTAGAAGCCGAGGTCCTCCCACAGGCGCGCCGTCTCGACGAGCAGCTCGGCGCCCTCGCCGGCGAGGAAGACGATGTCACCGCTGGCGTCGAGGTAGCGCTTGAGGGCGAACGCGATGGCTGCGTTGATGTGGTACTGCGCGGTGCCGGCGGCGTAGTACGCCGACGCCTCCTCACCGTTGATCGTGCGCCACGGATACAGCGCGCCGATCTGGTTGACCTCCGCCGCCCGCTGGCGGGCCTGCGGGAGCTGCCGCCAACGGAAGCGCAGCAGCTTGCGCGCCATCTCCGGGCTGGTGTACGCAAGGAACGGCACGACATAGGTCTCGGTGTCCCAGAAGTAGTGGCCCTCGTAGCCACCACCGGTGACGCCCTTGGCGGCGATGCCCTGCTCCTGGGTCTGGGCGCTGGCCTGGGCGAGCTGGAACAGGTTCCAGCGCACGGCCTGCTGGCCGGCGTCGTCGCCGAGCAGCTCGACGTCGCTGCGCTCCCAGAAGTCCGCCAGCCACTCCTCCTGGTCGGTCAGGATCTTCGCCGAGCCTTCGATCTCCGCTCGCTGCAACGTGCGATGGCACCGGTCGGCCAATTCCTCGGCCGGCACCCCCGTCGAGGTGTGGTACGACACGAACTTGACCAGGCGGATCGACTGCCCCGTCTCCAGACGGGCGGTCACGACGGTCTTGGCCAGGTCCGGCCCGACTGCCGTCTCGACCTGGTGTGGCGCCGTGGTCTCGATGATGTGGCGATAGGCGGCGGCCAACGTCATCCCGCTGTTGGCGCATCGATACCCGAGCACCACCTCGCCGTCGTGCTCACGGTGCAGGCGGGGGACGAGCACCCGGTGGTCGAACGTGCGCATCTTGCGTGGGTCGTCGGGATGCCCGAGGGCGGCCGACGCCACGTGGTACTCGTCCTCGCCGTCCTGACGGTTGAGCAGTTGCGACGAGATGACCACCGGCGCGGCACCGTCGAGCGCGGTGACCTCGAACGTCAGCACGGCGAGGTGGCGGTGGACCATGCTGACCAAGCGCTCCGAACGCACCCGCACCCGTTTGCTCCCCGGTGTGCGCCACACGAGGTTGCGGCACAGCGTGCCGCCCCGGAAGTCGAGCACCCGTCCGTACTCGTCGAGATCGGCCGTGCTGAGGAGCAACGGCTCGTCGTCGACGTACAGCTTCATCAGCTTGGCGTCCGGCACGTTGACGATCGTCTGGCCGGTCTTGGCGAACCCGAAGGCCTCCTCGGCGTGGTGGATGTTCCACGTCTCGTGGAAGCCGTTGACGTAGGTGCCATGGCTGTACGCGTTGCGGCCCTCTTCGGGGTTGGCCCGCATGCCGAGATAGCCGTTGCCGATGGCGAAGAGCGTCTCGGTCAGCCCGAGGTCGCTGCGGTCGTACTCGTTCTCGACGAGCCGCCACGGATCGATCGGGAACCGGTGCAGGTCGAGGTGCTGCGGGGCGCGCGCCCTCATCGGTGCTCCGTCCGATCGACGTCGAAAGCTGCCGTTCGTGATCCCGACCGTGCACCGATGAGGGCAGAGCAAAGAGCCCCGTCATGATGGTTCGGTCGCTCGAAGACTCGCTCCCTCACGGGTGGGTGACCAGTTCGGCGAGGTCCTTGACGACGAGGTCGGCGCCGTTGTCGAGCAGCGCCCGCTCGCCGGCGCCGCGGTCGACGCCGACGACGAGACCGAACGGCCCGGCCCGCCCGGCGGCGACACCGGACAGCGCATCTTCCATCACGACGGATCGCTCCTTGTCGACGCCGAGCTGGCGTGCGGCGGCCAGGAAGAGGTCGGGCGCCGGCTTGCCGGCGAGGTGCTGCTCGGACAACGTCAACCCGTCGGCGACGACGGTGAAGCGCGGCGCGAGACCCGATGCCGCGAGCACGGCGCGGGCGTTGCGCGACGACGACACCACGGCCATCTGCTTGCGGTCGGCGACGAGCTGGTCGAGCAGGCGCACCGAGCCGGGGTACGGCGCGATGCCCTCGGTGCTCAACAGCTCGTTGAACACCTCGTTCTTGCGGTTGCCGAGCGCGCCGACGGACTGGTCGCCTGGCGGGTCGGTCTCGCGGCCATCAGCCAACGTGATGTCGCGTGAGGCGAGGAACGTTCGCACGCCGTCGAAGCGCGGTCGACCGTCGACGTAGCTGTGGTAATCGGCCGTGCTGAACGGCGCCTCGCCCGGCCGCCCGTGGCTGGCCAGGAACTCGTCGAACATCGTCGCCCAGGCCCGCTCGTGCACGTCGGCCGTCGGCGTCAGCACGCCGTCCAGGTCGAACAGCACGGCGTCGAAGCGGGACCAGTCGACCTCGGTCATGTCGGCCCGCAATGTAGGACAGTCACGGGCGCGCCGCATACCAGCCGCAGAGTGCGGCCCTCGTCGCAGTTTCCCGGGGAGCCGGGCAGCAGAGTGCGGGGGATCCGTAGCGTTGCTGCATGACTGATGCCCGTGCCGAGCCCGAACGCCTGTGGGGTGCCCAGACGGAGCTGGCGAGGAACAACTTCCCGATCGCCAACCGGCCGCTCGACGTGCGGGTCGCCCAGGCGCTGGCGACCATCAAGCGCCACGCCGCGGCCGTCAACGCGTCGATCGGTGCGGGTGACATCGACGAGGAGCTGGCTGCGGCGATCACCGCCGCCGCGTTGCGCGTCGAGCGCGGCGAGCTCGACGACCACTTCCCCGTCGACGTCTATCAGACGGGATCCGGCACGTCGACGAACATGAACGTCAATGAGGTGCTGGCCACGCTCGTCGGGCGAGCGCTCGACGATCGGGTGGCCCACCCGAACGACCACATCAACGCCTCGCAGTCCTCCAACGACACTGTGCCAACGGCGATCCGCCTGGCCGTCGCCCGCCTGCTGTCCACCGAGGTGCACCCGGCGGTGGCATCGCTGGCCGCTGCCTTCCGAGTGCTCGGAGGTCGGTTCCGCGATGTCGTCAAGGCCGGTCGCACGCACCTGATGGATGCCACGCCGGTCACCGTCGGCCAGGAGGCCGCGGCGTGGGCCGGGCTGCTGGAGCGGGCCCTGGCTCGATCGGTCGCCGACCTCGATGCCCTCGGCGAGCTGCCGCTCGGAGGCACCGCCGTCGGGACCGGCATCAACGCGCCGGACGGCTTTGCCAGCTCGGTCATCGCCCGCCTCGCCGAGGAGACCGGGCTCCCGCTGCGACCGACCGACGATCCGATGGTCCACATGGGCGGGCAGGGCGCGCTGGCCGAGGCGTCGGCGGGGCTGCGCGGCATCGCCATCGCCCTCACCAAAATCGCCAACGACATCCGTCTGCTGGCCAGCGGACCGAGCTGCGGCCTGGCCGAGCTGCTGTTGCCCGAGCTGCAGGCCGGCTCGTCGATCATGCCCGGCAAGGTGAACCCGGTGCTCTGCGAGTCCGTCAACCAGGTGGCGGCGCGGGTGTTCGGCAACGACGCCACGGTCGCGTACGCCGCCTCGCAGGGCATCCTCGAGTTGAACACGTACCTGCCCGTGATGGCCGAGGCGCTACTGCAGTCCGGCGAGTTGCTGGCCAACGTGTGCCGGGCGTTCGAGGCGAAGTGCGTGGTCGGGATCGAGGTCGACGAGGTGCGCTGCCGCGAGTACGCCGAGCGCACCCCTGCGCTGGCGACGGCGCTGAACACCGTGATCGGCTACGCCAAAGCCGCCGAGCTGGTGCACACCGCCGTCGAACAACGCCGCTCATTGGTCGACGTCGTGGTCGAAGCCGGCGTCCTCGACCGAGCCGAAGCCGAGCGCATCCTCGACCCGTTGGCGATGACCGGCCAGTAGCAGTGGAAACGTGAGCGGAACAGTCCCCGAGCGTTCGTCCCTCAGTGAGCACGAATGGTCAGGTCGGCCTTGCCCGACCCAGCTGAGCGAGTGGAGTCTTCGGAGCGAGCGAGGCCACTAGAGGAACACTTCCCCGACCGTGTGAATGGCGAGGCCGACGAGGGCGCCGACGACCGTGCCGTTGATGCGGATGAACTGCAGGTCGTGGCCGACCTGCAGCTCGATGCGCCGAGAGGTGTCCTGGGCGTCCCAGCGCTCGACGGTGGTGGCGATGAGGTCGCCGACCTCGCTGCGGTAGTGCTCGACCACGTAGACGACCGACCTCTCGACCCAGTCGTCCACCTTGCGCTGCAGGCTGAGCTCGTCGAGCAGTTGCTGACCCAGCCGTTCCAACCCGTCCTCAAGGCGCCGACGGATGTCGCTCTGCGGATTGCCCGTCGCATGCAGGACGCCTCGCTTCAGCTCCCCCCACAGCGACCCGATCCACGCCTGGACGTCGGGGTGCGAGATCAGCTCGTCCTTCAGGTCCTCGACCTTGGCGATCAGCACCGGGTCGTTGCGCAGCCGGTCGGCGAACACGCGCACCCGCTCGTCGACGACGCGGCGCATCTCGTGATCGGGTTGGGTCCGCATCTCCTCGAGGAACTTCTGGACACCCGAGATGATCTTGTTGAACACCCGGTCGTCGACCGGCTCGGGGACCCACCACGGCGACTCGGCCCTCAGTCGCTGGCGCAGGATCGGCTCCTGCTCGCTGAGGAACGAGCGGGCACCCTGCAGCCCGACGTCGAGCAGCCGCTGCACGTGGCCGCCGTCGACCGATGCGTCGAGGACGCGCGCCAGCACCGGGGCCACGTTGGCCGAGCGCAGGCGACGCTCGACCGTTCCGCCCAACGCCTCTTGCACGTGGCGGTCGTCGAGCACCTCGATCACGCCCTGCACCGTGTCGCCGATCACCGCCGTGGCGTGGCGGGCGTGGGCCGGGTCGACCAACCAGCGGCCGAGACGCTCACCGATCCCCACACCGCGCAGCCGGTCGAGCAGCACCTGGGGCGTGAGGAAGTTCCCCTCGACGAACTCTCCGAGGCTGCGTCCGATCTGGTCCTTGCGGTTGGGGATGATCGCGGTGTGCGGGATGGGGATGCGCAGCGGGTGACGGAACAGTGCGGTGACGGCGAACCAGTCGGCCAGCCCACCGACCATCGCCGCTTCGGAGCCGGCCCGCACGTACCCGACCCAGGCCGGGCCGCCGTCCTCGTTGGCCCGGGCGACCAAGTAGATGGCTGCCGCTACGAGCACGAACGACAGGGCGACGAGCTTCATCCGCCGCAGCTCACGCAGCTTGTCGGCGTCGACCGCGGCGATCACCGGCGCAAGACTATGGGCGCAACAGTTCCGCGCACGCGCCCTGCGCCGATGATCCGCCGCTTCGGTTGGAGCAAGGCCAGTTAGGAGCGCTGTGCGCGACGCCCGACGACCAGCAGGAAGCTGCCGAGGCCGAGCAGGAGCGAAGCGAAGACCGCCACCCATGGATCAGCTCCGGTGGCCGGCAAACTCGGGCCGGACGGAGCGAAGGTGCCGGGGGTACCAGGCCCACTCGTGGTCACACCCACGTCGGTCGTCGTGACCCCAACGTCGGTCGTCGTGACCCCTACGTCGGTCGTCGTGACCCCTACGTCGGTCGTGGTGACGCCTACGTCGGTCGTGGTGACGCCTACGTCGGTCGTGGTGACGCCTACGTCGGTCGTCGTGACGCCTACGTCGGTCGTCGTGGTCGTCACCGGCATGGTGGTTGAGGTCACCGGCATGGTGGTTGAGGTCACCGGCATGGTGGTTGAGGTCACCGGCATGGTGGTTGAGGTCACCGGCA
>JBPCJW010000014.1:0-30013 GCA_051004915.1 Ilumatobacteraceae bacterium
GGCGACCGTCGTCGACAGTCTCGTCGGCGCCGGCGCGACGGTCGCCGGCGGAGCGACGTTGACGTCCTCGCTCGTCCTTCCCGGCGCCGACATCGGTGCCGGCGCCGTGCTCGAACGCTCGATCGTCATGGGCGCGGTCGGGCCGCGCGCCGAGGTGCGCAACAGCGTCATTGGCGCGTCGGCGGTCGTGCCCGACGGCGTCCACCTGGACGGGGCGCGACTCCCCGATCCGGCTGCCGATGCCGACGCATCGTCGGAGGCCGACGACGACGCCGTCGGCGGTCGCCCGGTCCTCGTCGTCGGCGGCGCCGGGTTCATCGGCCCCCACCTCGTCGATCGCCTCGTGGCCGAGGGCGTCGCCGTCGATGTCGTCGACGACCTGTCGACGGGTTCGCTGGCCAACCTGGCCGACGCCAGGGCGGCTGCGCGTGGCCGCAGCGAGTTGCACATCCACACGCTCGATGCGACGGCGGCGGAGTTGGCCGAGTTGATCACGCTGCGCCGGCCGACGCAGATCTTTCACCTCGCACTGCTGGCGAGACCCGGTGCCGGTGCGCTGGACCACGGTCGTTCGTTCACGTCGATGCTCGCCGTGCTCGATGCCGCCCGCCGCTGTGGCGTGGAGAAGGTCGTCGTTGCGCTGCCGGCGACGGCGATCTACGGCTACCCGTCGGCGCGTGAAGTGCCGGTCAAGGAAGGCCCGCTGCAGCCGCGCGGCGTGCGCGGCGTCGTCGCCAAGGCGATCGTCGATCTGCTTACCGTGTACCGGGAGCAGTGTGGGATCGAGTTCACCGCGCTCGCCGCCGCCAGCGTGTACGGCGCTCGCCAGCGTCCCGAGGGCGGCGTCGTGGCGGCCAGCCTGCACGCCGCGGCTCGTGGGGAGGTGGCGCGCCTCTCCGGCGACGGTCGCCAGACGCGTGACTTCCTGTCCGTCGACGACGCCGTCGACGCGCTCGTTCGCGCCGGGCAGCGGGGGAGCGGACTTGTCGTCAACGTCGGCACGGGCGTGCAGACGTCGTTGCGTGAGCTGTGGTCCGCCGTCGCGCCCGACGGTGTCGGCGCGTCGTTCGGTCCCGCCCGCCCCGACGAGCTCGGCCGCTTCGCGCTGTCGGCGGTCCGCGCCCGCATCCATCTCGGCTGGTCCCCGTGGACGTCGCTCGACGACGGGCTGACCGAGCTACGCGCCCGCTGAGCGTCAGCCCACCGCGTTGATCGTCGCCCGTGCGAGCGCCGCGGCGGTGTCCGGGTCACGCATCACCGACGGGACGACGAGCGGGCGCATGCCGGCTCGCTCGACCTCCGGCGCAAGGTCGGCGTCGACGGGGTCGATGACGAGCACGCCGGCGATCGGCGCGTAGAGGCGGGCGACGCCGGCGACGGAGGGTTCGTGCCCGAGGTCACGCAGCAGACGATCGGCTGGACCTCTGAGCGCGGCCCCGCCGACGATCGGCGACACGGCGACGACCCGAGCTCTGCGCGCCGCGAGGAGGGCGTCGACTCCGTCGAGGGCACGGATCGGCCCGATCGACACGATCGGGTTGGAGGGCGCGACGACGACGCAACGGGCGCGTGTGAGCGCCGTCGTCACCTCCTCGCTCGGGCGGGCACCGGCACCGTCGAAGCGGACGGCATCGACCGCCACGTCGTGACGCAGTCGCACGAAGTAGTCCTGGAACCCGATCTCGTCGCCGCCGCATACCGAGCGAGCGTGTCCATCGCCTGCCACGTCTCGCCGGCCAGACCCCAGCCGCGCTCGGGATCGATGGCGCCGGCCAGCGTGTAGACGATCGTGTCCAGATCGGGGGAGATGGCGAGGCCGTGGAGCACCGTGTCGTCACCGGTGTTGACGATGGCGGTCACGGTGGCCGGATCGACGACTGCCGACAGGGCGCGCAGGAAGCGGGCCGCGCCGACGCCGCCGCAGAGGACGGCGACGTCAGGGTCAGTCACCCCGGCTCCACCATGTCGCGATAGCAGTGCACCAGCGTATCGGCTGTCGCCGCCCAGGAGAAGCGCCCGACGTTGGCCCGCCCCGCGGCGACGAGTGCCTCGCGGTGACGGTCGTCGGTCGCCACGTGCACGAGCGCGGCGGCAAATGCGTCAATGTCGCCGCCGTCCACCAACTCGACGCCGTCGCCACCGACCTCGGGGATCGATCCGGCGCGCGTCGCCACGACGGGCAGTCCTGCCGACTGCGCTTCGAGGATTGGAAACCCGAAGCCCTCGTCCAGCGAGGGGTAGGCGAGCAATGTCGCGTGGTGGAGCAGCCAGGCCTTGGTCGGCCCGTAGATCGGTCCCGGCCGCACGATCAGCGGCCGCCGATGGGACGGCAGCCGCGCCACGGCGGCGTCGACGGCCGGCTCGTCGTCGCCGGGCGCGCCGGCCAACACGAGGCGGGCGGTACCGAGATCGTCCCCCGCCCGCCCGAACGCATCGACGAGGGCGGGGACGTTCTTGCGCCGCTCGGTCGTCCCGAGGGCGAGCACCAGCGGCGCGCCGTCGAGCGCATCGAGCCAGCGTTGCGGCGGTCGCCCGCCAGCACGCTCGCCGGCCGGTACCGGTCCGAGATGGGCGGTGACGACGCGATCCGTGGACAGCGTGTCGCGCACGACCGCCGCCGTGGCCGCGCTCGAGGCGTGGACGACGGCGCCCGCCCGCACGCTGCGACGCAGCACCTCACCGGCCCGGCGGACGACCGGCGAGGCCTGGTCGGGATGGGTGAGGAACCAGCAGTCGTACACGGACACGACGCGCGGCCGGTGGCTCGGCGGGACGACGTAGTTCGTGCCGTGGACCACGTCGGCGTCGCCGAGCCAGCGGTCGACGCGCGGCCGATCAGCGCGTGCCCAGAGCCGGTGCGCGAGGGCGGCCGGCAGCGGCAGCCGGCGTGTCGGCGCAGCCGGGCGACTGCGCAAGCTGAGCACGTACGGGCGCAGCTGGACGTCCGGACGATTCCCGAGCGCGGCGATCAGCTCGGCAACGGCGACACCGACGCCGGTGCGATGGCCGTGCAGCGGCCCGACGTCGATGGCGAGGCGGATCGGCTCCATGTGCTGAGGCGGACGCTAATCCTCGACGACTGGAGGAAGTGCTTCAGCAGTCGGCGACGGCACGCAACGCCGCGCACATCAGCGCTCGCCCGCCCGCGCCGAGCGAGCCGAGATGAATGGTCAGCAACGATCTCGGCACGGTGGCGAGGTTGTCAAACGTGGCGACGCTGTCGTGGTCGATCCCTTCGCCTTGCCCGACCGGGACGCATGTCGGGATCGACCGAATCGTGCCCGTGACGGGAGCGACGAGGAGATTGGTGAGAACAGGGATGGCCTCGTTGCGGGAGACGACAAGGACTGGCCGGCGCTTGCCGTTGGGGGGTTCCATCAGCCACAGGTCACCCTGAGCTACCACGGTTCGGCCTCGGTCATGGCGATCGCGTTCGCCGTTGCCAGCGCGTCGTCCTCGCTCGTCTGCGGTGTCGTGCGGTACGACTCGGCAATCGCTTCGCCGACTTGCGCACGACGGACCTTCTCGTGCAGGTCGTTGACGGCCCGTCTGATGACCGCTGCGCGCCCGAATCGGACGAGGGTCAGCCGCCTGACACGGCGGGGATGATGGTCAGCTCATCGCCGGCGGCGATCGGCGTTGCCGTGCCGCTGCGGTCACGGACGTTGTCGGAACCGACGAACACGTTGACGTGCGGGCGCGTCCTGCCCTGCTCGTCGCGAATGCGGCGCTCGAGTGCCGGGTGCGCACGGGCCAAGCCGTCGAGCACTGTCTCGACGGTCGCGGTGGTGTCCGTGTCGGAGGCGACATCGAGCTCGAGGACAGTAGCGCCGGCGACGAGGTCGCGCAGCTGCGTCGGGACGCGGATGCGAACGCGCATCGGCGTCAGGCGACGATCGGCGCCGCGCGCGCCGACACGACGGGCGGCAGATGCTTGGCGAGGAGCTGCCACGACTCGCCGTCGTCGGTCGACGCGTATACCTCGCCCGTGCGCGTGCCGAAGTAGAACCCTGCGGGGTCCTGCCCGTCCGTCGTGAACCCGTCGCGCAGCACGGTGACGTGCGCGTCCTGCTGCGGGAGCCCGGTCGTCAGCGGTTCCCACGACGCGCCGGCGTCCGTGGTGCGCCACACGACGCAGTGGCCGTCGGGGGTGCAGCGGTACTCGTCGCTCTCCAGTGGCAGCAGGAACGCTGTCGACGGCTGCGCCGGGTGGGCGACGACGGGGAATCCGAAGTCCATCCCGGCGATCCCCATCATGGCGGTCCACGCGCCGCCGCCGTCGTCGCTGCGGTAGATGCCGCCGTGGTGTTGGAGGTAGAGGCGCTCGGGGTCGCCCGAATCGCGCGCCACCTTGTGCACGCAGTGGCCGAACTCGACATCGTCACCGTCGGGCAAGAAACCGGCGACGATCCCCCGATTGCTGGCCCGCCACGTCGCCCCGCCGTCGTCTGACCGGTAGACGCCCGCCGCCGAGATGGCGATCAACAGGCGCTGCGCGTCGTGCGGGTGCACAAGGACGGTGTGCAGGCACAGACCCCCTCCGCCGGGTTGCCACTGCGGGCGGTGCGGGTGGTCCCACAGTCCCTCGACGAGCGAGAAGCTGCGGCCGCCGTCATCGCTGCGAAACAGCGCCGCCGGCTCGACACCGGCGTACATGACGTCCGGCTCGTCGCCAGGGCCGCAGGCGAGCTGCCAGATCCGGGCCAGCGATGCATCCGTACCCGGCGGGAAGCTCAGCGCCGCCCGCTCGTCCTCGGTCCACGTCGACCCGAGGTCGTCGGACCGACGCAGCACCGGGCCCCAGTGATTGCTGACCGATCCCGTGAACAGGCGCGTCGCTCCCGAACGCGAGTCGATGCACGTCGCGTAGACCTCCTCGCCGGGAAACGTCGGCCCGCTCAGTTCGAACCGGCCACGATCATCGCCGGAGCGCAGCGTGAACAAGCCCTTCGTCGTCCCGACGAGCACCATTGCGTCCGTCGTGCTCGTCGCCGTGTCAGGTGTCGCAGTCATGGTCATGTCCGTCGTGACCTCCTCCACGTCGCGAACTCATCGCGCGCCAGTCAACACGATGTCGTGATCGGCGTGAGCACCACGGCCCAGAACAACGTGAACGCCCTCGTCGACGAGTATCAGCAGCGCCGGCGTCAGGATCAGGGTCGCCGCAAGGATGCGTTCGAGCTTGGCGAAGTCCTTGATCGTCTCGACGACGGGCCTGTTACTTCGTCGTCGCCGTCGGGCTGGTGCCGCTTTGATCTGGCAACTTTGAGCGCGACGACGACAGCGGGCTCTTGACTCCGTTCACGCGACGGTGTTGTGTTGAGCGAGGGGGCGAGCGAGGGAGGCATCGTGGCCAAGTACCTGATCAAGGCGTGCTACAGCAGCGACGGGTTGAAGGGCGTGCTCAAGGAAGGGGGCAGCAATCGCGTCGAGGCCGTGAGGGAGTTCGTCGGCTCCGTCGGCGGCAGCCTCGAGTCGTTCCACTTCGCGTTCGGTGACACCGACGCCTACCTGATCGTCGAGGTCCCCGACAACGCGACGGCGGCCGCGGTTGCCGCCACCGTCAGCGCGTCGGGAGCCCTGAAGAGCTATGAGACCGTGGTGCTGTTGACACCGGCGGAGATGGACGAGGCGGGGACGAAGGTCGTCGACTACCGACCGCCGGGGGGCTGACCGGGCGGGACACGTTCGTCGCCCAGGGCACCGGGGCTGGCGCGGCCGTAGACTCCGCGATCCATGCCCCGCGCCTTCATCACCGGCATCACCGGCCAGGACGGCCGCCATTTGGCGGAGTTCCTGCATGGGCAGGGCTACGACGTCTACGGCATGGTCAAGGGGCAGAACAACCCCAAGGCCACCCAGGTCGTCGACGAGATGCCGTTTGTCGAACTCGTCCCCGGCGATCTTGCCGACCTGCCGTCGCTCGTCGCCGCGCTCGAGCTAGCGCAACCGGACGAGGTCTACAACCTGGGGGCAATCAGCTTCGTCGCGCTGTCGTTCTCGCAGGCCGAGCTGACGGCGAACACGACGGGCCTCGGTGTGCTGCGGATGCTCGAGGCGATTCGCATGATCGGCGGCACGGCGAACAACCCGATCCGCTTCTACCAGGCCTCCAGCTCGGAGATGTTCGGCAAGGTGCGCGAGTCGCCGCAAACCGAGCTGACGCCGTTCCATCCCCGTTCGCCGTACGGCTGCGCCAAGGTGTTCGGTCACGACATCACCGTCAATTACCGCGAGTCATATGGGCTGTACGCGTGCAGCGGGATCCTGTTCAACCACGAGGGGCCGCGGCGGGGCATCGAGTTCGTGACGCGCAAGGTCTCCAACGCCGTCGCCCGGATCAAGCTCGGCCTGCAGCACGAGCTGGTCATGGGCCCGCTCGACACCAAGCGCGACTGGGGGTTTGCCGGCGACTACGTGCGGGCGATGTGGCTCATGCTGCAACAGGACGAGCCGGACGACTACGTCATCGCCACCGGCGAGACGCACAGCGTCGAGGAGTTCGTAGCTGCCAGCTTCGCCGAGGTCGGCATCGCGGACTGGTCGCAGTACGTGCGCCAGGACCCCAAGTTCTTCCGCCCGGCCGAGGTCGACCTGCTGATCGGCGACGCCGGCAAGGCGCGCACCCGCCTCGGCTGGGAACCGGAGATCGACTTCTCGACACTCGTCAAGATGATGGTCGCCCACGACCTGCAGTCCGAGGCCAAGAAGGCGAACATCGACCTGCCCTGATCCGAGGGCACGCTCCCGTGTGATCAGGTCTCGAGCGGCATGTCGGTGATGGCGTCCATCATCGAGTCGGTGTCGGGCACGACGCCGCTGGCCAGCTTGTAGCGCAGCGTGATGGCGAACGTCGTCATCGCCGCCACGGACGACGTGAGCAAGCCGATCTCCACGCGCTTGAACAAGTCGTCGCTGCTCAGCCACGTGGCCAGCAGGAAGGCGACCACACCGGTGATCCAACCGAGGCTGACGAGCGCATGCCCCTTGAGGGCGATGACGGCCTGGGCGAGCGCCAGCGCCACCATGTAGCACGCGCTGCCGAGGGCGAGCATGGCGAGCGTGCGCCCGGAGAGGTCGGCGTCGTAGACGATCTCGATGACGAACGGGCCGAGGAGGAACGCGCCGACCGTGCCGACGACACCGACGGCGGCGACGACCATCATCAGGCGCTTCAGCCCGGCGCGGAACTCCAGCAGTTCGCCCCTCGCGGCCAGCCGGCTGAGTCGGGGCAGGAGCGCGGCCTGGACGGCCTGGAACATGAACAGCGGGATGCGGGCGAGCAGGACGCCGTATGCGAACTGCGTCACTCGGGCGTCGTCGGCCTCGCTGGCCAGCAGCGTGGTGGCGATCGGGCCGGCGTTCAGCAGCGTCGCCGCGAAGACCGAGCCGAGCAGCAGCCAGCCGAGGTTCGGCGTGACCTCCGCCCATGACGCCTCCGGGCCGGCCGCCGTCGCCAATCGCCCGCGGGAGTAGACGAAGCCGACGCCGACGAGCGGGGCGAGTGCGACAGCGAACCCGTAGGCGCCGGCAGCGCTGATGCCGACGACGGCGAGCAGCACGCACAGGGCGATCCGCACGACGCCATCAGCGCCCATCACGACGGCGTAGTCGTGGAAGCGGCCGGACCCGGAGCAGATGCCTCTCGCCATATGGGCGGGGGCGTAGGCGGCGAAGGCGACGACGAGTGCGGCCATCATCACCCAGTCGCCGTCGAAGAAGTGGGTGGCGATCAGCGGGCTCAGTGCGAGTACGACGAGCAGGACGATGGCGAAGAGACCGACGGCCAGCCTGGCGATGCGGGCGACGACGGGTTGCCCGCCGTGGCCGACCGCCCGGCGGTGGGCGAGCGCGCGTCCAAGTTCCTGCTCGAGCGGCAGGAAGAACCCCGGGGCCAGCGCGAACGTGGCGAACCACAGCGACGAGATCGTCTTGAACTCGTCCTCCCCGCCGACCGCCCACGTGCCGACCTTGAAGAAGGCATAGGTGGCGATGCCCGCGATGAGCAGCGCGGCTGCCACCGGGACAGTGCCCTCGGGCAGCGGGGTGCGAGCGGTCACCGTCCTTGACACGAGGACGGTTACGATATCCCGTCGGAGTCCGCACGTCGGGGAACGCCCACTGGGCTGACCCGCACCGTGCCGATCCTCGGCGCGTTCGCTGCCACGTGCTGCGGAGCAGGCGCCCAGAAGGTCGCGTTGCGGGATCGGCTCGCAGTCCTCCCGCCCCAGGGACGTTCGACCGCCACTGGATCCTCTGCGGGAATGTGACGATCAGGTGACGGTAGGCGTCCGACAGGGACCGATAACCTCGCTGCTCCGTGGACGCCGACTCCCAGCTCGCGCCGCCCGTCGTCGCGGTCGTCGTCGTCCACGCGCCCGGGCCGTGGTTCCAGGAGTCGCTGGCTGCCCTCGCCGGGCAGGACTACCCCAATCTCAAGACGCTGTTCCTCGTCACCCCCGGCTCCGCCCAGAACGATCCACGCGGTGACACGGCTGCTGCGCTGCGCCAGACGATCCTCGCCCGCCTCCCCGACGCCTTCATCCGAGAGCTCGGAGCCAACCCCGGCTACGGCGCAGCCGCCAACGAGGTGCTGCGCGTGGTCGAGGGCGACAGCGGCTTCTTCTGCTTCTGCCACGACGACGTCGCCCTCGAACGCGAGGCGATCCGCCTGCTGGTCGAGGAGCTGTACCGCTCCAACGCCGGCATCGTCGGACCGAAGCTCGTCTCCTGGGACGACCCGGCCCTGCTCCAGCACGTCGGCCTCGGCCTCGACCGCTTCGGAGAGATCGACCCGATCACCGAGCCGGGGGAGTACGACCAGGAGCAGCACGACCGGGTGCGCGACGTCTTCGTCCTCCCCTCGGCGTGTGTGCTCGTGCGGGCCGACCTCTTTCGCGCCCTCGGCGGGTTCGATCCGGCGATCAGCTTCCACGGTGACGACGTCGACCTGTGCTGGCGGGTGCACCTCAGCGGGGCGCGGGTCGTCGTCGCCCCGCAAGCCCGTGCCAGGCACCGCGAAGAGCTGGAGGTGCGCCGACTGGACCTGCGCCACGACCTCCTGCGGTCGCGCCACCGCATGCGCTCGGTGGTCACGCTGACGAGCGGTGGCCGCCTGCCGGTGCGCGGGCTGGAGATGTTCCTGCTGACGATCGCCGAACTCGCCGTCGGGGCCTTCACGGGACGCCTCGGTGAGGCGTGGTCGTCGGTGCGCGCCCTCCTCGGGCTGCTCCCGCGCACGCCGGCGATCCTGGCGCGCCGCGGCGCGGTCGCCAAGTTCCGGCGGGTCGGCGACACCGAGATCCTCCGCCTGCAGAACCGCGGCAGCGCCCGCCTCACCTCGTTTCGACGATCGCGCGACACGGCCACGTACATCGGCACGGAGGCCAACGTGCGACGTTGGCGGGAGAGCTCGCTCGCCGTCACGGTCATGTGGATCGTCGTGCTCGTCGCCATCGTCCTGGCCAGCCGCACGCTGATCGACACGCGGGTCACACCCATCGGTGAGCTGCTGCCGATGCCCTCCAGTGCGCGAGGGCTCCTCTCCGACTACGCAACGGCCTGGAACCCAGGCGGGCTCGGCAGCACCGTCGCCAACCCGACCGGCTGGGCCGTGCTGTCGGTCGCCAGCATCGTGTGGCTGTTCAAGATGGGTGCCGGCCTGACCGTGCTGCTGATCGGGTTGGTGGTGCTCGGGGTCTGGGGCATGTGGCGTCTGGCGACGGTGTACCCGACGAACCGGGCACGGATCACGGCGCTCCTCGTCTATGCCGCCGTTCCGCTGCTGCCGAGCATCATCTCGACGGGTCGACTGTCGGCCCTCGTCGCCTACGCCGCCGTGCCGTGGTTCGTGCACCTGCTGCGCACGGCGGTCGGCATCGGCACGGCGGACCCGATGGCGGATGTCGACGACTTGGTCGACGGTGTCAGCGCCCCGTCGCGGCGGGAGCGCGTGCGGCGGACTGCGCTCGTCGTCATCGCGGTCGGGCTGGCGGTCGCCGTCGCTCCGGCGGTCGTGCTCATCCTCGCCGTGATCGTCGTCGTCCTCGGACTGACGACGCTGGCGGTCGGTGCCGGCTGGCGGACTGCGGCGTGGATGACCGGCGTCGGGATCGTCTCCGTGCTGGGTGGCGTCGCCCTCAACCTTCCATGGGCGCGGACGTGGTCGTGGAACGACCTGACGGCGGCGCCGCTGGCCGGTCCGCTCGGGCGCGGCCTCGTCGACACGGCGACGATGGCGATCGGTCAGTCGCGGTTCGAGGTGCTGGCCGTGGCGCTGTACCTGCCGGTGCTCATCGCCTTGGCGGTGTCGCGGGCGTGGCGCCTGACCTGGGCGGCGCGGGCCTCGGGTCTGATCGTCGTGTTCCTCGGTCTGGCCGTGCTGCAGGATCGTGATGCCCTCCCGTTCGCCGTGCCCGAGTCCGGGCTGCTGCTCGTCCCCGTGGCGCTCGGGCTGGCGCTCTCGGCGGCGTCGGCTATCGCCGCCTTCAGTGCCGACGTCACCGGCCGCACGTTCGGCTGGCGCCAACCTCTCGGGCTGCTGTCGATCGGGGCGGTCGCCGTCGGCCTCGCGCCCTCGGTGTTCACCGTCCTCGATGGATCGTGGTTCCTGCCTCGCGTCAGCACCATCGAACTGATCGAGGGCGAGCTGGACGCCGCCGCCGAGGTCGGCGACTATCGAGTGCTGTACCTGGGCGATCCGCGCCTCATCCCGTACCCCACGGTCGACCTCGGTGATGGCGTGGCCATGGCGGTGGTCGGCAGCGGGCGCAGCGATCTGCTGCGGCGCTGGCCGGTGGCCGACCAAGCGACCGACGAGCAGCTCCGCCAGACCATCGACCTGATCGCAACGTCATCGACCCAGCGCGGCGGAAGGTTGCTCGCCGCGTTCGGCGTGCGGTACGTCGTCGTCCCACTGGTCGACGGGGTCACCTCCACGTCGGCTGATCCGCTTCCGGTGCCGCGGGGGCTGCTCGATTCGCTCGGCGGGCAGCTCGACCTCGTTCGCTCGATCACCGCCTCGACGTTCGCCCGATACGAGAACACGGCATCGATCCCGACGGTCGCCCAGCTGCAGGGGCCCCTGGCCGACGCGGCGGCGACGGACTCGCTACGCGCGCTGGCCGGCGTCGAAACCAGCGGGGCGGGGCCGGTGCTGACCGGCGCGATCGACGGCCGCTTCGCCACCGGCAAGCTGACGCCCGGTGTCGTCCACTTCGGCATCGCGCTCGATCCGGCGTGGCGGTTGACGGTCGGGGACCAGGCGGTGAGCGGGCGCAGCAGCTTCGGGGTGGCAACGGCGTACGACGTCGCGGCTGGAGGCTCGGCCGGACTCGAGTACTCGAACCCGTCGTCGCGCACCCGGTGGCTGGTGGTGCAAGCGGTGCTCTGGGCATTGGCGCTCCTCGCGGCCAGCCGGCTGGCGGTCCCGGCGCGACTGCGCCTGGCGAGAGCGCGAGACGAGACGCTGATCGATCTCGATGCCGAACCGGGCGCGCCGCTGCCTCCGCCATCGACCGCCCACGACGGTTTCGACGGCTGGGTCGACGAGCTGATCGTCGAGGAGTCTGAGCAGGCCGCCGAGGCCGAACACTTCGGCGTCGGGCGTGCGCCGCTGGTGGTCCGCACCGACACCGATGCCGCCGACTCCGATGTGGGCGACACCGGTCCGGACGACGGCACCGATGCCGCCGGCGTGGAGCCGGACCGGGATCACACGCCCGGGCCGTTTGAGGTGCCGCGAGGGACGGGGCCGTGAACCGTCGGCGCATCCCGATGCTCCTGGTCTCGGTCGCCGCACTCGGTCTCGTCGGCCTCGCGGCGCGGGACACCGAACCGTCTGCCCTCGCCACGTTCGCCACGGTCGGCGAGCCGTGGATGCCGGCCGCTGTCCCGCCGGGCGACCTGACGACGACCTGGTTCTGCCCGGGTGTGCCGGCGACCGGCGCGGCCGGTGTTGGCGGCGCCGTCGTCGTCGCCAATGACGGCGCCGAATCGATGGAGGCCCGCGTCACGCTCTTCGCTGGTCCCGACAACGCGGTCGAGCAGTCGTTGACGATCGGGCCGTACTCGCGATCGTCGATCGACGTCAGCGGTGCGATCACGGCGCCGTTCGTCAGTGCGATGGTCGAGATCCTGGGCGGAGGGGGTCTGGTGGAGCAGCAGGCGCAAAGCCCGGCCGGGGACTCGGCGGCGGTGTCGGTGGCGGCCTGCACCACGCGGACCTCCGACGAGTGGTACGTCGCCGAGGGCTTCACCGCCGGTGGCAGCGTGGAGCAGCTCGTGCTCACGAACCCGTACGACGAGGTGGCGATCGTCGACATCGGGTTTGCCACGGCGACCGGTCCCCGCCAGCCGCAGCAGCTGCAGGGTCGGCCGGTGGCGCCACGCTCGGTCGAGGTCATCGACCTCGCCGAGATCGCAGCGCGCGATGAGGCGGAGGTCGCCGTCAACGTGCGGGCCACGTTCGGCGCGCTGATCGTCGGTCGGGCACAGGTCTGGCAGGGCGACGGGCGGCTCGGGTTCGGCGTGTCCATGGCGGCACCGGCGCTGCGCTCGCAGTGGTGGTTCGCCGACGGCGACAAAGGCGCCGGGGTCACCGAGCGCTACAGCTTGTACAACCCGACCGAGGACGACGTGGAGGTGCAGCCGACGTTCCTCGGGATCGCCGAGGGGACCGACCTCATCGACCCGATCATCGTGCCTGCCCGGCGGGTGGTCACGTACTCGCCCGACGAGATTGCCAGCCTCGTCGACGGCCGCCACGCGGTCGTGTTCGGGACGACCGACCAGTCGCAATCGATCGCGGTGGAGCAGGTCATCACCAGAACGATCGGCCAGATCCCCACGACGGCGGCAGTGCTCGGTGCGGTCACGAGGCCGGAGGACGGCGCCGTCGCCGACACGTGGACGATGGCGATCGGCGTGAGCGAGCCGACCGAGGATGCGGTGATCGTGTACAACATCGATGCCGTGGACTCGGTCGTCAGCGTGGAGGCGGTGACGCCGGCAGGCGTCGTCACCGTCCCGTCGCTGGCTGCTGTCACGCTGCCGCCAGGAGGGTTGATCTCGATCCCGCTGGTCGACCCCGAGGTGCTCGATCGGCAGCTGATCGTCCGAGCCACGTCACGGGTGTTCGTCGAGCGATCGCTGCCGAGGGAGCCGGGGGCGGCAGGCCGCGTCGGCTCGTGGGCGATGCCGTCGCTCGGCTGACGTGGCACGGCTGACGTGGCACGGCTGATCATCGCCGCAGCGATCGTGGCTGTGACGGTGCTCGTTGCGGTCGTGGTGCGGCGGCGACGTCCGGACGCACCGACGCAGGCGGCGGCAGCGGTGCCCGCCCAACTCGATCGGTCGGAATTCGCCCGCCCGGACGCCGCGTGGCTGGTCGCCGTGTTCACCTCGGCGACGTGCCACACCTGCGCTGAGGTGGTCGCCAAGGCGCAGGTGCTGGCCAGCGACGAGGTGGCGGTGGTCGAGGTCGAGTACGGGGGGAGGGGCGAGACCCATCGCCGCTACGGCGTCGGCGCCGTGCCGACGCTGCTGCTCGCCGACGCCGACGGCGTCGTGCGCGCCAGCACCCTCGGCCCGGTCTCGGCGACGGACCTGTGGGCCCTCGTCGCCCACGCCCGCGAGTCCCCCTGAACCCACTGGACCCGAACAGGTTCGCAAGCGGTTTCAGGGGTCATGGGTGACCCAAAAGTGACAGGAGAACCGGGCAGCTCCGCCCGTTCGGAGCGAACGAGGGCACCAGGGATGGTTCCCGAGCGTTCGTGTCGCAGTGAGTGTGAAAGCACAGGTCGGCCGTGCCCGACCCAGCCGAGTGAGCGGAGTCTTCGGAGCGAACGAGGCCACTTGGACGTAGCGTCACGCCGTGCTGCGGCTGGTGCTGCCGAAGGGGTCGCTCGAGCGGGCAACGCTGGAGCTGTTCGAGGCCGCCGACCTGAGGGTCAACCGCTCGTCGTCGGTCGAGTACCGAGCCCGGATCGACGATCCCCGCGTCGCCGAGGTGCGGATCCTGCGCCCCCAGGAGATCCCCACGTACGTCGCCGAGGGCCTGTTCGACGTCGGCATCACCGGGCAGGACTGGGTGGAGGAGACGGCCAGTGACGTCGTCAGCCTCGGTCGGCTGCAGTACTCGAAGGCGACGTCGGACCCCGTTCGGGTCGTCGTCGCCGTCGCCGCCGACTCCCCGGCACAGGTTGTCACGGACCTGCCCGACGGGGTGCGCGTCGCGTCCGAGTACCCCCAGCTGGCCCGCCGCTACTTCGCTGCGCGTGGCATCACCGCCGACGTCCGGCTGTCGTACGGAGCGAGCGAGGCCAAGGTGCCCGACATCGTCGACTGTGTGGTCGACATCACCGAGACGGGCCGGGCGTTGCGGGCGGCCGGGTTACGGGTGATCGACACGATCCTCACCAGCTACACGACGGTCGTCGCCAACCGGGCAGCGCACGAGGATCCGGCGAAGCGTCACGCCATGGGCCAGTTGATGACGCTGCTCAACGGCGCCCTGGAGGCGCGCACGAAGGTCCTGCTCAAGCTCAACGTCGCCGCCGAGCACTACCCCGCCGTGCTGGCGGTGCTCCCGTCGGCCAAGTCCCCAACGGTGTCCGAGCTGGCCGGCGGCGGATACGCCGTGGAGAGCGTCGTCGAGAAGCGCCAGATCAACCTCGTCATCCCCGCACTCAAGGACGCTGGCGCGACGGACCTGTTGGAGATCCCGATCGCCAAGATCGTGCACTGATGCGAAGCGGCACCGTGGCCCAGTTCGACGCCCACGTCGGGCTTGGCCACGTCGATGCCGACGATGGCCGGCGGTACCTCTTCCACTGCGCCGAGATCGCCGACGGAACGCGCCTGATCGAGGTGGGCGCCCGCGTCGACTTCGACGTGATGATCAAGCTCGGGTCGCCAGAGGCCGCGCAGCTGCGCCCGGTCGGCGAACGCCCAGCTCCTGCGTTTGTTCACCGACCGTCGACCAGTCGGCGCCCGGTGAACAAACGCGAGTGTGAGCGGTGAAGGACTTCGACCAGCGGGTCACGGCGGTGCTGCGCGCGCTCGGTGAGGGTGAGGTCGTCAGCTACGGCGACATCGCCGATGACGCCGGGTTCCCGGGCCGGTCGCGGGCAGTCGGTGCACTGCTCTCGGCGGCCGGCGACAACGACGATCTGCCGTGGTGGCGGGTCGTGCGCAACGACGGTCGGTTGGCCACCGATCCGTCGGCGGGTCAAGCGGCGCTGTTGCGCGCCGAGGGCGTGACCGTGCAGGCGGGAAGGGTGCGTGACGCACCGGTCGGTCGGTTCCGCCGTGCACCCCTCACTCCGCGGGGGCCGTCCCCCTCCCCTTGATCTCGACGAAGGCGAGGCGGATGTTGCCGAGCGCGTCACGCATCGTGACGGACTCCGGACCAAGACGGTCGCCGAGGCCGTCGACCAGGCACGCCACGGCGTCGATCGCCAACGCCGCTGATCGCAGATCAGGGTCGTCGGCCGACAGGTGGATGGCGGCCAGCTCGTACAACCCCATCACGTGGTTGGTCACGACGACCTCGGCCGGAACCTCGGCGACTCGCCGTCTGGCGTCCTCGATCGCCGCCTGGGCTTCCGCCAACTGATCGTCGGCGTCGTCGGCCGCGTCCTCGGCGCCCGCACCATCCGCGTCGCCAGTGGTGCCTGCGACGTCAACGGCGGGCTCCGAGCTCGGCTCGACGCCCGGTTCGCCTGGCTCGTCGCCCGCTTCGCCTGTCATCCGCGGTAATCTAGTTGGGCACATTGAGGCGAAGTGGGGGCGACCCCCACCCGGCCACCGCGAGGTGCGTCCGGGTCCAACGGCTCCGAACGGTGCATCGCTCGACGAGCGGTCAGCGGTCGGTCGGCTCCGCGGGCTCCGCGTCGAGCGACCACCACCCGCCAACCCCAACACCCCACACTCAAGGAGACACCACCATTGCACAGGAGTGAGCAGCCATAGCCGCGCCGCAGCGAGAGCAGCGCGAGCAGCACCGCATCAACGATCGCATTCGGGCCCGCGAGGTCCGGTTGATCGGGCCGGAGGGCGACCAGCTGGGCATCCAGCCCGTGCCGGACGCGCTGCGGCTGGCCAGAGGGATGGACCTCGACCTCGTCGAGGTGGCTCCGATGGCCAACCCGCCGGTGTGCCGGGTCATGGACTACGGGAAGTTCCGATACGAGGAAGCCCAGAAGGCCAAGGAGTCTCGGCGCAAGTCGGTCGCCGTGTCGATCAAAGAGGTCAAGTTCCGTCCCAAGATCGGGCGGGGTGACTTCGACGTGAAGGTGCGCAAGGTCGACGAGTTCATCCGAGAAGGTCACAAGGTCAAGGTCACGCTGCAGTTCCGGGGCCGAGAGATGGCTCACCCGGAGCTCGGCACCAAGATCCTCGATCAGGTGCTCGGTGTCGTCGGCCCCGTCGTCAAGGTCGAGACGCAAGCCCGTCTCGAAGGCCGCAACATGTCGATGGTGCTCTCCCCGGACCGCAAGGCCCTGGACGATGCAGCCAAGGCGGCGGCCGAAGCGGCCACTGGCGAGACAGCGACCGAGGACGACACGGCAACTGTGGCCACGGAGGGCCTCGAGGTCGAGGTCGCTGAACTGGCCATCGAGCTGGCTCCCGCGGAAGCGCTGAACTCGAACGAAGCGGTCGCAGCCGACGCACCCGTGGCGCCGGCCGAGTCTGACGACGGCGCAACGACCGAGTCTCGCGACGGTGCACCAGCGCCAACCGTCCACACGGCCGCTTCCTGACCCCCTCCTGACCGACCAGCCGACGACACGTCGGTCGAGCGAAAGGTCCAACCATGCCGAAGATGAAGACGTCGAAGACCGCGGCCAAGCGGTTCAAGACGACCGGGACAGGGCGCCTACGTCGTCAACAGTCGATGCGCCAGCACCTGTTCGAGAAGAAGCCGTCGACGCGCACGCGCCGGCTGGCCGCCGACGCCGACGTCGACCGGTCGGACCTCAAGAAGATCAAGCGCCTGCTCGGCGAGCGCTGACGACGAGCCAGCACCACCGAGCATGCCCCGAACCGGGCGAGCACAGCATCGAGAAGGGACAACGACATGGCACGCGTCAAGCGCGGCGTCACGGCCAAGCGCCGGCACAAGAAGGTGCTGGAGCAGGCGAAGGGCTACTACGGCAACAAGAGCCGCTCGTTCCGGGCAGCGAACGAGCAACTCATGCACAGCGGGCAGTACGCGTTTCGCGACCGCCGGGCGCGCAAGGGCGAGTTCCGACGGTTGTGGATCCAACGGATCAACGCGGCGACCCGCCAACACGACCTCTCCTACAGCCGGTTCATCGCCGGGCTCGCCGCGGCGGGCATCGAGGTCGACCGCAAGATCCTCGCCGACCTCGCCGTCAGGGACCCCATGGCGTTCGGCCGGCTCGTCGACGCGGCCAAGCAGGCCAGCGCCGAGGCAGCGTCGAACTGAGTGAGCCGGCTGGGCTGAGCCTGGCCAACCCGAAGGTGCGGCGGCTCCGTCGCCTCCTCACCGACCGCGGTGCCCGGCGGGACGAGTCCGCCTTCGTCATCGAGGGCTCGCTCCTCGTAGCAGAGGCTGTCGCCGCCGGCTGGGCGGTCGAAGTTCAGTACGTCGCGCCCGGCGCGCAGCCCATCGCCGTCGCCGGACCTGTTCTCGTGCTCGGCCCCGGCGTCGCCGAACGTGTGGCGGCCACCCAAACGCCCAGTGGCCTGTTCGCAATCGTCACCGTCCCGCCGACGCCGTCGGACGTCGTCGACAGAGCCGACTTCGTGGTGGTCGCGGACCGCATCGCCGACCCCGGCAACCTCGGCACGGTCCTGCGCTCGGCAGAGGCGGCTGGCGTCGGACTTGTCGTCACGACACCGGGGACGGTCGACCACCTCAACCCCAAGGTGATCAGGGCATCGGCGGGATCGCTGTTCCACGTGCCGGTCGTCGCCGCCACGTTGCACGAGGTCGCCGCCGCAGGGCTGCGGCTGATCGGGACGTCGTCCCATCGTGGTGCGCCACACACCGACGGCGATTGGTCCGGCCGCATCGCAATCGTCGCCGGCAGCGAGTCTCACGGTGTCGCCGACGATGCGCCAATCGGCGAGTGGGTGCGCATCGAGCACCGCGGGCGCGCCGAGAGCCTCAACGTGGCGATGGCTGTGACCATCGTGTGCTTCGAGGCGGCGCAGGCTCGTCGAGCGTGATCGCGGACGTCGCCAACCGCGGCGGTCGAGTGCCCGCGGCGCGCCTATCGTTGGCGAGGTGGGCGAGCTGGTGCGTCGATTTCTGTGCCCCGGGTGAACCCGGGCGAGCACGACGAACGCGCCGCCGACTGAGTTCACCCGGGGCCACCGACCGACCGCCGCGCCCTCGAAAGGACCTCCGTTGATCGACGCCATCCGTGCTGCCAAGGACAGAGCGTTGGCTGCGATCGCCAACGCCTCCTCGCTCGACGACCTGACCACAGCCGAAACCGAGGAGCTCGGCAAGCGCGGCGCGCTGGCGCGGCTGAAGACCCAGCTCGGCGCCCTGGCGGCGGTCGAGGAACGGCGGGAGGCCGGGCGTCAACTCAACGACGCGCTCGGCGCGGCGGCCCGCGCTCTCGCTGTGCGACGCAGCGCGCTGACGGCCACCGAGCGCGCCGCCCAGGTCGAGCGAGAGCGGCTCGACCTCACGGAGTTCGCCCGCAAACCACGCCGCGGCCGGGCCCATCTCGTGACGCAGGCCTGGGAACGTCTCGAGGACGTCTTCATCGGGCTCGGGTTCCAGGTGGCAGAAGGTCCCGAGGTGGAAACCGACTGGCACAACTTCGAGGCGCTGAACATGGGCGCAACGCATCCCGCCCGCAGCGACTTCGACACGTTGTTCGTCGACCACCCCGGAGCCGAGGCCGGCCGCACGGTGCTGCGCACGCACACGTCGCCCGTGCAGATCCGCACGATGCTCGCCGGGGCGCCGCCGATCTACATCGTCGCTCCCGGTCGGGTCTTTCGCCGCGACACGCCGGATGCCACGCACATGCCCGTTTTCCACCAGATCGAAGGGCTCGTCGTGGACCGGCACATCAGCCTTGCCGACCTGGCCGGCACGATCGAGGCGTTCACCAAGGCGTTCTTCGGTGCCGAGTTCACGTCACGCCTGCGGCCGAGCTACTTCCCGTTCACCGAGCCGTCGGGGGAGTTCGACATCCGCACGCCGGCCGGCGACTGGCTGGAGCTGGGCGGGTGCGGCATGGTCCATCCCAACGTGCTGCGCGCGGGCGGCATCGACCCGGAGGGGTGGAGCGGCTTCGCCTTCGGCTTCGGCATCGATCGGATGGCCAAGGAGCGCCACCAGGTCGGCGATCTGCGCGAGATGTTCACGGGCGACGTCCGCTTCGCGGAGCAGTTCTGATGGCGCAGGCATCCCGATGAAGATCCTCCTCTCGTGGCTCAACGAGTACGCCACGTTCCGAATTGGGGGCACGGGCGACGACCTCGACGCGCTCTGCGCCACGCTTGCGATGCTCGGGCTGCCGGTGGAGGACGTCATCCACACCGGCAGTGTCGAGGGAGTCGTCACGGCGCGCGTGGTCAAGACCGAGGCCCACCCGGACGCAGCCACTGTCCATCGCGTGTGGGTCGACACCGGCGACGGAGCGCCGCGGCACGTGTGGTGCGGTGCGTTCAACTTCGGCCCCGGCGACGTGGTGCCGCTGGCGCCGATCGGCACGACGCTGCCGGACGGCCGCACCATGGCGCGGCGCCCCATCCTCGGCATCGACTCCGAGGGGATGCTGTGCTCGGCACGCGAGCTACAACTCGGCGACGACCACTCGGGCATCCTCGTGCTGCCGCCCGATTCACCGATCGGCGTCCCGTACGGCGAGGTTCTCGGACGGCGCGAGGAGGTCGTGCTCGACATCGACGTCACCCGCAACCGGCCCGACGCCTGGTCGTACGTGGGCATCGCTCGCGATCTCGCCGCCAAGCTCGGCGCCGAACTGCGTGTCCCGTCGCCACCGGCGTCTCCCGTGGACGGACCCGACGAGCCGCACACGACCGTCGACATCGTCGACGGTGATCGGTGCGGACGGTTCACGTCGACGGTGTTGTCGGGCGTCACGGTGGGTCCGTCCGCCCCCTGGATGGCCGACCGGCTGTTGGCGGCGGGGATGCGCCCGATCAGCAACGTCGTCGACGTCAGCAACTTCGTGATGCTCGAGGGTGGCCAACCGAACCACGCCTACGACCTAGCGACCCTCGGCGGCAACGGCTTCCGCATCAGGCTGGCCCAGGCTGGCGAGACGCTCGTGACGCTCGACGACGTGGCACGATCGCTGTCGCCCGACGACCTGCTGATCTGCGACGCCGACAATCGTCCGATCGGGCTGGCCGGGATCATGGGCGGCGCCAAGACGGAGATCGGACCGCAGACGACCACCGTGGCACTCGAGGTGGCGTGGTTCGCGCCGGAGCAGATCGGCCAGACCGTCGGCCGGCTCGGACTGCGCTCAGAGGCGTCGGCGCGGTTCGAGCGCGGCGTCGACCCGTGGGGCATCGATCGAGCGGTCGCCCGCTTTGCCGAGCTGCTCAGCGAGACCTGCCCAGACCTCGTCGTCCACGGTGGTGCGGTCGATGCTCGTGGCGAGTCGTTGCCACCGCAGCAGCGTTCGTGCACGGTGCGCATCAGGGAGGTCAACCGCATCCTCGGCACCAGGCTGGTGGCGGACGAGCTGCCGGTGCTGCTCGACCCCATCGGCTTCACCGTGTCCGGTTCTGGCGACGTGCGGACGGTGGACCTGCCGTCGTGGCGTCCCGACAGCAGCGTTGAGATCGATGTCATCGAGGAGGTCGCCCGCCACTTCGGCTACGACCGCATCGGCAAGCGGATGCCGGCCTCGGTGATCCACGGTCGTCTGTCGGTCGTCCAGCAGCGTCGCCGCCAGCTGCGTGACGTGTTGTTGGGGTTGGGGATCACAGAGGCGATGCCCAACCCGTTCCTCGCCCTCGACACGTTGTCGCGAGCGGGGCTGGACGGTGACGCCTTGCGCATCACCAACCCGCTGGTCGCCGACGAGAGCGTGCTGCGCACGTCGTTGCGTCCCGGGCTGCTGCGGGCCGTGGCGTTCAACGAGTCGCACCGCCGGACGGGCGTTGAGCTGTGGGAGATCGGGCACGTCTACCCGCCAGGGCCCGGTGAGCTGCCGGACGAGTACGAGGCGCTCGGCGTCGTGCTGGCCGGGCATGAGGCGCCGGCGGCGATGGGGGTCTGGCGGGAGGTCGCCGCGACGATGGGCATTGGCGCGCGAGTCGACCAGGGCCGGGTACCGCCGGGCCTGCACGGGACGCGCTCGGCGACGCTGGTCGCCGGACGGGATGTCATCGGCGCGATCGGCGAGATCGCACCCGACGTGCTCGATGCGTTCGGGATCGAGGAACGCGTCGCCGTGCTCGAGCTGGATCTGCGCGCCGTGCTCGGGCACGAGCCGCGACCGGCACGCTGGAGGGCGACCAGCCGCCACCCGTCGAGCGACCTCGACCTGGCGTTCGCGCTGGATGAAACCGTCCCGGCGGAAAAGCTGGAGAAGGCGATCCGCCAGGGCGCAGGGGACCTCCTCGTGGACATCGACCTGTTCGACAGCTATCGGGGACCCGGCGTCGGGGACGGGAAGCGCAGCCTGGCTTATCGGCTGCGGCTGCAAGCCGCCGATCGAAACCTCGACGAGGCCGATGTTGCTGACGTCCGCCGCAAGGTGACGGCGGCTGCCGCCAAGCTCGGCGCCGAACTCCGGGGGTGAGCGACGTGGAAACCGGGCGACCGCCGAGCACTCGACGCACACCGGGTGTGCTGTGGATCGTCGTGCCGATGCTCGTGTCGGCGCTGGTGTTCGGAGCGATCGCCGTCGCCGTTCGCTCTGGTGACGACGATGGCGGTGAGGCGATCTCAGGGCCGGCGGCACAGCTGCCGGCGGTCGTCGCCGCCGCCGAGGAGCTGATCGGGACAGTGCCTGCCGAGGCGGCGATGGCCGACGAGCTCGGCCGGGCCTACGGCGAGGTGACCCTCGGCTTCGCCGAACTGGCCGAGTCCGGCGACGAGCTGGCGTTCGCCGAGCGGTTCGAGCGCCTGCCCGACGCCGAGGCGCGTTTGCTTGGGAGGTCGCTGGCCGAGATCCAGACCGAGCTGTCACCGACGGCGGTGGACGGCGGGCGGGGGAGCGACGACCGGAAGGGTGACGTCGTGTTCGCCCTGCAGCTGTCGCGCACCGTGATCCAGACCATCGACCCGGACGCCGCGCCGCGCCAGCAGGCGCTGGCGATGATGCCGTTCAAGGTGCAGGACCTGACCGGGTTCGACCAGCTCGCCACCACGTTCGCCACCGGCGACTTGACGCAGCTGGCGACGACGATCGATGTGGCGTTGTCCGATGCCGGCGCCGCCGAGCTGATCAGCTCCGTCGCCTTCGCCGTCGGCGAACGCCTCCCCACCGTCGACGACGTCGACTACCCAGCCATCTTCACCGAGGCCGCCGCCGGCGTGGGTTGAACGTGATCGGGAACCGACGCGATGAGCGATGAGTGGTCATGGAGAGCAGATCGCTCATCGGCCCGCGCGATGGTTCGGTGCGGTGAGCAATGTGCGTCGTATGGCTACTCATCGCTCGTCGACGGGCCCGGAGCGACACGGGCGCCGGTGCCCGACCGCTTCGGCCCCCGACCGCAGCTCCAGTGGTGGTCAGGTCGGCCGAGCCCGACCCGAGCGGCGCTTCGCCGCTCAGCTAGTTCGTCTCGAGGTCGTCGGGGGCGCTGGCGAGCCAGGCGAGGCGGCCGGGTTGGCGGCGCAGCACGCTGCGCCAGAGGTCGTCGGGCTGTGGCGTGAACACGTCGGACGGATCGGTGTCGAGCACCAGCCACGCACCGGCATCGATCTCGTCCTCCAACTGCCCCGGCCCCCACCCCGAGTAGCCCCGGAACACCCGCAGCGCGCTGATGTCCGTGCCCACGGAACCCGGGTCTGCGGCGAGATCCGCCGACGCCAGCGTGCCGTTGAGCGGCGCCAAGTGCTCGCCGGCTTCCTCCAGCAACTGGTGCGTCCTGGCGAGGGCGATCAACGCGTCCGGTTCGACGGGTCCGCCGGAGAACACCTGCGATGGCTCGGTCTGCAGATCGATCCACGCGTCCAGCGGCTCGCCGAGCTGCTCGGGACTCGGTCGGTTGAGGACCAGGCCGAGCGCACCGTCGTCGTGGTGCTCCAACACGTAGATCACCGTGCGGTCGAAGTTCGGATCCTCGAGCGGCGGCGTGGCCAGCAGCAGCCGACCCTTCGTCGCAGGGCGACCCGGCAGCATGGTTCCATTCTGCCGGACGCCACCGCCGGCGTGTCACCATCACGTTCGCGTCGCGGACTCTTGCATGTCTATGCGATCACATGTATGATCATGCGATGGGTGCGCTGGCGGCGATCGTCGGTGCCTCCGGGTTCACAGGCGCCGAGCTGCTCCGCTTGCTCGCCGGCCACCCCGACCTGGACGTCGTCGTGGCCACCGGGGACACACAGGCCGGGCTCGCCGTCGATCAACTCTTTCCGTCCCTCGCCGCCCAATATGCCGGCCTCGTGCTGCAACCCTTCGCTCCTGAGCTCGTCGAAGGCGTCGACGTCGTGTTCCTCGGCCTGCCGCACCAGGCGAGCATGCAGATCGCTCCCCACCTCGTCGGCCGCGTCGGTTGTGTGGTCGACCTCTCGGCCGCCTTCCGCCTGCGCGACTCCTCGTCGTATCCGCAGTGGTACGGGTTCGAGCACGACCAGCCGGAGCTGCTGGCCGAGGCCGTCTACGGGTTGCCCGAGCGACATCGCGACGAACTTGGCGGCGCCCGGCTGATCGCCACGCCTGGCTGTTACGTCACGGCGGCGACCTTGGCGCTCGGTCCGTTGCTCGACGCCGGCCTGCTCGAGTCGAACGGGATCGTGATCGACGCCGCCAGCGGTGTGTCCGGGGCTGGTCGCAGCCCAACGCCGACGACGGCGTTCTGCACCGTTGACGAGAACTTCATGGCCTATGGCCTGCTCGACCACCGTCACACACCCGAGATCGAGCAGAACCTCGGCGCCCAGGTGCTGTTCACGCCGCACCTTGCCCCGATGAACCGCGGCATCCTGGCCACCTGCTACGCCCGCCCCACCGCCGGGTGGAACCCGGTAGCGGACAGTCCATTGGAGGAGCTGCAGCGGGCCTACGCCAACGAGCCCTTCGTGGTCGTCACCCCGGCCAGCCCGTCCACCAAGGCGACACTCGGCTCCAACGCCGCCCACCTCACCGCGCGCTACGACGAGCGCACCGGATGGGTCGTCGTGCTGTGCGCTCTCGACAACCTGACCAAGGGCGCCTCGGGCGGCGCGCTGCAGTCCGCCAACGTTGCGCTCGGGCTCGACGAGACGGCCGGGCTGCCCACGGTCGGGCTGGCCCCATGAGGACGACGACGACAACGACGACGGCACCAGCGGCGATGGCGCCAGCGGCGACGGCGCCGACGACCACGGTCGCCCACGTCCTCGTCGAGGCGCTGCCGTACATCCGGCGGTTCGCTGGCAAGACGATCGTCGTCAAGTACGGCGGCAACGCGTTGGCTGGCACGTCCGATCACGACGCGCTGGCACTGTTCGCCGAGGACGTGGTGCTGATGCGCCTCGTCGGCATGCGACCCGTCGTCGTGCACGGCGGCGGGCCCCAGATCAGTGCGCTGATGACGCGGCTCGGCAAGACGACCGAGTTCCGCGGCGGCCTGCGGGTGACCGATGCCGACACCGTCGACATCGCCCGGATGGTCCTCCTCGGCCAGGTCAACCCGCAGCTCGTCACGGCGATCAACCTGCACGGCGACTACGCCGTCGGCGTCAGCGGGGAGGACGCCGGGTTGATCCGAGCGTCGGCCGCTGACCCCGCGCTGGGGTTCGTCGGCGACGTGGCGGCGATCAACCCGGCGATCCTGCACGGCCTGCTGGCCGACGAGTTCATCCCGGTCGTCGCGACGATCGGCACCGACGAGCACGGCCAGGCCTTCAACATCAATGCCGATGTCGTCGCCGGCGCCATCGCCGAGTCGCTGAAGGCCGAGAAGCTCGTCTATCTGACCGACATCGAAGGCCTGCGGCGCGCCGTCCACGACCCGTCCAGCCTGATCCGCCAGGTGAGCACCGACGAGCTTGACCAGCTGGTCGACGACGGCACGATCGCCGGCGGGATGATCCCGAAGGTGCGCAGCTGCAGCCACGCTGTGCGCCACGGCGTCGGCGGCGCGCACATCCTGGACGGCCGTCTCGCCCACGTGCTGCTGCTGGAGATCTTCACGGACGCCGGGATCGGGACCATGATCAAGGCCAACAGGAGCGAACCATGAACCACCGTCCCTCGGTCACCTGGGATCTGGCGACGATCGCCACGCCAGCGACCTGGCCGATGATGCCGGTCTTCGCGCCGCCCACGGTGATGTTCACGCGCGGTCGAGGTACCGAGTTGTGGGACGCCGATGGCAAGCGCTATCTCGACTTCCTCAGCGGCATCGCCGTCACGTCGCTCGGTCACGCCAACCCGGCCGTTGCCAAAGCGATCGCCGACCAGGCGCACGAGCTGCTCCACGTCAGCAACTTCTTCGCCAACCCCGTCGCCGTTCAGGCGGCGATCGAGGTCGATCAGCTGCTCGCCGAGGCGACCGGCCTCGACGGCCAGGTGTTCTTCACCAACTCCGGCGCGGAGGCGATCGAGTGTGCCATCAAGCTGGCCCGCAAGCACGGCGGGCGTGGCCGCCACGTCGTGGTCAGCGCGCTGGGCAGCTTCCACGGCCGCACGCTCGCCGCGCTGGCGGCGACAGGGCAGCCGGCGAAGCACGAGCCGTTCCAGCCGATGCCGGAGGGCTTCCACCATGTGGCGTGGGGTGACTTCGAGGCGCTCGACCGGGCCGTCGACGCGTCGGTGGCCGGCGTGTTGATCGAGTCGGTGCAGGGCGAGGGCGGTGTGAACCCGGCTCCCGACGGCTATCTCTCGACCATCCGCGAGCTGTGCACGACCACCGGCGCGCTGATGATGGTCGACGAGATCCAGACGGGCTTCGCCCGGACCGGTGAGTGGTTCGGGTTCCAGCACGACGGTGTCGTTCCCGACGTCGTCACACTGGCCAAGGCGATGGGCAACGGGATGCCCGTCGGTGCGTGCTGGGCGCGACGCGACGTCGCAGTGGTGTTCGAGCCCGGCGACCACGGCAGCACCTACAGCGGCACGGCGATCGCCACAGCCGCGGTGCGCGCCGTCATCGCGGAGATGCGACGCATCGACGCGCCGGCACTGGCCGCCCGCCAGGGAGCGACCCTGGCGGCCGCGCTCGACGCCGTGCCGGGGGTCGCTGCGGTGCGCGGCCGCGGCCTGCTGTTGGCGGCCGAGCTCGAGGGCGGCGACGCGGCGCGGGTCCAACGCGAGCTGCTGGCGCTCGGCCTGGTGACCAACGCCGTGACGCCGACCGCGCTGCGCCTGACACCGCCGCTCACCGTCGCCGACGAGGAGATCGCCGAGGCCGTGGCGATGATCCGCCAGGTCCTCACATGACCCGACGTCACGGCGTTCCCCGGCCACGCCACCTGCAGCCCGCGCAGCGTTGGGGCGCTCCTTCGCTGGCGCTCAGTCGCTCGCATCGGAGAGCTCCATGACCCGTCACTTGCTCGAGGTCGCCGACCTCAGCGCGGCGGAAGTGGCCGAGGTGATGGCGCTCGCCAAGCGGCCGGTCGCCGAGCTGGGGCGACCGCTCGACGGGCAGGGCGCGGCGCTGATCTTCGAGAAGCCGTCGACGCGAACCCGCCACTCGACGGAGATCGCCGTGTTCCAGCTCGGGGGGCACCCGGTCTACGCGCGAGGCGAAGAGATCGGCATGGACGTGCGCGAGACCGTCGAGGACGTCGTCCGCATCCTGCAGGGGTACCACGCCGTCATCGCGGCTCGCGTCTTCGCCCACGAGGCGCTGACGCGGATGACGAGCGTGGCGACGGTGCCGATCGTCAACCTGTTGTCCGATCGCGCCCACCCGCTGCAGGCGTTGGCGGATGCGCTGACGATGGAGGAGGCCTTCGGTTCGCTCGAGGGACGCTCGGTGGCGTGGGTCGGCGACTACAACAACGTCGCTCGCTCGCTCGGCGAGGTCTGCGCGCTGCTCGGCGCGCACGTCCGCTTCGCCTGCCCCGTCGACTTCGGTGCCGACGAGGCCGAGCTCGAGCGGCTGACGACGCTCGGTGCAGCCAGTGTCAGCCACGGCCACCGACCCAGTGACGCGGTCGAAGGGGCGGACGCCGTGCACGCCGACACGTGGGTGTCCATGGGCCACGAAGAGGATGGGGCGGCACGCAAGCAGGCGTTCGAAGAGTTCACCGTCGACGCCGACCTGATGGCGCTGGCGGACCCCCAGGCCGTGTTCATGCACTGCCTACCGGCGTACCGGGGGATCGAGGTCACCGCCGAGGTGATCGACGGGCCGCGCAGCGTCGTGTTCCGTCAGGGCCACCTCCGCCTCGCCGCCGCCAGAGCCGCCCTCGCCTTCCTTCTCCAGTCGGCGGCACTGTGATCCACCACACCGCAACAACCACGTGCGCCAAGAGCGTACGGCTTCTGCCCCCGGACCTCGAGCATGGATGGTCATGTCGGCCGGGCGCGCCGCCAGGCGCCGGCCGACCGCCGAGGAAGCGAGTTTCGAGCGATCGAGGCCATCAGATGACGTCGCGACGGGTCGACGGCTCGTGAGCGTGAAGCAGCGGCGCCAGCAGGCGATCTCCCGGTTGATCGGGCAACGGGCGGTGGCCAGTCAGCCGCACCTGCTGGAGCTGCTCGCCGATGAGGGGATCGGGGCGACGCAGGCCACCGTGTCGCGCGACCTCGACGAGCTGGGCGCGATCAAGGTGCGCGTGCCCGGCGGACAGACCGCCTATGCGCTGCCAGACCTCGAGAGCGACCGGCTGGTGCCGTTCGAGCAGTTGCGGCGGGTGCTCGGCGAGTGGGTCGGCGAGGTCGCCTGCTCGGGCAACCTCGTGATCCTGCGCACGCCGCCGGGGTGCGCTCACGTCGTGGCCTCGGCGCTCGACCGCAGTGGACTCGACGGGTTGCTCGGCACCGTCGCCGGTGACGACACGCTGCTGTGCGTCGCCGCGTCGACGGACGGCTCGGAGCTGGCCGAGGGCCTGCGCGCCCTCGCCGGCCTCGCAGGTGACGATGGCTGACGGCAAGTCGACGACCCTCTGGCACGGGCGCTTTGCCGCCGGCCCGACCGACGAGCTGCTCGCCTTCACCGTCAGCCTGCCCTTCGATCGCCGCCTGTGGCCCGACGACGTCGCTGGTTCGCGCGCCCACGTCGAGGGCCTCGAGCGAGCTGGGCTCCTCGCCGCCACCGAGCGAGATGCAATCCTCACCGCGCTCGACGTCGTCGAGGCCGAGCTCGCCGGCGACACGTTCGAGTTCGCGTCCACCGACGAGGACATCCACACGGCCCTCGAGCGACGGGTCACGGAGCTGGCCGGTGCGGCGGGCGCCAAGCTGCACACCGCCCGCAGTCGCAACGATCAAGTCGCCACCGACCTGCGCCTGTGGTGCAAACGCGAGTTGGTCGGTGTCGCCCGGCGCCTCGTCAACCTGCAACGTGTGCTCCTGGCGACGGCGGAGGCGTCAGGCACGGCGTACCTGCCCGGTTACACGCACCTCCAGCGCGCCCAGCCCGTCCTCCTGGCTCACCACCTGCTCGCCCATGCCTGGGCGTTCGCCCGTGACGTCGATCGCCTGCTCGCAACGGTCGAGCGGCTCGACGTCTCACCGCTCGGCGCCGGTGCGCTGGCCGGCACCTCGCTGCCGATCGACCCGGCGGCGACGGCCGAGGCTCTCGGGTTCGCCTCGGTGTTCGCCAACTCACTCGACGCCGTCAGCGATCGGGACTTCGTCGCCGAGGCGCTGTTCGATCTGGCGGTTGTCGGCCTGCACCTCGCCCGCATCGGCGAGGAGTGGGTGCTGTGGGTCAGCGACGAGTTCGGCTTCGCCCGACTGGACGACGGGTTCGCCACGGGCTCGTCGATGATGCCGCAGAAGAAGAACCCGGATGCTGCCGAGCTGGCGCGCGGCAAGGCGGGTCGGCTGATCGGCAACCTGACGGGCCTCCTGGTGACGCTGAAAGGCCTGCCGCTGGCCTACAACCGCGACCTGCAGGAGGACAAGGAGCCGCTGTTCGACTCGGTCGACCAGGTGGCGCTGGCACTGGCTGCGCTGACGGGCATGATCGAGACAGCCACGTTCGACACGGACCGGATGGCGAGCGCCGCGGACGCCGAGGTCACGGCGGCGACGGACCTCGCCGAGTGGCTTGTCGCTGCCGGGACGCCGTTCCGCGCCGCCCACGCGATCGTCGGCGAGCTGGTGCGTGAGCACCTGACCGGTGGACGTTCGCTGCGCGACATCGTCTCCGCCGATCCCCGCCTCGGACCGGACGCAGCCGCACTGGTCGCCCCTGGCGTGGCGGTCGGCAGGCGGACATCGCCCGGTGGCGCAGGACCGGCGGCGATGCCCGCCCAGGTCGAGCGGTTCGCTGCACTGCTCGCCGCACAGCAATCACGCCTCGCATGACGGAACGCTGCGTCGGGCGGTCGTTCTACGAGCACGGCTCGGTCGAGCTGGCGCCGCAGCTGCTCAACAAGGTGCTCGTGGCCGGGCCGTGCGCCGGGCGCATCGTCGAGGTGGAGGCGTATCGTTCCGACGACCCGGCCAGCCACTCGTTCCGCGGACCGACCGCCCGCAACTCGACGATGTTCGGCCCGGCCGGGCACCTCTACGTCTACTTCACGTACGGGATGCACTACTGCGCCAACGTCGTCGTCGCGTCGGAGGGCGACGCGCAAGCGGTCCTCCTGCGCGCCGTCGTGCCGATGCGCGGCATCGACCTGATGCGCCACCGCCGCGGCGGCAAGGCGGACGCCATCCTGGCCGATGGGCCGGGCAAGCTCTGCCAGGCCATGGCCATCGACCGTCGC
>JBPCJW010000015.1:0-7908 GCA_051004915.1 Ilumatobacteraceae bacterium
TCGAACCCGACGTCGCGCAGCGCGGCGACGATCTCCGCACGACGCCACACGTTGATCTCCAGCCGGTGCAGCTCGTGCGCCGTCAGCTCGCCGTCGAGCCACTGCCAGGCCTCCAGCTCGCGTGTCACGTGCCGATCGGTGCGATCGATCTCGACGACATGGTGACGGAGCGCGTAGTCGAACCCGTCCGTGCCGTGTCGCCGGTGCACTGCATCCGGTGGCTCAGCGGACGAGCGCGGCGCCGGGTCGATCCACCACCGCTCGTCGTCGGTGTTCTCCACCTCGCAATCCAACGCCAGGAGTCCACCAGGGCGCAGATGAGCCAACATCCGCCGCAGCCCCTCGACGTCCTGCTGGCGCGAACCGCCGAGCCCCAACCCACCGCACATCACGATCGTGGCGTACCGCCGAGAGAGGTCCAGCTGGTGGACCGGCTGCACGAACAGCTGGGGTGTGCGGTCGGCTTGGCTCGCCGCCGCGCAACAGGCGGCGATCATGTCGGCGGAGGCATCGACCCCGTCGACGTCCATGCCGCCGGCCACCCACGGCACGAGCAAGCGACCCGTCCCGCACGCCACGTCGAGTGCCGGCTGGCCGGCGGCGACGAGCTCGCCGAAGAAGTCGATCTCCGGCCCGTCCAGGTTGAAGGTCGCCCACCAGCGAGCGATCAGCCCGTGGTGCCACGTGACGACCGCACCGGTCTCGCCCTTTGTCGACATCCCGCCACCGTAGATGTGCGCGTCTCGAACCGACCCACATCTGGGCGGGATCTGGCTGCCCCTGGTCGATCACCACGCCGATGACGGTGATCTTGCGCCGGCCGATGATGTCGGCCAGACGTCCCGCCGGGATCATGAACCCGGCGAGCGCGATCTGAAGCCGCTGATCACGAACTGGTGGTCGGTCGCCGCCACGTCGAAGCCGGCGGCCATCTCCGCCAGCGTCAGGTTGAGCGCGAAGAAGTCGATGACGACGAGCAGCTGCGTCAACACCACTGCGATCAGCAGCGTGCGCCGACGACGCTCGTCGGGCGGGTGCGACGTCCCTGCGCCCGCCTCGTCGCTGGTCTCGCTCGCCGTCGATGCCGTGAGAACTGCATGACATGCTCGTCGCGACGGAGAGTCAGGTCGTCGCACGGTGCAGATCGCGCAGCAGCGCGATCTCCGCACCGTGGTGCAGCACCTCCTGGTTGACCCACCAGACGATCTCGAGGAACGGCTCTTCGGCGTCGCTGCCGTCGGGATAGGTGCTGTGACCGATGGTGTCGAGCGCCTCGTCGTCGGCCGCCAGCAGCGCCGCCCGCCACGCACCGAGGGCCGCCTCCAACTCGGTCAGCCCAGCGGCCGCAGTCCCGCTGACGAGCATCGCCTCCTCCGTGAACGAGTGGTCTCCGACCGTCCAGTCGGCGCGACCACGCAGCATCTCGGTGAGGTGGTGCATCCGCCACGCGATCGTGGTGATCGGCGGCGGGTAGGGATGCGGTCGCCCGCCGTCCCGGGCCCACTCGCCGGCTCCGATCAGGGCGGTCGCACCGGGGACCGGCCCGTCGGCCTGCTGTCGGACGGACCACGCACCGGCGACGGGCTCCCACCGGTACTCGGTGTCGGTGAGCACCGGCACCTGGACCTCCGCCCCGTCGCCGCTGTCGAGCGTCGGACCGCGCAGTCGGGAGAGGAGACGTTGCGCCGCGAATTCGTACTGCGCGAGCAGCGGAGCAAGGCGTGGCGGAGTCGTCATCACGGCACTGTCCTCGATCGCCGTGCCGGGCCGCAACCGGGTTCCGCACGGCCACCTGGGCGGTGTCGCGCCGAGCCCGCCGATCGCGACTGGAGGGTGAGCCCGAGCCGGCGCGTGGTATGCCGCTCGGCATGGCAGCCGGTCGTCGTCGGCGCGGTGGAACCGCACCCGAGGTCACCGAGGGCGCGGCGGGGGAGCGGCTCGGGGCGTATCGGGCCAAACGCGACTTCTCCGTGACGTCAGAGCCGGCGGGCACGTCGCCGCCAGAACGCGGCGGCCACCGGTTCGTCGTCCAGCGCCACCGCGCCCGCCGGCTGCACTACGACTTGCGGCTGGAGATCGCCGGCGTGCTGATCAGCTGGGCGGTGCCGAAGGGTCCGACGCTCGACCCCGATGTGCGACGGATGGCCGTCCACGTCGAGGACCATCCGCTCGACTACTTCGACTTCGAGGGCGTCATCCCGGCTGGCGAGTACGGCGGCGGCGACGTCGTCGTGTGGGACTGGGGCACGTGGACGCTCGGCGATGGCGGGGATCCACTCGCTGCGGTCGAGGCCGGCAACCTGCACTTCGACCTCGCCGGCGAGAAGCTGGGCGGCCGGTTCGTCCTCATTCTCCCTCGGGGCGGCCGAGGCGGGAACCGCAAGGACTGGCTGCTGCTCAAGAAGCACGACGACGCCGCGCAGCCCGGGTGGGACCCGGAGGATCACCCTCGCTCGGTGAAGTCGGGACGGACGAACGACGAGGTCAAGGCGGCGCCTGCGGCCAGCTGGACCGGGTCGCGGAGCTGGGCCGGGCCGACGCCCGACGAGCTGGAGGCGCTGGACGCCTTGCACGACGCCGGTGACTGGCGGCTCGGCGAGCACACGTTGCGCGTGACCAACCTGCGCAAGGTCCTGTTCCCGAAGCGCCGTGGTGTGTCGGCGCTGACCAAGCGCGATCTGATCCGTCACAACGCCACCGTGGCGCCGGTGATGCTGCCGTACCTGGCCGACCGGCCAGTCAACCTGTACCGCTTCCCGAACGGTGTCGACCAGTCCGGCTTCTGGCACAAGGCAGTCCCGGCGCACGCGCCGGAGTGGGTGCGGCGGTGGCACCACGACGACGCCAAGCGGGGCGAGACGACGGACTACGCGGTGATCGATTCGCCGGCCGCCGCGGCATGGGCTGCCAACTTCGGTGCCGTCGAGCTACACCCGTGGACCTCGACGGCCGACCATCCGCACCAGCCGACGTGGGCGCTGATCGACATCGATCCCGGCAGTGCGAGCACGTTCGAAGACGTTGTCGTCCTCGCTCGTCTGCACCGCGCTGCGCTCCACCACCTCGGAATGCAGGCAGCACCCAAGGTGACCGGCCGGCGCGGTGTGCAGATCTGGGTCCCGGTCGCCGCCGGCTACACGTTTCCCGAGACCAGGGCGTGGGTCGAGGACTTGTCAAGGGCGGTCGGAGCGACCGTGCCGGACATGGTCAGCTGGCGATGGGAGGTGACAGAGCGGGGCGGCCCGACCCGACTCGACTACACCCAGAACGCGATCAACAAGACCCTCGTCGCGCCGTTCTCGACACGCGCCTCGCCGGGCGCGCCGGTGTCGGTGCCGATCACGTGGGACGAGCTCGACGACCCCGGCCTCGCTCCCGATCGTTGGACGCTGCGTTCGGTCGGCGAGCGGATCACCTCTGCCGGCGACCCGCTGGCCCCGCTCGTCGGTCTCCAGCAACGCCTCCCATCCCTGTCCTGAGGTGTGAGTCGGGTGTGACGCACGCCATTCGCGCCGCCATGTCACAGGTCCGTCATCCTAGAATCGACCGAGTGAGGGGAGTGGGGGAGCAGACGCGTCACATGTCGCAGATGACCGTGGAGAGATCCCCTGCCGCCTCCGCGCCGTCGCGCTGGGTGCGCGGCCGCACGCTGAGCGATGGGACGGTCCTGCACTGGTGGAAGCAGGTCGTGGCGGTGCTCCTCGTGTACGGCCTGTACGAACTGGTCCGCAACGCAACGATCTCCGGGCCGGAGGTGGCCTTCCAGAACGCGCTGCGGATCATCGACTGGCAGCGGGCTCTCGGCATGAATCACGAGCTGATCATCCAGCAGTGGTCCCTCGACTGGATGCCGCTGATCGTGTTCAGCAACTACTTCTACGGCTCGGTGTACGCGGTCGCCACGTTCGGCATCATCGTCTGGCTGTACCGCCGGCGTTCCGACGCCTACCCGTTGTGGCGTAACACCTTGGCCGTCATGACCTCGATGGGCCTCATCGGGTTCGCCGCCTTCCCGCTCATGCCGCCCCGTCTGCTCGACGTGCTCGGCGACGGACGACCGTTCGGTTTCGTCGACACGCTGGTCGAGTTTCCGACGTTCTGGTCGTTCGACGCCGAGGCGGTCCGCACGATCTCCAACCCGTTCGCGGCGATGCCCAGCCTGCACTGCGCATGGGCCCTGTGGGGTGCGTTCGCCCTCTACCCCCGCGTCCGCAGTTCCTGGGCGCGCACCCTCGCCGTGGTCTATCCGATCGTCACGGTCTACGTCGTTATCGCCACCGGCAACCACTTCTTCCTCGATGTCGCGGGCGCGGTCGTCATCTTCGTCGCCGGCTACGGCCTTGCCAGGTTGGCCACGAGGGCGGGGAGGGGCCGGCCAATCTCAGAACGCGACGACGGCGATGCTCCGAGGGTCCACCTGACCGACGCCCGCCAGGAGGCCGCGACGTTCGCTCACGTGTACCGTTCGATCGCTGCCCGGTAGGCGGCGACGTTCAGGTCGACGACTCGCGACCACTCCACCGTCACCGGGGCCCCCTCGCGGTTGTGCTTGGCGATCACGAGGCGCAGCTCCGGGTCGTTGACCAGGCGTTCCAGCTGCTTGACCATGTCGTGGTCGGTGCTCGCCAGCAGGCCCTCCCGACCGTGCTCGACGAATTCGCTGATCCCGGTGTGCGCTTTGGCGACGATCGGTACGCCCGCGCAGCGGGCTTCCAGCGCAGCGATCCCGAAGGACTCGAGGTTGGCCGGGGCGACGAAGACATCGGCCCGGGCGTAGGCCTGGCGGATCTCGTCTCTGGTGCGCCGGCCGACCAACGTGATGACGTCGCCGAGCCCGTGCGTGGCGATGTACCGCGCTAGCGAGTGGCGCTCGGGCCCTTCCCCGATCACGTCGAGGTGCAGCCGGATCGACGGCGAGATGCGTCGGCGCAGCTCGGAAAACATCTGCAGGAGGTGGAGCGGTCGTTTGCGTGGGGCCAGTCGCATCACGGCCACGATCCGCACGTCGTGGAGATCGCGATCCTCCGGCTCGACCAGCCAGTCATCGCGGTCGATGCCGTTGGGCAGCACGAGGACCTCTCGTGTGGGGCCGACGATCCGCTCGATCGGCGCCGCAGCGACCGAGCTGACCGCCGAGAACACGGCGTTCCACCTGCTCCAGTGCCCGATCCGGTCGAGCGCCCCGAAGATCGGCGTGGCGTAGCTCCACATGCAATGCGTCGTGATCACCGTTGGCAGGCCGGCCCGCTGGGTGCGATACGCCGCGGCGTACGAGAGCGGCGACGCGATGCCGCCGTGGAAGTGAGCCACGTCGACGTGCTCGCGCGCCAGGACCTCGGCCGTCATTCGGAAGCTCTTTGGCGTGAACGGGATGTTGAATGGCAGCAGCGGGACGTCGAGGCGCCGGACGCGCACGCCGTCGACCTCGCTGGGACCTGCTGTCGGGGTGACGACGACCACGTCGTGGCCGGCACCGATCAGTCGTTGGGCGAGATCGTGGACCTGCATCTCGATGCCGCCGACCTGCGGGACGTAGCAATCGCTGACCAGACCCACGCGGAGGGGGGACATGTGCGGCGAGCGTATCCCGGGGCGAATCGTGCCAGCCGGCGCAGATTGGGCGGCCAGACTGCCCCCGTGCGGCGCGCGACGGACGGACGGACGGAGATGGCGTGACGCGCACCCTCGTCTGCTTCCACGCCCACCCCGACGACGAGTCGATGCTGACCGCCGGCACCATGGCCAAGGCGGCGGCGGCAGGTCATCGCGTCGTCCTCGTCGTCGCCACTCGAGGCGAACGCGGGGCAGCCGACCCGCAGCTGTTGGGTTGCGGCGACGGCGGCCGCGATCTGGGCGCAGTGCGGGCGACCGAGCTCGAGCGCTCGGCGGCCGCGCTCGGGGTTGCCCGCGTCGCCATCCTCGGCTACGGCGATTCCGGTTCGAGCGGGATGATCGCCAGTGGGGCGGCTCGACCCGGGACGTTCGTCGGCGCGCCGATCAACGAGGCCGCAGAGCGGTTGGCGACGATCCTCGACGAGGAGCGGCCAGACGTCTTGACCACCTATGACCCGTGCGGTGGGTACGGCCACCCCGATCACGTGCGCGTCCACCACGTCGGTCGAGCGGCTGCCGAGCTGGCCGGTACGCCGGCCGTCCTCGAGGCGACGATCGATCGTCAGCTCCTGGCACTCGCCCGAGAGATCGTGCCGACCCTCGGCCTGCAGCTGCCCACCGACTTCGTCCCGCCCGACCTCACGACGGTGTACAGCGCGAGCAGTGACATCACCCATGCCATCGACGTGAGCGAGCAGCTCGCCGCCAAGCGGGCATCGATGGAAGCCCACGTCAGCCAGGCCACGTCATCGGTGACGGATGGGGCGGGCACGACGGTGCGCACGCTGGCCGTCTTTCTCGGCCTACCCCCCGACCTGTTCGCCCTCGCCTTTCGCACCGAGTGGTTCGTCGATCGGGCGCTGCCACCCGGCGCGTCCCACACCGACGTGTTCGCCACGCTGGGCGCGGCGTGACGACGACACCGGAACCCGACGCCGCCCGCACCGAGGGGGCGAGCACGGAGGGGCTGGCCGCGTTGCGCGTGCCCGGTCACCTCGTCGAGCACGAGCTGGCCACCAAGTCCCTGCGCCGCCGGATCCTCGAGGCCGTCATCTCGCTCGGCGTGATCGTCGGGCTGTTCGTCTTCGCCATCCCGGCGATCACCGGGTCCGGCTACGCCGAGATCTTCGACGCCATCCGCCAGCTGACGCTTGTCGAGTTCCTCGAACTGACGGGCTTCTGGATCCTCGTGATGCTCGTCTACAGCGGCGTGCTGACTTCATCGCTGCCCGGGTTGACCCATCCCCAGGCGCTCGTGCTCAACTTCGCCGGCAGCGCAGTCTCCAACGTCGTGCCGTTCGGAGGCGCAGCCGGGGTCGCCACGACGTACACGATGACCATGTCGTGGGGGCTGCCGGTCCCGGCGGTCACGCTGTCGATCTTGGTCAGCGGCATCTGGAACGTGCTCACCAAGATGGCCATCCCGATCATCGCGCTGACCATCCTGGCCGTCGCCGGTCGCCGCACGGCCGGCCTCGTCGTGCCAACGCTGGTCGGACTCGCCGTGCTCGTCGGTGGCATCGTCGTGCTCACCCTCGTGTTGCGCAGCGAGGCCCTGGCGGAGGGCATCGGCCGGCTCGCCCAACGCTTCGGCACCCGCCTGATGCGGCTGCTGCGTCGACCGCCGACCGCCGATTGGGGCCAGGCCGTCCTCGACTTTCGCCACAACAGCATCGGGCTGATCCGTGATCGGTGGAAGAGCCTGACGATGTGGATGCTCCTCTACAACCTCGGCCAGTACGTGCTGCTCTTGATGTGCGTGCGGATGCTCGGGGCGACCAACGACCAGCTGGGCTGGATCGAGGTGCTCGCCGCATTCGCCTTCGCCAACATCCTGACCACCGTCGCCATCACGCCCTCCGGTGTCGGCTTCGTCGAGGCCGGCACGGTCGCCGCGCTGATCGCCTTCGGCGGCAACGACGTCGGTTCGGCGGCGGCCGTGTTCCTGTTCCGTGGTTACACCTACCTGTTGGAGATCCCCGTCGGGGCCCTCGGGTGGGTGGTGTGGGCGACACGCCACAGCTGGCGCAAGCCGGTGACGTCCTCGGCCGAGCCTGTCGCGCCGGCCAGCGTCGGACGATGAGTGGCTCGCTTCGCTCGCTGGGCCGGGCAAGGCCGGCATGACTTCTCACGCGCGCTGCGGTCGGGGGCCAAAGCGCGCACCGCGTGAAGAGCTCGCTTCGCTCGCTGGGCCGGGCAAGGCCGGCATGACTTCACACGCGCGCTGCGGTCGGGGGCCAAAGCGCGCACCGCGTGAAGAGCTCGCTTCGCTCGCTGGGCCGGGCAAGGCCGGCA
>JBPCJW010000016.1:0-4561 GCA_051004915.1 Ilumatobacteraceae bacterium
CCGAGTGCTGCAACGACTCCTCGCACTCACCGCAGCGATCTGGCACAACCACCACAGCCGCCAGCCGGTGCTCCGATCGCTCGTTGCTTACGATCACTGAGACCCCTTGGATTTTGGCATCTAGTTCGGGCTATTCCGCGGCGCGATCGTGCTGGATTTCCATATCAGACTTTCGTCAGAACCTGTCCCGGCCGGCGGGGTCAGGGGTCAGGCGGTGGCGGCGGACTCCAGGGCGCGGCGGACGAGGACCTTGGCGAGGTGGGTGCGGTACTCGACGCTGGCGTTGAGGTCGGCCTGCGGGTCGGCCTCGGCGGCGGCCTGCTCGGCGGCATCGGCCACCGACGCGCCGCCCGACAGCGCCGAGGCCACGCTCGTGGCCAGGATCGGTGTCGAGCCCATGTTGACCAGCGCCACGCCGGCGTCACCGTTGCGCCGCCATGCCGCGACCCCGACGATCGCCCAGTCCTGGGCCCGCCGGTTGAACTTCTGGAACCCCCACCCGGCGCCCTGCATCTTCGGCACCCGGATCTCGGTCAGCAGCTCGTCGGCCGCCAACGTGGACATCAGGAAGCTCTCGTAGAACTCGCTCGCCGCGATCTCGCGCGTCCCGTTCGGTCCTTGCGCCACGTACGTGGCGCCCAGCGCCAAGGTGGTCGCCGGTAGGTCGGAGGCCGGGTCGGCATGGGCGATCGACCCGCCGATCGTGCCGCGGTGGCGCACCTGCGGGTCGCCGACATGGCTGGCGGCGTGCGCCAGCAGGGGAGCGTGCTCGGCGAGCACGTCCGACCGCTCGACCTCGCTGTGTCGCGTCAGCGCGCCGATCGCGATGTGATCCCCGGCGTCACGGATGTACGACAGGTCGCTGAGGCGCCCGATGTCGATCAGCACCGTCGGCTGGGCCAGCCGCAACTTCATCAACGGCAGCAGACTGTGGCCACCGGCCAGGAACTTGGCGTCCTCGCCGTGCTCGCCGAGCAGGCTGATCGCCTCTTCGGCCGAACCGGCCCGGACGTAGTCGAAGGCGGCGGGGATCATGACGGTGCTCCGTTCTCGTTGCTCGTACTTTCGTCGCCACCGCCGGTGGTCGTCCGGGCGGTGACGCCCTGGTGATCGCCGACGTCTGTGCCGGCGGTGTCGGGCGACCCGCTGGCGCCGTTGATGGCGTTGAAGACGTTGAGCGGACTGGCCGGCATCGGCACGTCGCGCACGCCGAGCCCGGACAACGCGTCGACGATGGCGTTGATCACGGCCGGCGCGGCGCCGATCGTTCCCGCTTCACCGACGCCCTTGACGCCGAGCTGGTTGGTCGGCGACGGCGTGACCGTGTGGCCGAGCGTGATCGACGGCACGTCGCTGGCCGCTGGCACGAGGTACTCGGCCAGCGTGCTCGTCTTGAGGTTGCCGTCCGAGTCGTACACGGCTTCTTCGAACAGCGCCTGGGCGAGGCCCTGCACGACCCCACCGTGCACCTGGCCCTCGACGATCAGCGGGTTGATCTGCACCCCGCAGTCGTCGACGGCGACGTACTGCAGCACCTCGATGCCGCCGGTCTCGGTGTCGACCTCGACGACGCACATGTGCGTGCCGAAAGGCCACGAGAAGTTCGGCGGGTCGTAGGTGACCTGCGCCTCGAGGTTGGGCTCGAGTCCGTCCGGCAGGTTGTGCGCCGTGAACGCCTCGAAGGCGATGGCGGCCATCGGCATCGACTTGTCGGGCGAACCCTTGACCGTGAACGCGCCGCCGGCGTACTCCAGGTCGTCGGCGTTGGCCTCCAGCTGGTGGGCGGCGATCTGGGCCGCCTTGTCGATCACCTTGTCACAGGCCATCGCGATGGCCACGCCACCGACCGGCAGCGAGCGCGAGCCGTACGTGTCGAGCCCGAGCGGTGAGATCGCCGTGTCGCTGTGCAGCACGTCGATGTCGTCTGGGCTGATGCCCAGCTTGTCGGCGACGATCATCGACCACGCCGTCTCGTGGCCCTGGCCGTGCGGCGCGGTGCCCGTGACGACCTGCACCTTCGCCGTCGGAAGGACGCGCACCGTGGCCGACTCCCAGCCGCCGGCCGAGTAGTTCAGCGATGCCAGCACCCGCGACGGCGCGAGCCCGCACATCTCGAAGTACGACGACACGCCGATCCCGAGACGCTTCGTGGCGCCCTCCACGTTCTGCGTCGCCTGGCGCTGGCGCACGTCCTCGTAGCCGGCCAGCTCGGCGGCCTTGTCCGCCGCGAGGTGGTGGTCACCAGAGTCGTAGACGAGCCCGCTCCACGCCGTGTACGGATAGGCCTCCTTGGCGATGAAGTTGCGCCGCCGCAGCTCGAGCGGGTCGATGCTGACCTCCGCGGCGAGGGCGTCCATCGCCCGTTCGATGGCGTACGTCGCCTCGGGCCGGCCGGCACCGCGGTAGGCGTCCGTCGGCGTCATCGTGGTGAACACCGACGTGCACTCGAAGTCGTAGGCGGCCGGCAGGTCGTACACGCCGGCGTACAGGAAGGCACCGAGGATCGGGATGCCCGGCGTGACGAGTTGCAGGTACGCGCCCATGTCGCCGATGAGGCGGACGCGCAACCCGGTCAACTTGCCGTCGGCGTCGGCGCACAGGTCGATGTGCTGGATCTGGCCGCGGCCGTGGATCGTGGCCTGCGTGTTCTCCGAGCGCGACTCGTTCCAGCGCACGGGCACGCCGTGCTTGCGGGACAAGGCCATGCACAGCAGCTCCTCGGCGTAGACGTTGAGCTTCGAGCCGAAGCCGCCGCCGACGGCCGGGGCGACGACGCGCACCTGGTGCTCGGCGATGCCGAGCGTGATCGCCGACATGATCTTGAGGATGTGGGGGATCTGGGTGGACGAGTACAGCGTGATGTCCCCGCCGAACGGTTGCGGCACGGCGACGACCGCCCGGGCCTCCATCGCCATCGGCAGCAGTCGCTGCTGCACGTAGCGCTCGTGGACCTGGAAGGCGGCAACCTCGAACGCCTTGTCGACCGCGCCGTCCTCGCCCTCCACCTTGAGCGCCCACGTGTAACTCTTGTTCGTGCCGAGGTCGTCGTGGATGACGACACGGTCCGACAACGCGTCCTCGAGGTCGATGACCGCCTCCAGCACCTCGTAGTCGACCTCGACCGCTGTGGCGGCGTCGAGGGCGGAGGTCTCGCTCGTGGCGACCACGGCAGCCACGCCGTCGCCGACGTAGGCGACCTTGCCGGTGGCGAGCGGGTAGTGCGCCGGGTTCTTCATGTCCTCGGTGACCGGCCAGGCGCACGGCATGGGCGCAGCCCAAAGGTCGGCGAGGTCCTCGCCCGTGTACACGGCGACGACACCCGGCAGCGCGGCCGCCGCCGACGTGTCGATGCCGGTGATGCGGGCGTGGGCGTGCGGGCTGCGGACCACGGCGAGGTGCAGCGCGCCCGGGATGGCGAGGTCGTTGGTGAACTTCGCCTCGCCCGTCAACAGGGCGGGGTCTTCGCGGCGTAGCAATCGCTGGCCGATGACGCCGGTGCGGTCCGGCGGGGCTTCGGTCGTGGTCACGGCGCGCTCCTCAGGACCCAGCGGCAGCGAGGACGGCCTTGACGATGTTGTGGTAGCCGGTGCAGCGGCAGAGGTTGCCCTCGAGGCCGATGCGCACCTCCTGCTCGGTGGGGTGGGGGTTCTCGTCCAGCAGGCCGATCGCCGCCATCACCATGCCCGGCGTGCAGTACCCGCACTGCAGGCCGTGGTTGTCCATGAACGCCTGCTGCATCGGGTGCAGCTGGCCATCGGTGGCGAGGCTCTCGATGGTCTTGATGTCGGCACCGTCGGCCTGCACGGCGAGCAGCGTGCAGCTCTTCACCGACTGGCCGTCGACGTGGATCGTGCATGCCCCGCACGACGACGTGTCGCAGCCGATGTTCGTGCCGGTCAGGCCGACCTGTTCGCGCACGTAGTGCACCAGCAAGGTGCGCGGCTCCACCTCATCGGTGTGCGCGATGCCGTTGACCGTGACGGTGATCTCCACGAAGTGCCCCCTTGGCGTGTCGTGTTGCCCTGCGCCGGCATCTTGCCATGCCGGCCAACCAGGCTCACAACGACGGGTCAGTCGTAGAGCTGCTGGGAGAGGTACTGCTCGACGCCGATCTGGCGGATCGTCTCCTGCTGGGTCTCGAGCCAGTCGATGTGCTCCTCCTCGGCGACGAGGATGGCGGCGAGCAACTCACGCGTCCCGTTGTCGCCGTGCTCGACGGCCGTAGCGATGCCACGGTTGAGTCGCTCGACGGCGGCGTGCTCGAGGGCCACATCGAGCTCGAACTGCTCGGGCACCGTCTCGCCGACGCGCACCGGGAACAGCCGCTGAAGGTTCGGGACGCCGTCGAAGTAGAGGATCCGCTCGATCAGCGTCTCGGCGTGCTTCATCTCGTCGATCGACTCGTGCCGGCCGTGCTCGGCGAGCCGGCGGTACCCCCAGTTGTCGCACATCTTGGCGTGGATGAAGTACTGGTTGATCGCCGTCAACTCGGCCGTCAGGACGTCGTTGAGCAGCTCGATGATGTCGGCATCGCCACGCATCGGCCGGACGCTACGCGATC
>JBPCJW010000017.1:0-12214 GCA_051004915.1 Ilumatobacteraceae bacterium
ATCGCGCCGGGCTGACGGAGGTCGTCCTGCCGAAGCGCAACGAGGGCGATCTCGAGGACGTGCCGGAGGCCGTGCGCGAGGTCATGACGTTTCACCTCGCCACCACCTACGCCGACGTCCTCGCCGCTGCGTTCGTGTAGGTGGCCTCGCTCCGCTCGTGACGTTCTGCGGTCGATGCGCGATGAGTGGTCGTACGACGCACAACGCTCATCGCGCCCACGTCTTCGACGACTCCCGCCCGCCACCTACGCTCAGCCGCCATGGCGCGGCTGGACGCGACGCGCGTCGCTGCGTGGAGGCAACTGCAGTCCGTCGCCGCCGAGCTGGCGCGGCGCGTCGACGACGACCTCGTCGCCGAGTGGGAGGTGCCCCTCGGTTGGTTCGACGTGCTCGCCGCCCTGGCCCGGGCCGGTGGGTCGGCCCGCCCGAGCGATCTCGCCGCCGACCTCCGGCTGGTGCGTTCGAGCCTGAGCCGGCGCCTCGATCGGTTGGAGGAGGAGGGCTGGGTGGCCCGGCGGCGTCCCACCGGTGCGCCCGACCATCGCACCGTCGTCATCGAGCTGACGCGGCGCGGTCGCGCCCTGTGGCGAGAGATGAACGTGACGTACCGCCGCGCCGTCCAGGTCCACGTGTCATCCCACTTGTCGGACCCGGAGGTCGCCGCCCTCGCCGCCGTCCTGGCCACCCTGGCTCGGTGACCAAGAGATGAGGTTTGCAACCGCTTGCACGGCCACATGTGGCCGTGAAAGCGCTTCCCAACGCTGTCCCTGGAGGTTTCGGGCGGCCGGTTTGGGGCGGCTGTCCTCGCATCGGCAGACTCGGCGCATGACCGTCATTGCGTTCCCCGGCCACGCAGGCCGTTGCTTGCCGCTCCCTCGCTGGCGCCCGGTCGCTCGCCTCTGCACGGAGGTCGTCACATGACCAGCGCAGTGATCGTCGACGCCATCCGGACTCCACTCGGCAAGCGCAACGGCAAGCTCAAGGACTGGCATCCGGTCGACCTTGCCGCTGAGACCCTGCGGGCCTTGATCGACCGGACCGGCCTCGACCCGGGCGAAGTGGACGACGTCGTGATGGGGTGCGTCATGCAGGTCGGCGAGCAGGGCGTCAACGTCGCCCGCAACGCCGTGCTCGCCGCCGGCTGGCCGGAGTCCGTGCCGGGCACGACCGTCGATCGGCAGTGCGGCTCCAGCCAGCAGGCCGCCCACTTCGCCGCCCAAGGCGTCATCGCCGGCGCCTACGACGTCGTGGTGGCGGCCGGGGTCGAGGTGATGACCCGGGTGCCGATGGGTGCGTCGATGGCCGACGGCAAGTTCGGCTACCCGTTCGGGCCGAAGCTCGGCGCCCGCTACGCCGAGCAGGGCGGGCTCGTGCCCCAGGGCATCTCGGCCGAGCTGATCGCCGACAAGTGGGACCTGTCGCGCGACGACCTCGATGCGTTCGGCGCGCGTAGCCAGCAGCTCGCCGCGGCGGCGACGGCGGAAGGTCGCTTCGAGCGCGAGATCCTGCCCGTGCTCGGCGCCGACGGCGCGATGGTCACCAACGACGAAGGCCTGCGCGAGACGACGCTGGAGTCCCTCGCCAAGCTCAAGCCGTCCTTCCGCCCGGAAGAGGAGGGCGGCCGCGTCACCGCCGGCAACTCCTCGCAGATCACCGACGGCTCGGCCGCCATCCTGATCATGAGCGAGGAGAAGGCCAACGCCCTCGGCATGACGCCGCGTGCGAGGTTCGTCGACTTCGCCCTCGCCGCCGCCGACCCGCGGTTCATGCTGACCGCACCGATCCCGGCCACGCACAAGTTGCTCGAACGCGCCAAGCAGACGATGGAGGACATCGACCTCGTCGAGATCAACGAGGCGTTCGCCTCGGTCGTGCTGGCGTGGGCGCAGGAGCTGCACCCGGACATGGAGAAGGTCAACGTCAACGGTGGCGCCATCGCCATCGGACACCCGCTCGGTTGCTCCGGCGCACGGTTGATGACCACGCTGCTCAACGAGCTGGAGCGCACAGGCGGCCGCTTCGGACTGCAGACGATGTGCGAAGGCGGCGGGATGGCCAACGCCACGCTGCTCGAACGCCTCGGCTAACAGACGGCTAACAGCGTCCTCGCTGCACGCCCAACCTGTGGTTCGACATCGACGGTCTGGAGGCCGCCGAGTTCTACGTGTCGGTGTTCCCCAACTCGTCGATCACCAACGTCACGCATTACGGCGAGGCCGGACCACGCGAGGCCGGCATGGTGATGACCGTCGACTCGTCCTCGACGGGCAGCCGTACACGGCGATCAACGGCGGACCAGACTTCCAGTTCGACGAGGCGATCTCGCTGCTCATCGAGTGCGCCGACCAAGACGAGGTCGACCACTACTGGTCGACCCTCTCCGAGGGCGGCGCAGAGGTCCAATGCGGGTGGCTGAAGGACAAATCGGCCTCTCCTGGCAGGTCTTCCCGACCGCCGCCAACGAGCTCTTCAACGATGCCGACCCAGCTCGCGCCCAGCGGGTGATGGCGGCCATGCTCGCCATGAAGAGGATCGACCTCGCCGCACTGCGCGCTGCCGCCGACGCGGCGTGAGAGCTCCACGGCGATGACGCCCGCAGCGGCGCCGCCGGTCCGCGGGACTGCCCGCGCCCGGCTGCTCGACGCGGCCGTCGAGCTGATCCGTCGCAACGGCCTGCACGCCACGACGGTGGACGATCTCTGCGCGGCCGCCGGCGTCACGAAGGGCGCCTTCTTCCACCACTTCGAGTCGAAGGAGGCACTCGCTGTCGCCGCCGCCGACCACTGGTCGGACACGACGGGGGCGCTGTTCGCCGCCGCTGCGTTCCACGACCGGGCAACGGCCGTCGAGCGGATCTTCGGCTACCTGGACCTGCGCGCCAGCCTGATCACCGGAGCCCCGGCGGAGTACACCTGCCTCGTCGGCACGATGACCCAGGAGGCGTTCGAGACCAGTCCCGCGATCCGTGATGCGTGCGCGGCGAGCATCTTCGGACACGCCACCACCCTCGAGGCCGACTTCGCCGAGGCGCTGGACGCCGCTGGCCGACCCGCGGGGATCGACGCGCCGGGCCTCGCCCGGCACACCCAGGCGGTGCTGCAGGAGCGTTCGTGCTGAGCAAGGCGGCCGACGATCCGACGATCGTCACCGACAGCATCGACCACCTGCGCCGCTACCTCCACTCTGTCTTCCAACGCCTACCCAAACGGACACCGCAAGGAGCACGACCATGACGACCACGGCAGCGCCGGCATCCACGGAATCGGCATCCACGGGGTCGGCAGACCTCCGTGATGCTCGTCGACGACGTCGACGCGTGGGTGACCCGGGCCGCTGCTGCGGGGGCAACCGTGACGATGCCCGTCGCCGACATGTTCTGGGGTGACCGCTACGGCATCGTGGAGGACCCCTTCGGTCACGACTGGTCTCCATCGCCACGCCGCAGTGCGCGATGAGCTACGACGAGCTCACCGCGGCAGCAGCCGGCGCGACGATGTAGCCGCGTCGCCCGAGCTCGGGCGACGGCACGACGCCAAACAGTTGGCCAGGAGGTCGTGACCGCACCCGGTGAGCACGCTCTCGGGGTGGAACTGCACGCCCTCCACCGGGCGCTCGCGGTGGCGGATGCCCATGATCGTCCCGTCGGCGGTCGTCGCAGTGACCTGCAGGCAGTCGGGCATCGTGGCCGGGTCGATCGTCAACGAGTGGTAGCGCGTCGCCGTCAGCGGCGACGGCAGCCCGACGAAGATCGTCCGGCCGTCGTGTTCGACGGCCGAGGTCTTGCCGTGCATCAGCTCCCGGGCACCGACGATCGACGCGCCGAAGGCGTGACCGATCGCCTGCTGGCCGAGGCAGACCCCGAGCACCGCCGTCCCGGCCGCGCCGAACACGTCCGCCGCTGAGCAGATGATCCCGGCATCCTCCGGCCGGCCGGGCCCGGGCGACAGCAGCACGCCGTCGGGCTCGAGGGCGACGGCCTCGTCGATCGTCAACGCGTCGTTGCGGTGCACGATCGGCTCGGCCCCGAGCTCGCCCACGTACTGCACGAGGTTGAACACGAAGCTGTCGTAGCTGTCGAGGACGAGGATCCGCACCGGGTGGGACGGTATCCGCCGACGCACTCGCAGTGCCGACGCCAATCCAGCATCAAGATGGAGTCGGCCGGACCCGGCGGGTTGCGCCGGACAGCACGAGGATGGGACGACAGCCGGGCGCCGGCCCGTAGGCTCGCCGGCCGTGGCTCCTCCGAAGCGCAAGACGGGTGGGCGGGTGACGCCTGCCGGCACGAAGCCGGGCGACCGCCCCAAACCGGCGGTGACATCGGGAGCGACCGGGTCGACCGGTAGCGCCACCCGCCCGGCGGCCGGCCGGGTGGCGGCCTCGTCGCGCTACACGCCCCCGACGCCGCTCTCGGCCAAGGAGAGCCCGCCGTGGCTGCCGGTCGTCATGCTCGCCCTGTTCATTGTCGGTGGGCTTGCGATCATGGCTCGCTACCTGATCTTCTCGGACAGCAACCTGCCGCTGCTCGTCGGCCTCGTCTGCCTTCTCGGTGGCCTGTTCCTGGCCACGAAGTGGCGATAGGCGCCGGCGAGAGCGCCCGTCCCGCCGTCATGTGACAGCGCGGCGAGACGCCAGGTGGACGGCGGGTGGAGCGAAGGGCAACACCAGGTGGCCGAATGACATCGCTGTGGTTCTCCGCAGGTTTGTCCACAACCTGTGGAGAACGGTTGGTCACTCCATCACCGGGGCGACGACGATCATGTCCTCCAGGCAGTGGCGGGGCGGCGGCGGGTCCTCGTCCGGGGCCACCGTCAGGCGCAGCTGCACCCCGCACACGTCGCAGCGGTAGCGCAGGTTGACCTTGCGCAGCTCGCCGGACGGTAGGGGCGGCGGCAGCGGCGTGGTAAGCGAACGCAGCATGGCGATGCCCGCCTTCCACACGACGAACGCAACGACGATCCCGGCAGTCACCCACAGGATCGTTGCGAGCACCTGGTCACGCTACGGGACGTGACGGCGAGGCGGCCTCGCCCATCCTCATGACGACGGCGGCGCGGCTGGCGTCGTTGGAGGTGCCGGCGTCGTGGGCGTCGCCGTCGTCGGTGCAGCCGTGATCGGTGCAGCCGTGGTCGGGGCCGCCGTCGGGGGTGGCGCGGTCGGGGGTGGCGCGGTCGGGGGTGGCGCGGTCGGCGGCAGGACGGTCGCCGGCGGGTCGGTCGCCGGCGGGTCGGTCGACGGGGGTGGGTCAGCGGCACGGCCGACGGTGATCTCGATGGGGGTGCCGGCAGGCGCCAGCTGTCCGGCGGCGACGCTCTGGCCGAGCACGAGACCGTCGCTCGGGCTGGCCGGCTCGAGCTCCTCGTCGACGACGGTCACGTCGAACTGGGAGAGCTGACCGACGGCGTCCGCTTCTGGCTGCCCGATCACGTTGGGGACCTCGACACCCGGCGCGCCGGCCGAGACGACCAACACGATGCGGGACCCGATGTCGACGAGCTGGCCAGCGGCCGGTTCGGTGCGGATGACCAGCCCCTCGGCGATCGAGTCACTGTCCTCGGCCGTCGACGTGACCGAGAAGAGGTACGGATCGGCTTCGAGCAGCGCCGTGGCGTCGTCCTCGGGCTGACCGACGACGCTGGCTGGCACCGCGACCTCCCCGCGCCCGGACGAGATGACGAGGTTGATCAGCGTCGCCTGCTCCACCCTCGACCCGGCCGGCGGATCGGAGCGGATCACCGAGCCGTCGGCGATCGCCTCGCTCTCCTCCGGCAGCAGCGGGCCGATCCGGAACCCTTCCAGCCCCAGGATCCGCTGCGCCTCGAGCAGCGGCTGGTTCTCGACGTTGGGCACCTCCTTCAGCTGCGGCTCCGGTCTGAAGAACAGCTTGATGACCTGCCCGTCGACGACAACGGTGCCCTCGATCGGTTCGGTGGCGAACACCTCGTTGAACGCGACGGCCGTGTTCTCCTGGGAGATCGGGTCGGGCAACAGGTTGCGCACGGCGAGGTCGTCGATCACGACGGCGAGCTGCTGACCGGCGTAGTTGGGCAGCGCGTTGCTGCCGGCCGCATCGTCGCCTGACAGCGCGTTGAACAACAGCAGGCCGCCGAGGCCGAGGGCGACGAGGGCGAGGAAGGCAGCCAGCGCGTACCACCCGGTGCGCGATGGCGGTGGCTCGTAGTAGCGGGCGTCAGGCGATGCCCCCGTCGGTCGCCCGTCGGTCGCCACCTGTTCCTGCACCACGGTCGGCTGACTCGTCGCCGTTGACGACGCCTGCCCGGGTAAGTGGGCGGCGGTCGTGGCCGTGGCTGCGGCGCCGGCCAGCGCCACGGTCGGGGCGGTCGCCCCGTTGCGCCCGGCGGCGGCGGCCAGCGCCTGCACGGGTTCGCCGTTGCGGAAGCGACGCAGGTCGTCTCGCAACGCCTCGGCCGTGGGGTAGCGGATGCGCGGGTCCTTAGCCAGGAGCTTGGCGACGATCGCCTCGTACGAACGCGGGACGTCGCTGACGATCTGGTTGAGCGGCTGGGGGTGGTCGTGGACCTGGCGGTAGGCGATGCCGACCGGGTTCTCGCCGCTGAACGGCGGGCGCCCCGCGACCATCTCGTACATCACGATGCCGAGCGAGTACAGATCGCTGCGCGGGTCCGGCTGCGCACCCTGCGCCTGCTCCGGCGAGAAGTACGTCGCGGTGCCCATCACGGCACCCGCCTGGGTCAGGTTCAGCTCGGTCGGCGCGTTGAGCGCCCGGGCGATGCCGAAGTCGGCCACCTTCACCTGCCCGTTGGAGCCGATGAGGATGTTTGCCGGCTTGATGTCACGGTGCACCAGCCCGGCCTGGTGGGCGAAGCCGAGCGCAGAAGCCACTTCGCTGGCGATCTCCGCCGCCTGCCTCGACGTGACGTGCCCGTTGGTGCGCAGGATCTCGGCCAGCGTTCGCCCCTCGACGTACTCCATCGCGATGAAGTACGTGCCGGCATGGCGACCCCAGTCGAACACGCTGACGATGTTCGGGTGGTTGAGGTTGGCTGCCGCCTGCGCCTCGCGGCGGAACCGCTCGACGAAGTTCGGGTCGACGGCGTACTCGGGGAACAGGACCTTGATCGCGACCTGGCGGTCGAGCAGGCGATCACGACCGAGGAAGACGTCGGCCATCCCGCCGCGTCCGATCCGCTTGAACAGCTCGTAGCGATCGTTGACGATCGCTGGTCGGTCGTTGGTGGTCACGCGTGCCTCATCCGTCCGCAGCCTTCCGCCGGCGAACCGCCGCGAGAGGCTACCGATCGACTCGGCCGCGGGTCGTGCAGACGTGCCGCGCCCCGGCCGCAGAGTGCGGCTGCGGGGCCAGGAAACTGCAACTCCGGCAGCAGTCTGCGGCTGACGTCCAGTTCAGCCCCCTCCTGCGAAGGCGGCGTCGAGGACCTCTTTGGCGATCGGTCCGGCGAGGCGGCCGCCGGTCCCGGCGTTGATCTCCTCGGTCGTGCCGAGCAACGTCACGGCCACCGCGTACTGCGGGTCCTCGGCCGGTGCGAAGGCAATGATCCAGGCATGCGAGCGCTCCGGCTCGCCGCGTGCGTTGAGCTGCGCCGTTCCCGTCTTGGCGGCCACCGTGATGCCGTTGGCCAGGCCGATGCAGCAGCTCGCTGTGCCAGTCCTCGCGACCTCCTGCATCAGGTCGTTCAGCGTGCGGGCGACGTCCACCGAGATCGGGCTCTTCCACACCTCTGGCTCGGTGCGATCGAGCAGTCGGCCGGAGTGGTCGAGCAGCGCATCGACGACGTACGGCCGCATCATCTGCCCGCCGTTGGCGACCGCGGCCGCGACCATCGCCATGTGCAGCGGGACCATCTGCACCTCGTTCTGCCCGAACCCACGGATCGCCAGCAGGGGCAGTTGCTGCGTGAGGTCGTCCGAGCTCCCGAACGTGCTCGCCGCCGCCCGAGGCAGGTCGATCGGCAACCGCTCGCCGACACCCCAGTCGGCGACCCCGACGAGCATCCTGTCGACGCCGATCTCGAGAGCCAGCTTGGCGAACGGGATGTTGCAGCTCCGGGCGAACACCTCCGTCAGGTCGCCGCCGCACACCGTGCCCTGGAAGTTCTCGATCGGGTCGTCCGTCTGCGGCGGCACGAACTGCTGCTCGTCGGGGAACTCGGTCTGCAGGTTGGCCACCCCGTCACGCAGGGCGATGCCGGTGGTCAGCACCTTGAACGTGGACCCCGGCATGTAGCGCTGCTGGTACGTGTTGGCGAGCAGCGGGTCGCCGGGGAAGGCGTTGAGGAAGGCGAGGGCGCTCTGGGCGTCCTCGAAGTTCGGGTTGGCGATCGCGTTCGGGTCGTACGTCGGAAAGCTCCACATCGCTTTGATCGCGCCCGTCGACGGTTCGAGCACGACGACCGACCCGGGGCGCTCGCCGAGCGCCGCCTTGGCTGCTTGTTGCAGGTCGTCGTCGAGCGTCAGGCGAATCGAACCGGAGGCGTCGCTGTCGCCGGTGACGAGTCCGGGCAGCGCCCGCAGCTGCTGCTCGGGCGTGGCCCCGACCAGCACGTCGTTCTCTGTGCGCTCGATCTGGGTGGAGCCGAAGGCGAACGTGTAGTAGCCGGTGACGTGGCCGTACAGGTCACCCGTCGGGTACACCCGGCGAAAGCGGTACTGGCTGCCCTGCGGGTTGAGGATCGACTCGGCGGCGACCACCCCGTCGCTCGTCACGATCGGGCCGCGCGGCTGCTCGAACTCACGTCGGATCGCCCGGGTGTTGTCGAGGCGCACGCTCAGCTCCTCCTCCTGGCCGACCTGCCAGTAGTTGAGGGCGACGAACAGGGCCACGTAGCAGACCATCAACCCGGCGGCGAGCTGGCGGATCTGGCGGTTCACGAAGTGTCCCCGACCCTGGGTGCGCCGACGCCGGGGGCCCCGACCACACCGGCGCCATGGCGCGTGCGCCGGCGCAACCGGTATGCCGCCCAGCGCTCCGCTGGGGTCGGTGTGTCAGGGGTTTCGTGCAGCCGCCGGGCGCCCGCATCGCTGAGCCTGATGAGCAGGGCGAGGAGCACGTAGTTGGACAGCAACGACGAACCGCCGTAGCTGACGAACGGCAACGTGATGCCGGTCAGCGGCACGACGCGGATCACGCCGCCGACGATGATGAACGCCTGCACGCCGATGATCGTGGTGAGGCCGACGGCGAGCAGCTTCTCGAAGGAGTTGTCGGTGCGCAGCGCAGTGCGCAGCCCTGCCCCGAACATCAGGACGAATGCCATCAGGATCGCCGCTGCGCCGAACAAGCCGAGCTCCTCGCCGATCGACGTGAAGATGAAGTCGCTGCGCGCTGCCGGGACCTGGTTGGGGCTGCCGAGCCCGAGCCCCGTGCCCGAGAGGCCGCCATCGGACAGCCCGTACAACGCCTGGATTATCTGGTAGCCGCTGTCGAGCGGGTCCCCCCACGGATCGAGCCAGATGTCGACGCGTGTCTGCACGTGGCCGAACAATCGCCACGACACGTACGCCGCGCCCGCGAACAGCACGAGCCCGAGCAGCAACCACCCGGCCTGCTCGGTGGCGACCCACATCACGATGACGAAGAGGGCGAAGAAGAGCAGCGACGAACCGAGATCGCGCTGACCGACCATGACCAGCACGGCGAGGCCCCAGGCCGCTGCAATCGGCAGCAGGAACTGCGGCTCGGGGAGGCGCAGTGGCCCGACCCGCCACCCGGGCGTGGCGATCAGCTCGCGATGCTCGGCGAGGTACCCGGCGAAGAAGACGGCCAGCGCGAGTTTGGCGAATTCGCCGGGTTGGAAGTTGATCGGGCCGAGGCTGACCCAGATCCGGGCGCCACCGAACGTCGAGCCGAGGCCGGGGACGAACGGCAGCATCAGCAGCCCGATGCCGGCGAACAGGAAGATCCAGCGGTAGCGGGCGAGATCGGGCGCACGCTGCACGACGACCAGCGTCAGCACGAACGCTCCGACGGCCAAGATGCTCCACGTGGTCTGCAGGCCGGCGAGATCTTCGTCGAGGCGAGTGATCATCACGTAGCCGAGCCCGTGGAGGATCGCCGCCAGCGGCAGCATCGTGGCGTCGGCGCCCTGGGCGAACCAGCGCACGGCGAGGTGGGCGACGAGCAGCAGCCCGAGGAGGACCCCGAGGAACGGGATCAGCCTCGGCGGGATGACGGCGAACTCGCCGAGCGAGGCCAGGGTGTAGGCGCCGGCCGTGATGCAGGCGGCCATCACGATCAGTGACAGCTCGGTCGAGCGGCGAGTGCGAGCGATCGGCGACGTGATGGCCATCACACCTCTCTCTTGCCGGTCAGCGCGCCGGCGCGGTCACGGCGCGACGGTCGTCACTGCGCCGGTCCCCGGGACCGTGGTCGGTGCGCCAGTCGTGACCACCGTCGTCGCTGGGGCGGTCGTGGTGGTCGGGGGGATGGTGCTGGTCGTGGTGGTGGTGGTCGTGGTCGTGGTGGTGGTGGTCGTCGCCAACTGCTCGCGGACGTAGTTCTCGGCGGCATCGAACGATGCGAACTGTGGCTGGCGATCGACCCGTTCGATCGAGGACGGTTCAAGGTTGGAGCGGTTGAACACCGTCGGTGCGTCCTCCGTCGGGTCGAACCACAAGAAGCCGCCGGGTTGACCCCGGTAGATGACGACGTTCTCGGCGGCGTCGAAGGCGACGTAATAGTTGCGTCGTGCCCACGCCGCGGCGATCACGAAGGCCAGGACGAGCACGGCGATCACCCCGATCCCGGCGATGAACCCCATCGCCCGTCGGCGACGACGTCGGGGCGGTGCCACGACCGGCAGCTCGTCCGTTCGCTCGAGACCGTCTATTCCAGCACCTGGCAGTTCGGCACCTGGCGTCTCGATGCCGGGCGTCGGGTCGATCGCCGTCGCCGTCGCCGCAGCGCGGGTCGGGTCGCCGGTCGTGTTCCCGGTGTGGTCGCCCGTCGGGTCGACCGTCGGGTCAGCGGTTGCTTCGGCCTCCTGCGGGCTCTTTCCACCGACCAGGGCGGCGAGGTCGGCGAACTCGGTGGCCTCGCCACCGCCATCCGGGTCGTCGACGGTCCACGTCCCAGCGCCGGCTCCGTCCTGCCAGGCTGGCTCGATATCCAGTTCGGTGTCTGCGGGTGGCGGCTCGACGCCGCCCAGGACGTCGACGACGACGACGGTGATGTTGTCGCGCCCACCCTGGCGGTTGGCCTCTTCGACGAGCGCGTCGGCAGCCTCCTGCGGATCGGTGTGGCGGCGCAGGACCTCGGTGATCTCGTCGTCGCGCACGTCGTCGACGAGTCCGTCGCTGCACAGGACGAAGCGATCACCGCGCACGATCGGCAGGGTCCACGCATCGACGCGCACGGCGGGATCGATGCCGAGGGCGCGAGTGACGATGTTCCGCCGCGGATGGTGCTGGGCCTCGTCCTCGGTGATGTGCCCAGTGGTCACGAGCTCTTGGACGTAGCTGTGATCGATGGTGACCCGCCGCAGGCGATCGTGGCGCAGCAGGTAGGTGCGCGAGTCCCCGACGTTGACGAGGGCGAAGCGCTCCGTGGTGGCGGTGGCGGTGGCGGCCTCGTCCTGCCCCGGCTCGGGTGCCACGGGCTCATCGGTGACGGGCTCATCGGCGCTCGGCGCATCGACGAGCGGTGCCTCGAGGTCGGGCGGCCCGTCGATGAGCGGTAGGTCCGCCGCGTCCTGCTGGGGAATCGGTTGGGTGGGGTCGCCTTCGGGATCGGGGAGTGTCGTGATGACAGCGAGGGCGGTGACCGTCGTCCCCATCCCCTGCTGCTCGGCGTTGGCGACGGCGGCACGGTAGATCTCACCGTTGGCGTCGGCGACGGCCGCCACCACGTCGTCGAGCGTGGCGCCGTCGGCGCTCAACCGCGCCCGCAGGAGGTCGACGGCGAGCGCGCTGGCCACCTCGCCGGCCTGATGGCCCCCCATGCCGTCGGCGACGACGAAGAGTCGCCGATCGGCGAGGAGGTTGTCCTCGTTGCCGGGGCGGACGCGGCCCGAGTCGGTGGCCGCACCCCACGCCAGCTCGGCCATCAGTGCCCTCCCACGTCAGGCAGGCGCCCCACCTACTGCGCCTCGATGACCGTGTAGCCGAACTGGATTCGATCGCCCTTATGGAGCAGCCGCGCGCCGACGAGGCGGTTGCCGTTGTGGAACGAGCCGTTCGTCGAACCGAGGTCTTCGACCATCGCTTGGCCCTCGAC
>JBPCJW010000018.1:0-18533 GCA_051004915.1 Ilumatobacteraceae bacterium
GGCCGAGCGTGACCTCCAGCGTCAGCTCGTCACCGGGGACGACCTGGCGGCGGAACCGCGCCGAGTCGAGCCCACCGAACAGCGGCAGCTTGCCGGCAAACCGGTCGTCGGTGAGCACGGCGATCGCACCGACCTGAGCGATCGCCTCGCACATCAGCACGCCGGGGAGCGTCGGCCGGCCGGGGAAGTGACCGGCGAAGAACCACTCCTCGCCCGTCAGTCGCCACACGGCCGTCGCCGAGACGCCGGGCTCGAGCGCCGAGAGCTCGTCGACGAAGAGGAACGGCGGCCGGTGCGGCAGGACATCGGCCGGCGCCGGGAGATCAGGCATTGACCGCGGCGAGGAGCTGCTTCGGCGCGTCGGCGGGGCTGATCTTGTACCACGCCTCCTCGACCTTCCCGTCGGCACCGATCAGGAACGCCGAGCGCTCGATGCCCATGTACTTGCGCCCGTACATCGACTTCTCCGTCCACACCCCGAACGCCTCGGCCGTGGCGTGCCCGGGATCGGAGAGCAGCGGGAACCCGAGCGAGTACTTCTCGGCGAACTTCAGCTGCTTGGCCGGCGTGTCGGGGCTGATCCCGACCACGGCGGTGTCACCGATGTCGCCGAGCACCTCGTTCAGCCCACAGGCCTGCTTCGTGCAACCCGGCGTGTCGGCCTTCGGGTAGAAGTACACGAGGGCCCGCCGCCCGCGCAGCGACGAGAGCATCACCTGCTCGCCGTGCTGGTCGGTCAGTGCGAACTCGGGGGCGGCGTCGCCTGGGCTGAGCATGCGGGTGATGTTAGGAAGCGGCCGTCTGGCGGTTGGCCGCCACCGTCCGGGCGAGGATGCCGAGCGTCGCCCGCAGGGCAGCCTCGGGCAGCACGGGAAACACGGCCGCCTCCCGCCACACGGGATCGATCGTCGACCAGTCGTAGTACGACGTGACCATGGTGCCGTCCTCGACGGCTTCCAGCCGGTAGCCGTAGGTGTGGCCGAGCGGGGGCTTGATCACGCCGACGATCGACCAGGCGATCTCCCGGCCCTGCTCGAAGGTCCTGATCGTGACGGTCACGTCGTACTCGCCGAGCGGGTAGTCGTTGAGCGCCTCGCGGTCCATGTGCACGACGAAGGTGTCGCCGACGGCCGTCACGGGCGACCCGGTCGAGCTCATCAACATCCCCGAGCTGTCGATCGCCACGTGCCCGCGCGGGTCGGAGAGCACCCGGAAGATCTCCGCCGGTTCGGCGCGGATGAGGCGTTCGACCTCGAAGCGTTCGGCGGTGCCCGATTCAGTCATGCGAACACTCTGGCAGGCTCACGCCGATCGACGGCACAGGCCGGTGCCCCACTGTCGTGGCCGGGCGTGGGCGTGGTAGTGCTCGGGGATCGTGCGCAGGTGGTCGTCGACGCGCATCTCGCCATCGAAGTTGGCCTCGACCACTGCCCGCAGCTTGGCGTGCAGTGCGGCCTTGACGTCCTCCGGCGGCTCCGGGTCGTGCACCCGCCACACGACCATCGGCACCGAGCACGATTCGCACTCCGCGATCCAGCACTCGTCGTCCTCGTGGAACCACTCCGTGAACCGCGCCGCCGCGCACAGTTCGCACCCGGCGTCCATCCCGCGCACCGTCGTCACCTCAGCCCTCCTCCGATCTCTGCGTGAGGGGAGACGTCGGCAGGCCTGCGGCTTCGCTCACGCAGAACCGGGTCGGTCGTCACGGCAGGTCGTCGATCGCGGCACGGACCTCGGCGACGTATGCGCCGACGGCGTCCGGCCCGCCCTCCATCATCCGGCGGACGACGGACGCACCCTGCACCACCCCATCCGCCACGCAGCACACCTCGCGCGCCTGCTCGGCGGTCGACACGCCGACGCCGACGAGGACCGGCCGATCGGTGATCGCCTTCAGCCGCGCCGCCAGCTTCGTCGCCGACGCGGCGAGCGACGACCGCTCCCCCGTCACACCAAGCAGCCCCACGGCGTAGACGAAGCCACGCGCCCTCGCCGCTACCCGCGGCAACCGTTCGTCCGGGGCCGTCGGCGCGGCCAACATCACGGTCTCGACGCCCGCCTCGTCGGCCGCTTCGCACCACGGTCCGCACTCCTCCAGCGGGAGGTCGGGGAGGATGCAGGCGTCGATCCCGGCAGCCACGAGCCGGCCGGCGAAACGCCGATGGCCGTCGTGGTGGACGAGGTTGTAGTACGTCATCACCGCCAGCGGGATGCCGATGTCGAGCTCGGCCGCGGCGTCGAGGATCGCCGGGGGTGTCGCACCCGCCTCGAGCGCCGCTTGGGACGCCTGTTGGATCACCGGGCCGTCCATCACCGGATCGGAGAACGGGACGCCGATCTCCAGTCCGTCGGCGCCGGAGGCTGCAGCCACCCGCGCCGAGTCCTGCCATCCCGGGTAACCGCCGGTCAGGTACGGCACCAGCAACTTACGCCCCGCTGCCCGAGCGGCCCGGAACTGCGCCTCCATCAGCGGCTGTCGCCGAGCAGGTCCATGGCTTGGGCGACGTCCTTGTCGCCGCGTCCGGACAGGCACACGAGCACCGTCGATCCCTGCAGCGACGGCGCCTCGCGCACCAGCCAGGCCAGCGCGTGGGCCGGCTCGAACGCGCACAGGATCCCCTCGGTGCGGGCGAGGAGGGCGAACGCGTCGAGCACCTCGGCGTCTGTCACGGGCGGGTACTCGGCCCGTCCGATCGCCGCCAGGTAGGCGTGCTCCGGGCCGACGCCGGGATAGTCCAACCCGGCCGACACGGAGTGCGCCTCCTCGACCTGCCCGTGCTCGTCCTGCATCAGGTAGCTGCGCATGCCGTGGACCACGCCGGGGACGCCGCGCCCGACGGCCGCGCCACCCGCCGGCTCGGCGCCCACCAGGCGGGCCGAGGTATCGACGAACCCGGAGAAGATCCCCATCGCGTTGGAGCCTCCGCCGACGCAGGCCACGACGACATCGGGATCGCCGCCGAGCAGCGCCCGGCACTGCAGGCGGGCCTCGTCGCCGATCACTCGTTGCAACTCGCGCACCATCCACGGGTACGGGTGCGGGCCCATCACCGAGCCCAGGCAGTAATGCGTGTCGGCGACGGTCGCCACCCAGTCGCGCATCGCCTCGTTGACGGCGTCCTTGAGCGTGCGGCTGCCGCTCTCCACGGCCTCCACCTCGGCTCCGAGGAGGCGCATGCGGAACACGTTGAGCGCCTGGCGCTCGACGTCGACGGCACCCATGTACACCTTGCAGCGCATGCCGAGCAGCGCAGCGGCGGTGGCCGTCGCCACGCCGTGCTGGCCGGCGCCCGTCTCGGCGACGAGGCGGGTCTTGCCCATCCGCTCGGCGAGCAGCGCCTGGCCGATGACGTTGTTGATCTTGTGCGAGCCGGTGTGGTTGAGGTCCTCGCGCTTCAGTAGCAGGCGGATGCCGAGCTGCCGCCCGAGGTTGTGGCACTCGGTGAGGATCGACGGCCGCCCGGCGTAGTCGCGCAGCAGGTCGTCCAGCCGTGTGCGGAACTCGGCGTCGGCCCAGGCCGCCCGGAACTCCGCCTCCAACTCCTGGCAGGCCGGCACGAGGGTCTCCGGGACGAACCGCCCGCCGAACTCCCCGAACCGCCCCGTGTGGGACGGCTCCCCCATCAGCGTGTGTGCAGCGACGGCCGTCATCGCGACGCCCACTGAACAAAGGCGGTGGGCCCGATCCGCGATTGTGCAGCGACGGTCGTCACGGCGACGTCCCGTGCACAAACGCGTTCCTCCCGAATTCGCGTTTGTGCAGCGACGGTCGTCATGGCGACGTCCCGCGCACAAACGCGTTCGTTCCGGGCCGATTCACTCGTCACCCCAGTCGTACGGGAGCTCGTCGTTGCCCAGGTACGGGACGGGGGCGGCGGCGCGGGCCCGCTCGATGAACCGCTTGACGGCCATCGGATCCTTCTGGCCCGGCGTGCGCTCGACGCCGGAGGCGACGTCAACACCCCAGGGGTCGACGGCCCGCACGCCGTCGGCCACGTTGTCGGGCGTCAGTCCGCCGGACAGGATCAGACGCACACCCTCGGGCACCTCGCCGGCCAGTCGCCAGTCGAACACCTGGCCCGATCCGGGCGTGGCGGCGTCGAGCATGATCAGGTCGGTGGCCAGCGAGCCGGCCTCGGCGACGAGACCAGAACCCGCGGCGTAGGCCTTGATCACCCAGCGTACGGACGCCGCAACCTGGGCGACGGCGTCAGCCTTCTCCGCGCCAGACAGCTGTGCCGCCTTGACGCCGGCCCGGCGGACCACCTCGACGACTCGCTTCGGGTGCTCGTCGCGGAACACCCCGACGGTGAGGATCTCCGGCGGCAGGCGACGGGTGATGTCGTAGACGTGCTGCGGCGCGACCTGGCGTGGCGACGGGGCGAAGATGAACCCCACCGCGTCGGCTCCCATGGCCACGGCCAGCAGGGCGTCGTCTTCGTTGGTGACGCCGCAGATCTTGACGAACATGCTCGCCTGACGCTACGTGTTGGTTCGCTCGCTTCGCTCGCTGGGATCGGGCAAGGCCGACCTCACCAGCCATGCTCACTGCGTCGGGGGCCGAATCGTCAGTCCTCGCGTCACCCGTTCTGGTTGACCATCCACGGGTGCTCGCGCACCCACGTCGTCAGGATGTCACGTCGGGTCACGGGGCCGAGCGTGCGGTTGGCGTCGGGCCGCCCCGCCCGGAATCCCTCGACGTCGGCGGGCGTGCACAGCCCGGCGGGCGGGGTGATCGCGAACAGCTCCATGGCGTTGGCGCCGAGGATGCGCCGCTTGACCTCCGGCGTCAGCGCCGGGTAGCCGAACTGCTCCTGCAAGGCCTCGCTGATCTGGAACGCCCTGAAGGCGGCGATCTGGTCCTGCGGCGAGCCGTACCAGATCGAGTCGGTACCCCACAGGATGCGTTCGGGCCCGACCGCCACGAGCAGCTTGCCGAGGACGTGGGCCGCCTCGTCGGGGTTGCCCATCAGGATGCGCCACGTCGAGCCCAGCTCGGCGTACACGTTGCCGCCGACGCCGACGCCGGCCTCCCCGACGCTGCGCACGAGCCGATCGACGCCAGCGCCGTCCGGTGTGTATGGCCCTTCCGCCACCTGGCTCTCGTAGCCCGAGTGGTACACGAGGAACGACAGGTCCGGGTTGTCCGCGGCGGCGGGGCCGATGTCGACGGGCGAGGCGAACGGGTTCTGCCCCGACAGCCCCTTGTGCACGGCGACCACCGGCACCCCGGTGTCGCGTGCCGTCTGCAGGAATGCGGCTCCGACCTGCGGGGCATTGGGATCGCGGTCGTCGAGGTACCAACCCGAAGGCGCATGCGTGTACGCCTTCCACGCGCACAGGTCGTGGGCCGCCGCGACCTCGGCCATCGAGGCGAGGGCGGCCTCGAGGGGACCGACATCGGGCACGGCGTGACCCTGGATCAGGACGCGGCCGTCGCCGCACAGCTCGGCGGCCAGCGCCCGGCCCTGCTCCATGATGTCAATCGAAAGCGGATCGGCCTCACCGACGACCGGGATCGCCGAGATCACGGCGACCGCCGTGTCACTGCCGGCAAGGACGAGATCGCGCCAGTACTCGGCGGAGAAGCACTCGGCCGGATCCTCCTCGCCGCACTGCGCCTGGGGGAATGAACCGAACGAGGCACCCTCCAGGAAGTGAGTCTGCACGTCGACGACGATCTCAGCGTCGGTCGCGGCTGCGGCGGTCGTCGACGGCGATGAGGTTGCCGGCGCCGACGTGGCGGGTGCGACCGTGGACGTCGGGCCGTGGACCGTCGTCGTCGCCTCCTCCGGGTCGGTCGCCGCCGAGGTCGACACGTCGAACGTGCCACCTGGCTCGGTGCCCTGCGAGCGGGAGCGCTCGTCGTTGCACGCCTGGAGGGCGGCCAGCCCGGACGCCATGCCCGCCGACGAGAGGAGAAAGCGGCGGCGGGACCAGCCGTGGCGGCGGGCGTGGTGGTCGGCATCGGCCCGCGCCCGCAGCATCGCCTCCGCTCGCAGCTCGTCCAGCGGCGCCGGCACGTACTCCCCGTTGGAGCACGGCCACAGCTTCAGCGGCAACCCGGGATCATCGTCGTCGACCTTCCCCACTCCTCAATGCTCGCACGTCCGTCCGGTCCGAGGCTTTCAGCGCATCCGAGGGTTTCCCGCGCCCCGTCCGGGCCGGAAACCCTCCGGTTCGCTAAAAGCCTCGGATCAATCAGCGGCGGCGCGGAAGGCGGCGACGGCGGCGGCGGGGTCGGGGGCGGCGACGAGGGACTCGCCGACGAGGATCGCGTCGTAGCCGGCGTCGGCCAGCCGGCGGGCGTCGGCGGCGTCGCGCACGCCCGACTCGGCCACCCGCACCACGCCGTCAGGGATCAGCGCGGCCATCCTCGCCGCCCGGTCGCGGTCGACCTCGAACGTCACCAGGTCACGCTGGTTGACCCCGATCAGCGTCGCCTCGACTCGCAGCGCGATCTCCAGCTCGCGCTCGTCGTGGACCTCGACGAGCGCGTCGAGCCCGACGGCGACGGCCAACTCGTGCAGCTCCCCCAACGCGCGCTGGTCGAGCGCGGCGACGATCAGCAACACGGCGTCGGCACCCATGATCCGCGCGTCCGCGACGTCACGAACGCCGACCGTGAAGTCCTTGCGCAGGACCGGCAACCCGGTCGCCGACCGCGCCGCCGTGAGGTCCTCGACCGAACCGCCGAAGAACTCGCCATCGGTGAGCACGGACAGACACGTCGCGCCACCCCGCTCATAGGCCCGCCCCACCTCGGTGGCGTCGAGGTCCGCGTTGAGGTCGCCCTTCGACGGCGACCGCCGCTTGATCTCGGCGATGACAGCGAGCCCATCACTGGCCCGCAGCGCGTCAGCGAAGGCACGTGGGGGGGCGACCTCCCGAGCTTGTGCGAGCAGGTCCCCGACCGGCCGCTCGTCCACCGCTGCGACCTCTCGATGGCGGGCGACGATCCGGTCGAGGTACGTCGTCAGGTCACAACCCCTTGCCGCCGAGGGGGTTGAGGAACGTCAGCTCGGGCCGCCCGCCGAGGAGTGGAGCCATGTTCGGGCCGAGCTCGGCGAACCACGGCGCCCCCATGTGCGCCTCCAGGTCCGACTGCGCCTCGTACAGCTCGTACATCCACAGCACATCCTCGTCCTTGCTGTCCTCGTGCAGGATGTAGTAGCGGGTGCCCGCCTCCTGCTCGACGTTGTCGAGGGCGACCTGCAGGGCGGCGGCGAGCTCGCTGCGCTTGCCGGGCGCAGCAGGGACCTTGGCGATGACGGCGACGGCGCTCATGGCGCCGCAACGTAGCCGGCCGCTGCGATCACCAGCCCAGTCGGTCGGCCACCTCGCCGACGACGTCGTCGATCGGCACGCGCACCTGCTCGGTGGTGTCGCGATCGCGGATCGTCACCTGCTTGTCGTCGAGCGAGTCGAAGTCGACGGTGACGGCGAGCGGCGTTCCGATCTCGTCCTGACGCCGGTAGCGCCGGCCGATCGCCTGGGTCTCGTCGTAGTCGACGAAGTAGCGACAGCTCAGCGTCTTGCGCACCTCGTGGGCCAGCGGCGTGAGCGTGTCCTTGCGCGACAGCGGCAGGACGGCGACCTGGTACGGGGCCAGCCGCGGGTGCAGCCGGAGCACGGTGCGGTCCTCGCCGTTGATCACATCCTCGTCGTACGCGGCGAGCAGGAACGCGGCCATCGTGCGCGTCGCGCCGGCAGCCGGCTCGATGACGTGCGGCACATAGCGTTCGCCGCGCGCCTGGTCGAAGTAGTCGAGCCGTTCGCCCGAGTGCTCGGCGTGCTGGCGGAGGTCGAAATCGGTGCGCTGGGCGATGCCTTCCAGCTCGTCAAAGCCCCATGGGAACTGGAACTCGACGTCGGCGGTGCCGGAGGAGTAGTGCGACAGCTCGTCGGCGCCGTGGTGGCGCAGGCGGAGCATGTCGGTCGGGATGCCGTGGCGGACGTACCAGTCGAGCCGCTCGGCGCACCAGTACTCGTACCAGCGCGGGCCGTCGGCGGGCGGCACGAAGAACTCCATCTCCATCTGTTCGAACTCGCGGGTGCGGAAGATCCAGTTCTGCGGCGTGATCTCGTTGCGGAACGCCTTGCCCACCTGGGCGATGCCGAACGGCGGTTTCTTGCGCGTCGTCTGCAGCACGTTGGCGAAGTTGACGAACATGCCCTGCGCCGTCTCCGGGCGGAGGTAGGCGGCGGCCGCAGACTCCTCGACGGGGCCGGCGAACGTCTTGAACATCAAGTTGAACTGGCGGGCATCGGTGAACGTCCCGTGCCTCCCGCAGCTCGGGCAGGTGTCCGGGTCGTCGAGCTTGTCGAGGCGGTACCGGTTCTTGCAGTTGGTGCAGTCGACGAGCGGATCGGTGAAGTTGGCCAGGTGGCCGCTCGCCTCCCACACCTGCGGTGGGCCGAGGATCGCGGCATCGATGAGCACGACATCGTCGCGCTCCTGGACCATCGCTCGCACCCAGGCCTCCTTGACGTTGCGCAGCATCAGCGCGCCGAGCGGGCCGTAGTCGTACGCGCTGCGGAAGCCCCCGTAGATCTCAGCCGACGGGGACACGAACCCGCGTCGCTTGCACAGGTTGACGATCTGCTCGAGGTCCCTTGCCGCCACGACGGGTGAGGCTACGTCCGCCGTCGCTCCCCCATCTGGGCGGGATCCGTACGCCACCCGATTCGGGGCGGGATCCGTCCCGGTCAGTGGTGCTCGAACATGGCGACGGTGCGCAAGCGGCGTTCAAGGTGGTGCTCCATCGCCCGAGTGGCGAGCAGGGCCACCTCGTGGGTGGTCGACGACTCGGGCAGGGCCAGCGCATCGTTCAGCCGCCCGCCGAGGATGTCACGCATCAGGGCCAACGCCGGCGCCGACAGGGGCGTGCCCGAGCGGCACGTCCTGCACAGCACGCCGCCCTCGGCCAGGTCGAACGCGACGAGCGTGACGCCCGGCTCCGTGCCGTCGCAGCGGACGCACGCGTCGAGCTGCGGTCGCAAACCTTCCGCTGCCAGCAGCTTCCAGTAGAACGCCGGCACCAGCAGCTGCGACGGCCGCGCCGCGATTGTGCGCAACACGCCGACCAGCATCCGGTACAGGTGCGGGTTCGGCTCCCGCTCCAGCGCCAACTGGTCCGCCGCTTCGAGCACGGCGATGCCCTGCGACGCCCGGTCGAGTCCCGACAGCAGCGGCGCCAGTGGCTCCACTGACTCGGCCTGGCTGACGATGTCCAGGTCGCGTCCGCGGTACAGCAGCAGGCGGACGTGGCTCATCGGCTCCAGCCGGGCACCGAACTTGGACATCGTCTTGCGCACGCCCTTGGCGACGGCGCGCACCTTGCCGTTCTCGGCCGTCAGCAGGACCACGATGCGGTCCGCCTCGCCGAGCTGGTAGTGGCGCAGGACGACCGCCGTGTCCCGGTACAGCCCGCTCACGATGGCCAGTCCTGTCCGTCCCAACCGGCCGCATCCGGTCGATCACGGCGGACAGAAGCGCTCTCCAACCCCCCGAAGCGGCGACGCCGGCCGTGGAACTCGTCGATCGCGGCGAGGAGGTGATCGCGGCGCAGTTCCGCGAACATGGTCGAGACGAAGACCAGCTCGCCGTAGGCCAGCTCCCACACCAGCGACGGCGGCAGGCGCGTCGACGGGCCGAGCACCAACACCAGGTCGGGCTCGACGTCGGCCGGGTCGTACAGCGCGCTGGCCACCGCCTTCTCGTCGATCGGCACAGCTGCCGGCACGAGCGCCATGGCTTCGGCGAAGCGCTGCCGGCCGTCGCCGACCGGGTCGATGATGACCGTGCACTGGCCGCCGGCGGCGACGAGGTCGTGGCGGTGCAGCGTGATGCCGCCGGGGGCGTCCTCGCCGCCCGCCTCGTACATCCGCAACGTCAGCCAGGCACAGCCAGCCGCGGCCACGACGGCGCCGAGCTCGTCCGCCAGCGACTGCCAGCCGGCGTCGTCCAGCGCCGCCCACTCGTGCCGATCGCCCGCCACGACCATCACGTGCGCGAGCGAGCTGGCCACGCGCTCAGTCTCCCACGCCGCATCGTCACCACCTGGTTGGGCAGACGAGACGGCAGTGACCGGCGAGCCGGCCGCCCGGTCGTATCGTGAGGCCGACGTGCCCACCCCGATCGACCAGTCGCACCCGGATCAGCACCCTGGCGGTTCGCGCCATGTGGCCTGCATCATGGACGGCAACGGCCGCTGGGCAGGTCGCCGCGGGCTGCCGAGGACGGAGGGTCACACCGAGGGCGAGGAGAACCTCGCTCGGCTGGTGCGCGTGGCGGTGCGCCGAGACATCGGCTGGCTGACAGTCTTCGGGTTCTCCACGGAGAACTGGATCCGCCCGCGCGCCGAGGTGCGCCACATCCTCGGGCTGCACCACAAGCTGTTCGGCCGCATCGAGGAGCTGAACGAACTGAACGTCCGGGTGCAGTGGATCGGCCGGCCGTTCGACTCGGCCGGGGCGCGCACCCCGAAGTACGTGCAGCGGGCGATCCGCCGGGCGATCGCCGACACGGCCGGCAACACCGGCATGCTGCTGACCGTGGCCTTCGACTACGGCGCCCGCCAGGAGCTGATCGACGCCGTGCGCAGGGCACGGGCCGACGGGGCGCAGATCAGCGAGGACTCGATCGCCAAGCACTTGTACCTCCCCGAGCTGCCTCCTGTCGACGTGTTGGTGCGCACGTCCGGTGAGCTGCGCGTGTCGAACTTCCTGCTCTGGCAGAGTGCTGGCGCGGCGATCCACTTCACCGACCGGACGTGGCCGGAGTTCGACGGTGCCGACCTCGATGACGCCCTCGCCCTCCTCGCCTGACGACGAGCCCAACGGGCTCGACACGGCCGACCGGCCCGGGCCCGAGCGGCCGAGCGAGGCGCTCGCCACACGCCCCGACGAGACGATCGTCGCCGGCGACGACGCGCCCGAACCAGTCGGCGACTCCGAGCCCATGGAGGGCGTGGAGGACCCGGAGGGCGAGGAGCCCACCGACGCCGACGAGGCACCGATCCTGGGCGACGTGGCCTCGGCCCTGGTCGCCGTCACCGCGTTCCTCCCCGGCGCCGAGCAGCGGCTCGGCCAGCAGGAGATGGCCGAGGCCGTGGCGTCCGCCATCGACGACGGTCGCCACCTCGTCGTGCAGGCCGGGACCGGCACGGGCAAGACGCTGGCGTACCTCGTGCCAGTCGTCGAGTCAGGGGCGCGCGTCGTCGTGTCGACGGCGACCAAGGCGCTGCAGGACCAGCTGGCGACGAAGGACCTGCCATTCCTCCAGGACATCCTTCCCGGTGAGCTTGATTGGGCGATCCTCAAGGGCCGCAGCAACTACGTCTGCCTGCAGCGCCTGCGCGAGCTCTCGGGCGGCGCGCCCGATGGTGCAGCGCAACTCGAGCTGGAGGGCATGGCCTCGACGACGAGGGCCGAGATTGCCCGCATCTCGGCATGGGCCGGGACGACGAACAGTGGCGATCAGGCCGAGCTGGACTGGGCGCCGACGGATGCGGCGTGGCGCTCGGTGAGCGTCGGCAGCGACGAGTGCCCCGGTGCCGAACGGTGTCCGCTCGGGGAACCGTGCTTCGCCGAGCACGCCCGACGCCGAGCGGCCGCGGCCCAGGTGATCGTCGTCAACACCCACCTCTATGGGCTCAACGTGGGCAGCGGGGGCGTGATCCTGCCCGAGCACGAGGTGGTCGTGTTCGACGAGGCACACGTGCTGGAAGACGTGATGAGCGACACGGTCGGCGCACAGCTGGCTCCGGGACGCTTCGTCACGCTGGCCGGCGTCCTGCGCCGAATCCTTCAGGACCCGGACCTCATCGCCGGTGTGCTCGACGTGGCCGAGCTGCTGCGCAACGCCATCGGGCCGCATGCCGGCAAACGCCTTCCGATGCCGTACCCGGACGATGTCCACGAGGCGCTGCTCGAGGCGCGCAACAGGTTGGATCGCGTGAGCGCCGCCCTGCTCGCCGTCGACACGCCGGTCGAGGACGCCAAGCAGCGCAAGCTGCGGGCACAGGTGATGACGGGCAGGGCCGTCGAGCACCTCGACCTCGCCCTGTCGGAACACGCCGGCTACGTCGACTATGTGTCGGGACTGCCGGAGCACCCGCGGTTGGAGATCGCGCCGCTCGACGTCGGCCCGGTGATGCGGACGGAGGTGTGGGACCAGCGCACGGCGATCCTCACCAGCGCCACGATCCCGTCGTCGTTGGCGGCGCGCGTCGGCCTGCCGCTCGACCGCACCGACGTGCTCGACGTCGGCAGCCCGTTCGACTACGCCGAGCAGGCGCTGCTGTACTGCGCGCTGCACCTTCCCGACCCGCGCTCGGAGCAGTACCGCGAAGCGGTGCACGACGAGCTGGTCGCGCTGCTCACAGCGGCCGGGGGGCGGACCTTGGCGCTGTTCACGAGCTGGAAGGCGATGGACCTCGCCGTGGCTTCCGTGCGCGACCGGGTGACCACGCCGATCCTCACCCAGCGCGACCTGCCGAAGACGGCCCTGGTCGCCGCGTTCGCCGCCGACGAGGCAACGTCGGTGTTCGCGACCGCCGGATTCTTCCAGGGCGTCGACGTGCCCGGCCGCACGCTGAGCCTCGTCGTCATCGACCGCCTGCCGTTCCCCCGCCCCGACGACCCACTGCTGTCGGCGCGACGCGAACTGCTCGGACGGATGGCGTTCAGCGAGATCGACGTGCCCCGAGCGGCGATGCTGCTGGCGCAGGCGTCCGGCCGGCTGATCCGCACCCGCACCGACCGGGGTGTCGTGGCCGTGCTCGACCGCCGCCTCGGCACCGCCCGCTATCGGTGGGACATCATTCGCGCCCTCCCGCCGATGCGTCGCACGCGCGACCGCTCCGTCGTCGAGGAGTTCCTCCGGCGCTGATGACGCATCGATGGCCTCGCTCGCTCGGCGTGTCTCGCTCCGCTCGACCTGACCGTCCACGCTCACTGCGTCACGAACGCTCGGGAACCGGCGCCACTAACGTTGTCACTCGTGCCTGGGGAGGAGCGGGTGGTTGATGTTGGCATCGACGGCGGTGTGGCGACGATCACGATGGACTCGCCGGCCAACCGCAACGCGCTGTCGACGAGGCTCGTCGCCGGCCTGAGCGAGGCGCTCGACACTGCCGAGAGCGGTGTGGCCGACCGTTCCGTGCGAGTCATCGTGCTGACCCACACGCCGCCGGCCTTCTGTGCCGGCGCGGATCTCAAGGAACGACGCGCCGGGCCACCCGACTCGCGCCCGTTCGTCTCGGTCCTCAGTCGCCTGATGGACGCCGCCGTGCCGACGATCGCCGCGGTCAAGGGCCCGGCCCGGGCGGGCGGCATCGGGCTGATGGCGGCGTGCGACCTCGTCGTCGTCGACCGCTCGATCACGTTCGCCCTGACCGAGGTGCGCATCGGCGTCGCAGCGGCGATCATCTCGGTGCCGATCCTGCGCCGGGCAAGTGGCTCCCGCCTTGCCGCAGCGTTCCTGACGGGCGAGCCGTTCGATGCGACGTATGCCGCCGACGTGGGTTTGATCACCCATGCCGTCGACGCTGATCAGGTCGACGCCACCGTCGCCGCACTCTGCGCCGGAGTCCGGGCCGGCGCGCCTCGCGCCGTCGCCGAGACGAAGCGCGTCCTGCACCATGTCGCCTCCCTGCCCATCGGCGAGGCCTTCGACCGCATGCGTGCCCTCTCCGACGAGCTGTTCGCCGGTCCCGACGCGGCAGAAGGCATGGCCGCCTTCGCCGAGAAACGCGCTCCGCGCTGGTGACCTCGCTCGCTCCGAACTGCGCATCATCGCCAGGTCCGAGGCTTTCCCGGCATCCGAGGGTTTGCCGCACCCCGTCCGGGACGGAAACCCTCGGATCGCTGAAAGCCTCGGATCGAGATCAGCGGACGGCGCGCACGGCGGTTTCGATCTGGGCCTCGCTGACGAGGACGAGGTCGGCGGCGGGGCCGAGCGGGACGAACGAGTCCTCGGCGGCGACCCGCTGCAGCGGCCCCCTGAACCCGTGCTCGACGAGACCGGCCACGATCGCCTCGCCGACACCGCCCGACTTCCGGGTCTCGTCGACAACGACCACTCGCCCGACTTCTCTGGCGTGAGCGGCCACCTCCTCCATCGGCAGCGGCGCCAGCCAGCGGAGGTCCACGACCCGGCAGCCGATCCCCTCCGCCGCCAGCCGTTCGGCGACGCGCAGTGACAGGTACAGGCCGTTGGCCCACGTCACCACGAGCACGTCGTCGCCGTCCCTCGCGACTGCCGGCTCGCCGATCGCAACGTGGCTCGACGACCACGAGCCCGGCGCGGCGTACGGCGCGGTCCACTCGTCGTCACCCGTCGCGTGCAGGTCGCGCGTGTGGTAGCGGGCGATCGGCTCGAGGAACACGCTGACCGTGCCGTCGGCGACTGCGGCGGCGACGCACGTCCGCAGCATCGGCGCGGCGTCAGCCGCCCGGGCCGGCGAGGCGATGACCAGACCGGGGATGTCCCGCAACACGGCCACCGCGTCGTCGTTGTGGAAGTGGCCGCCGAACCCGAGCTGGTACCCGTACCCGGCGACGCGCACGACCATGCCGTTGCGGTACTGCCTGTTGGAGAAGAACGAGAGGCTGGCCGCCTCGCCACGCAGCTGGTCCTCGGCGTTGTGCAGGTAGGCGAGGTACTGGATCTCGGGGATCGGCACGAGGCCGGACACGCCGGCACCGAGGGCGAGTCCGAGGATCGACTGCTCGTCGAGCAGCGTGTCGAAGACCCGGCTGGCGCCCGTCCGGCGTTGCAACCCGCGCGTCACGCCGTACACCCCGCCCTTGGCGCCGACGTCCTCTCCGAACACGAGCACCCGGCGGTCGGCGCCGAGCACCTCGCCGAGCGTCCGGTTGATCGTCTCGGCCAACGTCAGGCGGCCCTCGCTCTCGGGCAGCTTGGCGAAGAACGCCGACCGCTCGCCGTCGTCACCGGCGCAAGCAGCGAGCTCGGCGACGGCGTCAGGGCGGCGCGGTGACAGAGGCGCCATCACGGTCGACGCACTGTCCAGCGGCCGCCGCTCGGCGAGGAGCTCCTCAGCGCGTTCGCGCAGTCGTGATCGCCCGGCGAGGTACCGCTGCACGAACGCGAGAGGGGTGGTCGCGCCGGCGGCGATCAGGACCTGCGCCGTGGCCAGCAGCGGGTCCCGGTCACGATCGGCGCGCAGGCCGGCAGCGCTGCGATACCCGCTCTCCACGTCCGTGCCGGCGTGGCCGCCGAAGCGCACCGTGCGCAGGTGCAGCACAGCCGGCCGACGCTCCTCCCGCACCCACTCGGCGAGCTCCTCCGTGACGTCGTGCACGGCGACAGGGTCGGTGCCGTCGGCCTGCTCGTAGCGCAGACCCGCCCGCGCCGACAGCGACGCCTGCACCCAACCGGCCGGTGTCGGCACGCTGATCCCCCACCCGTTGTCCTCGCACACGAACAACGCCGGCATGGCCATCCCCTGGTGGGCGGCGTACGCCGCGGCGTTGAGCGCGCCCTGCGCCGTCGAGTGGTTGAGCGAGGCGTCACCGAAGCTCGTGACCGCGATCGCGTCGTGCGGCCAGCGCAGCAAGACGCCGAGGCGGGCAGCCCGCCCGATGGCGAACGCCACACCCATCGCCCGCGGCAGGTGCGAGGAGATGGTCGATGTCTGCGGGATGACGGCGAGGTCGGCGTGGCCGAAGACCTTGTGCCGCCCACCGGCGATCGGCTCGTCGGCGGAGGCCAGCAGCCCCAGGAGCACATCGCGCGCCCCGTCGTGACCCGCCACCTGGCGAGCCCGGGCCAGGTAGAAGCCACCCGAGCGGTAGTGCAGGAGCGCTGGGTCGGTCGGGCGCAGCGCGGCTGCGACGAGGGCGTTGGACTCATGGCCGGCCGAACCGATCGTGTAGTAGCCGAGGCCGCGGGCGCGCAGCCAGCGCGCCACATGGTCGAGGTGGCGACTGTCCAGCTGTGCCTCGACGACATCGTCCAGCTCCTTGGCTGTGAGCGCCGAGCCGGGCGCCAGCGCAGCGGCCGAATCGATGCGCCCAGCCGCGCCCGCAGGCAACGCGCCGACGTTGGTCAGGAGCGCCACCTCGAGGTCGTCGAGGTCCTCGGGCCACTGCACCGTCACGGGCTCGCCACCTCCCATGGAACGAATGTTACAGTAGGCCCGACACTCGGAACGGAGGGCCTCATGACGATCACCGATGCTCCCACCCGGGCGAGCGCGCCGGATGCCGACGACGAGCTCACGCCCACCACTGTCGCGCCGCAGCTGCGCACCGAGCTGCCCGGGCCACGCGCCCGAGAGATCATCGCCCGCGACGAGGCGGTCACCAGCCCATCGCTGACGCGTGTGTACCCGCTCGTCGCCCGCCGGGCGAAGGGTTGCGTCATCGAGGACGTCGACGGCAACCGCTTCCTCGACTTCAACGCCGGCATCGCCGTCGCCGCCGCCGGCCACGCCCACCCGGCGGTGAACGCCGCCATCCATGCCCAGGTCGACGACCTCCTGCACTACTGCTCCAGCGACTTCTACCTGCCCGCCTACGCCGACGTGTGCGAGCGGCTCGCCGACGTGGCGCCGATGACCGACGCCCGGGTGTTCCTGTGCAACTCGGGCACCGAAGCGGTGGAGGCGGCGCTCAAGCTGACCCGCCACCGCACCGGCAGACCGAACGCGATCGCCTTCTTCGGCGCCTTCCACGGCCGATCGCTGGGCAGCCTCTCGCTGACCGCCAGCAAGGCTCGCCAGCGGACCGGGTTCGGCATCGTCACCCCGGGCAGCTTCCACGCCCCGTTCGCCGACCCGTACGACGAGCACGCGCTGACGGGCGCCGCCTACATCGAGCAGGTGCTGTTCAAGCGACTCACCGATCCGTCCGATGTCGCCGCGATCTTCGTCGAACCGATCCAGGGTGAGGGCGGTTACATCGTCCCGCCGGCGGGCTGGCTCGCCGACCTGCGTGCGTTGTGCGACGAGCACGGGATCCTCCTCGTGTTCGACGAGGTGCAGTCCGGTGTCGGTCGCACCGGGGCGATGTGGGCGGCCGAGCACGACGGCGTGGTGCCGGACGTGATGTGCATCGGCAAGGGCCTCGCCAGTGGGCTGCCGCTGGCCGGCATCGTCGCTCGCGCCGATGTCATGGACTGGGCGCCGGGCGGGCACGGCTCGACGTTCGGCGGCAACCCGGTCGCCTGCGCCGCCGCCCTCGCCACGCTCGACCTCGTCGAGGCCGAGCTGGCGGCCAACGCTGCGCTCGTCGGCGATCACGTGCTGGGCGCGCTGCGGTCGATCTCGTCGCCACACCTCGGTCAGGTCCGTGGACGCGGCCTGATGATCGGCATCGACCTTCCCGACCATGACGCCGCAGTCGCGCTGGAGCGGGCGTGCTTCGAGCGAGGGCTGCTCGTGCTGACGTGCGGCGAGCGGTCGATCCGCCTCGCTCCCCCGCTCGTGGTGACACGCCAGCAGGCCGATGTCGCCATCGAGATCATCGACGACGCGCTGAGTGGCCTGTGATGAGCCTGCCGACGACCCCCGAGCTCGCCGCCCGCATCGAGACGCTGCTCGGCGCGCTCGGCGTCGGCCCGCGCCATGGTGACCTGCCGGCGCGCAGCCCCATCACCGGTGGATCGCTCGGGCCCGCCGGCCAGCCCGAGACCACCGGCTCTGTCGACGGCACGGTCGAACGGGCGTTGACTGCGTTCGCCGAGTGGCGGGTGACCCCGCCACCGGCGCGCGGCAGCCTCGTCCGCCGGCTCGGGGAGCTGCTGCGCGAGCATCGCGCCGAGCTGGGCGAGCTGGTCTCGATCGAGGCAGGCAAGGTCCGCAGCGAGGGCCTCGGCGAGGTCCAGGAGATGATCGACATCTGCGACTTCGCGGTCGGGCTGTCGAGGCAGCTGTACGGCTTGACGATCGCCAGCGAGCGCCCCGGCCACCGGCTGATGGAGACCTGGCACCCGCTGGGTCCGTGCGCCGTCATCACCGCCTTCAACTTCCCGGTCGCCGTCTGGTCCTGGAACGCCGCGCTGGCCCTCGTCGCCGGCAACCCGGTCATCTGGAAGCCGTCCGACAAGACGCCGCTCACCGCATTGGCGTGCGACGCGCTGGCGCGCAGGGCGGCCGCCGAGGTCGGCGCACCCGCCCACCTGACCCAGCTCGTGCTCGGCGGCGCCGCGCACGGCTGGGCGTTGGCGACGCACCCACGGGTCGCCATCGTGTCGGCCACCGGCTCGACGCGCATGGGGCGCGAGCTGGCGCCAGCCGTGGCCGGCCGGTTCGCCCGCCTGATCCTCGAGCTCGGCGGCAACAACGCGGCGATCGTGGCACCAAGCGCCGACCTCGAACTGGCGACCAGGGGCATCGCCTTCTCCGCCGTCGGTACCGCCGGCCAGCGGTGCACGAGCCTGCGCCGGCTGATCGTCCACCGATCCGTGCGCGATGAACTGGTCGAACGGTTGGCCAAGGCGTACTCATCGGTGCCGATCGGCGACCCGCTGGCGGAGGGGACGCTGGTCGGCCCGCTGATCG
>JBPCJW010000019.1:0-15410 GCA_051004915.1 Ilumatobacteraceae bacterium
CTCGACGAGGAACAGGGGGTTGCCGCCGCCGCGCTCGACCAGCGCGGCGACCATCTCGTCGTCGTGGTCGGCGGCCCCGTTGCTGTCGAGGACGCTGCACACCAGGTCCAGCGCATCGTCGTGGGAGAGCGGGCCGAGCGGAACCTGGAGGACCAGCGGGCGGTCGACCGGCGGCGGCCAGACGAGGTCGGGATCGGGTCGTTGCGTGGTGACGAGGAGGAACGGCATCCCGCCGAGCGAACGGACGACGACACCGAGCAGGTCGCGCAGCAGCGGATCGGCCCACTGCAGGTCGTCGACGACGACGGCGGTGACGCGCTGGCCGGCATGACCGCTGAGCATCTCCATCACGACGGCGGCGACGACGTCGCGTCCGCTGGCGGCGTCCATGCGGTCGAGCGACGACGGATGACCGAGGAGGTGGAAGACGACATCGAGGTACCGCTCGAGGATCTCGTCCCCTGCCGCCAGACCCCACACCTCCCACGCCTTGGACTCGACCACCGTGCGCACCGTGTCGGGCGCGGCGTCTCGATCGAACCCGAACAGGCCGGTCAGCCCCGTGACGATCGGCGACCACGGGTTGAGCTCGCCGTACGGCGCGCACGCCGTGCGCACGACGATCGCCTCGATCTCCAGGCCCTCGACGATCTCGTTGGCCAATCGCGTCTTGCCGACTCCGGCCTCGCCGATGATCGACACGATGCCACCGTGGCCGGCGTGCACGATCTGCACTGCGGCGTCGATCAGCGCCCGCTCGGCCGTCCGGCCGACGAACGGCACGTCAGCACGCACGGGCCGCGTGCCCGCCCCGATCGCGCCGGTGACCAGCCAGGACTGCTCGATCTGGTCGCGACCGCGCAGCTGGGTGATGCCGAACGGTTCGGTGCTGACCGCCGGAGAGCACAGCGCGGCGGTGGCGTTGCCGATGAGCACACCGCCGGGCGGGGCAAGCGCTTGCAAGCGGGCCGCCGTGTTGACGACGTCGCCCATCGCCGTGTAGTCGCTGCCGGCCAACGTGCCGACCAGCACCTCGCCGGTGTTGATGCCGATGCGCATTTTGATGTCGCCCGTCGCGCCGGCCCGCTCCTGCACCACCCGACCCAGCGTGCGCTGCATGCGCAGGGCGGCACGCACAGCCCGCTCGGCGTCGTCCTCGTGGGCGACCGGGGCGCCGAACAGGGCCACGATGGCGTCGCCGAGCAGCTTGTCGACCCGCCCGCCGAAGTCCTCGATGTCGATGACCAGCCGCTCGAAGCAGGCCTCGATCAGTCGCTTGACCTGTTCCGGATCCCGGTGCTCGGCGAGCGACGTGAACCCGACGAGATCGGCGAACAGCACCGTGACGACGCGCCGTTCCTCCGGGGCCACCCGGCCGCCCAGCGCGGCAGCCCCGCACGAGGAGCAGAAGCGGGCATCAGCTGGCATCGGTTGGCCGCACGAGGCGCACGACGGCATGGGAGAAGGCTATGTCCGGCGTGTCACGACAGCCCGTTCGCTCGGCCCGCATCCGATCCGTTCGCGGCTACAAAGGTGACCATGAGCGACGGTCGCACTGCCCGGCCCGCGACTCGGGTCGCCGCCAGCGCCCTCGACGCGGTGAAGATCTACGGCCGCGGTGACAGCGAGGTTCGGGCGCTCGACGGCATCACGGTCTCGTTCGCCAGCGGCGAGCTGACTGCGATCATGGGACCGTCTGGGTCCGGCAAGAGCACGTTGATGCACTGCCTCGCCGGCCTCGACACGTTGACCTCGGGCGCCGTGTTCATCGGAGACCTCTCGCTCGCCCGGTTGAACGACAAGCAGCTGACGGAGCTGCGCCGGTCGAAGATCGGCTTCGTCTTCCAGGCCTACAACCTGGTACCGACGTTGACGGCGGAGGAGAACATCGTGCTCCCGCTGATGCTCGGCGGCGAGACGGGCGATGCGGAGTGGATCGACGAGGTGGTGGCGACGGTCGGTCTGGGCGATCGTCTGGGCCACCGACCGAGCGAGCTGTCGGGCGGCCAGCAGCAGCGGGTGGCCGTGGCCAGGGCGATGGCAAGCCAGCCCGACATCATCTTCGCCGACGAGCCAACGGGGAACCTCGACTCGCACACCAGCGCAGAGATCCTCGACTTCCTGCGTCGTGCCGTGCGCCAGTACGGCCAGACGATCGTCATGGTGACCCACGACCCAAACGCCGCGTCCTATGCCGATCGCGTGGTGTTCCTCGGTGACGGGCGGATCGTCGACGAGATGGTGCGGCCGACGGCGGAGTCGATCATCGACCGCACGAAGCTCTACGGCGGATGAGCGCGCGACCCACGTTCCTCATCGCCCGCAAGAGCATCCGGGCGCGGTTTGGGCGGCTGATCGCCATCGCCGTGGCGATCCTCGTCGGCGTCTCGTTCGTCGTCGGCGCGTTCGTGCTCGCCGACAGCCTGCGCAGGACGTTCAGCGATCTGTTCACCCAGATCAGCGAGAACGTCGATTTCCGCGTCCGCGCCGCCGTCGCCTTCGAACAGGGCGAGGGGACGCAGCAACGCGACCCCATCCCCGCCGAGGTGGCCGACCAGGTGCTGGCCGTGGACGGTGTCGGGGCGATCGAGCCGGTGCTGCTGCGCTACGCCCAACTCGTCGACCAGGAGGGCAGCGCCGTCCAGACACAAGGCGCGCCGACGCTCGGTACGGCGTGGGCGGGGGACGCCTCGCTGGCGGGCCTGGCGATCAAGGGCGACGGGCGGCCTCCGAGCGGGCAGGGTGAGGTGGCGATCGACAAGGAGACGGCCGACCGCGAGGGATTCGCGGTCGGTGATCCGATCGAGGTGATAACCGACGTCGGCCGGCAGATCTACACGATCAGCGCCCTGGTCGGGCTGGGCGACAGCGACGGCTTCGCCGGATCGACCCTGGCCGCGTGGGACGTGCCGACCGCGGCGAGCGCCCTCGGCACCGGTGCCGCGTACGACGGGATCGACGTCGCCGTCGCCGACGGTGAGGACGCGGCGAGCGTGCAGGCGCGCGTCCAAGAGGTCCTGCCGGACGGTACGGAGGTGGTGACCCGGCAGGCGTTGATCGACGAGGGCGAAGGTGACGTCGCGCCGTTCATCACGGGCTTTGGCACCGGCCTCCTGGTGTTCGCCTTCGTGACGGCCTTCGTCAGCTCCTTCCTGATCAACAACGTGTTCCAGATCTCGATCGGGCAACGGCTGCGCGAGCTGGCGCTGCTGCGCGCCGTCGGTGCGTCGGGTGGGCAGGTGCGGCGGATGATCTATCTCGAAGCACTGGTCGTCTCGGTCATCGCGACCGCCCTCGGCATCGTCGGCGGCATCTTCGTGGCGCGCGGCATCCTTGCGCTTTTCAACGCCGCCGGCGCCGGGTTCCCTGACACCGACACGGTGCTGGCGCCCTTCACCGTCGTGATGGCCGTGCTCGTCGGGGTCGGCATCACGATGCTGTCGGTGATCGTTCCGGCCCGGCGAGCGGCGCGCATCCCGCCCGTCGCAGCGATGCGCCCGGAGCTCGGCTTCGACGCCATGCGCACCCGCCGCCTGGTCGCCGGCACGATCGTCACGATCACCGGCGCGCTGATGTTCGTCGCCGGGCTGTTCCTGCGCCCGGGCGGCACCATCGGGCTCCTCGCGCTCGCCGGCGGCGGAGCGCTGCTGCTGTTCGTCGGGCTGTCGAGCGTGTCGTCGACGGTCGCCCGGCCGGTCACCCGCCTCATCGGATGGCCAGTGGCCAAGCTGTTCCGCACACCCGGCGTCCTGGCGAGGGAGAACGCCGGGCGATCGCCGCGACGGACGTCTGCCTCGGCCGCCGCGCTGATGATCGGTGTGTCCCTCGTCAGCGCGGCTGCGGTGTTCGGCGCGTCGCTGCGTTCGACGTTCACGGCGATCCTCGATCGCGCCGTGCAGGCCGACTACATCGTCACCGACGACTCGTTCCAGGGACTGCCGCCCGGCGTCGCCCAGATCATGGCCGGACTGCCGGAGCTGGTCGCCGTCACGCCGATCCGGGTCACCCAGGCGCTGATCGGCGGCGAACAGCGAGGCATCGGCGCCGCCGACCCCGTCGCCGTCGGGCAGCTGATCGACCTCGACCTGCGGGAAGGGCGCTACGAGGACGTGGCCGGCGGCGGGGTGCTGGTCAACGACGAGCCGGCGGCCGAGCTCGACCTCGAGCTCGGCGACATCGTGCCGGTGACGTTCCAGAACGGCACGACCCTCGACCTGCGCGTCGTCGGCATCTACGCCGACTCGTCGCTGGCCGGCGGTTGGCTCACGTCGCTCGACACGCTCGCCCAGGTCAGCTCGCAAGCGACGGCCCGTGACCTGTTCATCGTCGCCAAGCGGGCCGACGGCGTCGAGCCAGCCACCGCCGACGCCGCGATCAAGGCGGCGGTCGCCGCCTTCCCGCAGGCCGAGGTGCAGAGCAACGCCGAGTTCCGTCGCACGCAGGTCGACCAGATCGACCAGCTGCTGCTCGTGATCACCGTCCTGCTCGCCTTCGCCATCATGATCGCCGTGCTCGGCATCTCGATCACGCTCGGCCTCGGTGTGGTCGAGCGGACGCGCGAGATCGGGCTGATGCGCGCCGTCGGCATGAGCCGGCGCAAGATGCGGCGGTCGGTGCGCTGGGAGGCCGTCATCGTGTCGACGTTCGGGGCGCTGATCGGCATCATCGTCGGCACGCTGATCGGCGCCGCGCTCTCCCTGGCCGTGCCTGACGACATCATCGACCGTCTGGCGCTCGACCCGACGATCATCGTGATCATCCTCGTGGGCGCCGTCGTCGCCGGGCTGATCGCCGCCCTCTACCCGTCACGCAAGGCGGCCCGCATGGACATCCTGCAAGCCATCGCCACGGAGTAGCCAGGGGAGCTCGACGGGCGTCGGGTCGGCTGGTTGCACCAGTTCGCCGCGGTCGGGCGTCCGGCGAGGGTCGAGGCGGACCTGGCAGCCGGGACACCAGTAGAGGACGCGCGCTGGCTGGCCGGTCCGTCGCGCATCGATCGTGGCCGCGCAGCGCTGACACCGCTGCCCGGTGCGCCCGTACACCGCTGTGCCGCCCCTCGCTCCGGGGACGGTGATCCGCTCGGCGTGGCGCAGGTTGGCCCGTAGCAGCTGGGCGGCCAGGTTGACCATCCGCACCGCATCGGACTCGGACAGCTCACCGACCCGTGCGAACGGGCTCAGGCCGTCGGCCCACAGCACCTCGCACCGGTACACGTTGCCGAGGCCGCAGAACAGTCGCTGATCGAGCAGCACTTCGGCCAGAGTCGCCCGCGGATCGTCGTAGGAGAGGAGCGAATCGACACAGCGCCCGAGATCGGCATCGGCGCGGCAGAGGTCGGGTCCGAGCCCGCGCAACCCGGGATGGCGGTTGGGGTCCGGTCGGCGGTACGTCTCGACGACCGGCGCGTTGAAGCACACCGCGACCCACCCGTCGACGGCGACGACGGCACGCACCTCGCGATGGTTGTGCTGCCAGCTCTGGCCGGCGCGGTAGAGGTGCCAGAAGCCGCTCATGCGCATGTGGGTATCGAGGATGATCCCGTCGTCCCACTCGATCTCGAGGCGCCTGCCGCGGCTCTCGACGCGCTCGATGGTCCGCCCAGCCTGTGGGGCGATGCCGATCAGCCGTGGCGCGTCGAAGCGCACCATCTTCTCGTCGACCAACGCCGTGCGCAGCGCGGCGGCGGCCCGATGGATGGTGTCGCCCTCCGGCATCGAACACCAACAGTACGAAGGCGAACGAGCTTGGCGCGGGATGCCCTCAGGGCAGCTCGCCGCAATGGGCGAGAGCGAGACGGATGAGGCGGTCGTGGCCGCCGGTCATCTGTTCGCGCACCCCCGGGCCGACGGCTTCGGCACACCCGAACCACGCCAGGTCGAGCGCCTCCTGGGTCGGTTGGCAGTCGCCGTCGACGGGCACGACGTACGCCAGGCTCACTGCGTGGTGGCGTGGATCGTGAAACCCGGAGCGACCCGGGTCGGGGAAGTACTCAACCACGGTGAACGGCGTCGGGTCGGCGGGGAGCCGGGGCAGCGCCATCGGCCCGAGGTCCTTCTCCAGATGGCGCAGCAGGGCGTCGCGGATGCGCTCGCCGAAGAGCACCCGGCCGCTGACGACCATTCGGCTGATCGAGCCGTCGGCGGCGACTCGCAGCAGCATGCCGACCTCCGTCACCCGGCCGGCGCCGTCGACGCGCACGGGCACGGCGTCGACGTAGACCAGCGGGACCTGCGCCCGCACCTGCTCCAGCCGGTCGGGAGACAACCAGCCGACAGCGGTGTCGGTCGGCAGATCGACCTCGTTCATGAACAGATGATCCTCGCACACGGCCCGTGTCTGACCCGGACGACGGCGGGGGATGGTCGAGGGGTGCCGCGTCCGCCACACTGTCGCCAGGGGGTTCCAGCATGAAGCAACTGACAGGACTCGACGGCAGCTTCCTCTACATGGAGACGGCCACCTCGTTCGGCCACGTCAACGGGCTTGGCATCTATTCCCGGCCGAGCCCCGAGTACGACCCGTACGAAGCGGTGTACGAGCGCTACGCCAGCTTCGTCGGCCGACTCGAGCCCATGCGGCGGCGCGTCGTCGAGGTGCCGATGCAGCTCGACCACCCGTACTGGATCGACGACGCCGACTTCGACCTCGACTTCCACGTCCGCCACCTCAGCATCGCCCCGCCGGGACGAGTCGACCAGCTCGGCGAGCAGATCTCGCGCATCGTCGGCCGCCCGATGGACCGCAGCCGGCCGCTCTGGGAGGTGTACGTCATCGAGGGGCTGGAGAGCGGCCGCTGGGCGTTGCTGACCAAGTACCACCATGCCACCATCGACGGCGCCTCTGGCGTGATGATGATGATGCTGATGCACGACTCCACGCCGGACGCTCCGCCGCTGGGGGACAGCCCGCCGTGGATCCCCGACGTGGTGCCCGGTGACCTCGAGCTCTTGCGCCGGTCGCTCGGGAACCTGGCCCGCAACCCCGTCAAGCTCGTGCGCACGGGCCTGCGGATCGTGCGCGACACCGCCGAGGGCGCCGGCATCACCAGCATCGGCGCCGTCGCTCGCGAGGCCGGCACGGTGATCCGCCGCTTGGTCAGCCCCGGCGATGGTCCGCGCGTCGCCCTGCCGGTGTCCGGCGCACCGCCGACGCCGTGGAACCGTTCGATCACGGCCCACCGGCGCTTTGCGGTGCGCTCGGCGTCACTGTCCAACCTCAAGCGGCTCAAGGACGCCACGGGCGGCACGTTGAACGACGTCGTGATGGCCATCTCGGCTGGCGCCCTGCGCGAGTACCTGCTGCGCCACGACGCGCTGCCCGACCGCCCGCTGCGGGCGATGGTGCCGGTGTCGATCCGCACAGGCGAGGAAGAGGACGTGTGGACCAACCGCGTCTCCGGGATCGTCGCCGACCTGCCGACGGACTGTGACGACCCGATCGAGCGCGTCGCCCGCTGTCGCGCCTCGATGGACGCCGCCAAGCGACAGTTCGAGCTGGTTCCGGCCGACGCCCTCGCCGACATGACGCAGTACGCCTCGCCGGTGGTGGCGACGGCGGCGATCCGCCTGGCATCGCAGCTGCGCCTGGCCAACCGGGTGACGATGCCGATCAACGTGATCATCTCGAACGTCCCCGGCCCGCGCCAGCCGCTGTACTTCAGCGGCGCCCAGCTCGAGCAGTACATCCCGGTCTCGACGATCGCCGAGGGGATGGGCCTGAACATCACGGTGCACAGCTACCTCGACGAGATGACGTGGGGGTTGATCGCCTGCCGCGAGCTGGTGCCCGACCTCTGGGACCTGGTCGATCTGCACATCGCCGAGATCGACAACCTGTTCGCCGCGACCGGTGCGGAGTGGGCCGTGCCGGTGAAGCCCCCGCCACCGCGCAGAGGCCCGGTCAAGCGCGCGGCTGCGCAGTCGGCGCCGGCGCAACGGCAGGCGCCGAAGAAGGCGGCGAGCAAGAAGAAGGCGGCGACGGAGCGGCCGGCGGCGAAGAAGTCGGCGGCGAAGCGGCCGGCGGCGAAGCGGCCGGCGGCGAGGAAGAACAAAGCTGCCGCCGGCGCGACGAAGCGGGCGCGGTCGAAGCGGCCAGTGGCGAAGAAGAAGGCCGTCGCCGGGTGACGGAGCGCCGTGTCCGCCCGCCGTCGTGCTCGCGCCGGCTGCTCGAGACGACCGTCTGGCCATTCGAGGCAGCGGCGTTCTGGGGCCTCCAGCCGCTGCTGCGGACGATGGGACGCGGCGACGAGCACCCCGTCCTGCTGCTGCCGGGCTTCGCCGCCGGCGACCGTTCGACGGTCCCGCTGCGCTGGGTGCTGCGCGGGCAGGGCTACTGGGCGCACGCCTGGCAGCTCGGGCGCAACATCGGGCCGACCAAGCGGGCGGTCAGCGGGATGCGCCGCCGGCTGGAGGAGCTGCACGGCAAACAGGGTCGGCGGGTGAGCATCGTCGGCCAGAGCCTGGGGGGGATCTACGCCCGAATGCTCGCTCGCGAGAGCCCGGAGCTGGTCCGCCAGGTGATCACCCTTGGCAGCCCGTACCGCATGGTCGAGGGCGACCGCAGCTCGGCGCAGCGCTACTGGCGACACGTCGAGCACCTCCACGACGGCGACCTTCCCCTGCGCAGCGTCGCCGAGCACGATCGGCCTGCGCTCGTCGTGCCGGCCACGTCGATCTACAGCCGCAGCGACGGCATCGCCAGGTGGCAGACCTGCATCGACGTCGTCGGCCCGTTGGCCGAGAACATCGAGGTCTACGGCAGCCACGTCGGGATGGGCGTCAACCCGGCCGTCGTCTACGCCGTCCTCGACCGGCTCGGCCAGCCAGAAGACGACCGGCAACCGTTCCGCCCGCCGCTGCCGCTGCGCCCCTGGTACCGCCGATCGGCCGACTGGCGTGGCGCCGCCTGACGAGCCGGGCGGGCCCGTCTTCGCCCACGCCGTCGCGTCATTCGAGCCGACGTCGTCGGCGGTGCTGCTGTGGACCCGGCTCGGCGACGAGGAGACGTCGGCGGCGTGGGTGCTGTCCAGCGATGCCGCGCTGACCGACGTCGTCGCCTCCGGCACGGCGGAGACCAGCGGCGAGCGGGATCACACGATCGTCGTCGACGTCGATGGGCTCGAGCCGGCGACGAGCTACTGGTACCGCTTCTCGGCCGGCGGCGAGGACTCGCCGGTCGGACGCACCCGGACGCTGCCAGCGGGCGACGTCGACCGTTGGCGCATCGGCACCGTGTCGTGCGCCCGTTTCTCGATCGCCCCGCTCGGGGTGTACCGGGCCCTCGCCGAGCGAGAGGTCGACCTCGTGGTGCACCTCGGCGACTACCTGTACGAGGACGACGGCAGCCAGGGGCCGCGGACCCACGACCCGGCGCACACGGCCATCACGCGCGATGACTACCGGCGGCGGCTGGCCCAGCTGCGCACCGACCCCGACACCCAGGCGCTGCACCTGCGCCATCCGATGTTCGCCATCTGGGATGACCACGACCTGAGCGACAACGCGTGGCGGGAGGGCGCAAAGCACCACGACCCGTCGAGAGACGGCCCGTGGTCCGTGCGCGTCGCGGCCGCCGCCGAGGCTCGCCAGGAGTGGCTGCCGGCGCGGCTACGTGACCCGCACGACCCGCAAGTCATCTGGCGGTCGATCCCGATCGGCGAGCTGGCCGAGCTGGTGCTGCTGGACACGCGCTTCACGGGACGCGACCTGCAAGCTGGTGACGAGGGCGCGCCGGCCCTCGACGATCCGGCACGGTCGTTGCTCGGCGAGGCCCAGCGGCGGTGGTTGCGTGAGCGGCTGGCCGATGTCCGTCGACCGTGGGCCATCGTCGCCAACGGTGTGGTCGTCAACTCGATCGAGCTGCCGTGGCCGCGCGCCCTGCGGACGGCCAGGCGGTTCCTGCCCAACGGGTACGCGATCATCGACGGGCGGGTGATGCACGACGACCAGTGGGATGGCTACCCCGCCGAGCGCAACCGTGTGGCACGGTGGATCCAAGCACGTGGGCAGGCAGGCGGGCGGACGGTGCTGCTGTCGGCGGACGTGCACTCGTCGTGGGCTTTCGTCGGACCGTACGTCGCAGGGTCTGACGAACCGGTGGCCGTCGAGTTCACGACGCCGGCGGTGGCCTCGGCGGCGATGGGTCGCGCCCACTACCCGGGCATCTGGCGCCTGCTCGACGACGCCGTCGGCGAGCTCGATCACGTGTGCTGGGCCGAGGTCACCGAGCGCGGCTACACGATCCTCGACATCACGCCCGACGAGGTCAGCAGCGAGTGGTGGTTCGTGCACCCGTACGACCAGGACCCGGCGGCGACGGCGGAGCTCGGGGCGCGATTCGTCACGGCGCGGACGCCGTGGCCACCCAGCCTGCGACGCCAGGACGAGGCATCTGGCGACCCGGTGCGGCCGGGCCTGCCGGCGCCACTGCCCGCCCGCCCGTCCGACCTGCCCGGTCTGCGCCGCCGGCGCCGGGTGCGGCTGACGGCCGAAGGCACCGGCCTGACCACGGCCGTCGCCGCCGCGCTCGTCGGCACCGCCGCCGTCACCCGTCAGGTGCTGCGCTCCCGCCGCTGACGTCACCCAACGTGGCTGATCCTCAGGTGACTGGGTCGCTCTCAGCGCGACCCAACACAACCCACGGATCTAGATGAGAACCGGTTCAGACGGGGAGGTCGCCGGTGGCTCGTCTCGTTGAGCCGGTGTCCTTGTAGGCGGCGATCGTGCGCTGGGCGATGCGCATCTGGTGGACCTCGTCGGCGCCGTCGGCGAAGCGGGCCCACCTGGCGTGCTGGAACATGTGCGCCAGCGGCGTGTCGGTCGAGTATCCGAGCGCGCCGTGCACCTGGATCGACCGGTCGATCACCCGGTTGAGCATGTTGGCCACGAAGTGCTTGGCCATCGACACCTCTGACGAGAAGTCTTCTTTCCGATCGATCTTGTACGCCGCGTGCAGGACCATCAGCTTGGACTGGTACAGCTCCATCGCCGAGTCGGCGATCAGCCACTGGATGCCCTGCTTTTCGGCGAGCAGCGACCCATGGGAGAACCGGTTGAGCGACCGGTCGACCATCATGTCGAGCGCCGTCTCGGCCTGGGCGATCCAGCGCATGCAGTGGGCCAGCCGGGCCGGCCCGAGTCGGTACTGGCCGAGGAGGTGGCCCTGGCCGCGCCCGCCGAGCATCTGCCTACCGTGCAGGCGGAGGTCCTCGATGCTGATCTCGGAGTGCCCGGTGCCGCCGTGCATCGTCTCGATCTGGCGGACCTCAGTCCAACCCGGGGACGGCAGGTCGACGATGAACGCAGTGTTGGCGGCCTGCGGGAGGTCGGGATCGTCCTCCGTACGGGCGATGAGGATGGCGAAGTTCGCCCGGTGGGCGTTGGAGATGAACCACTTGTGGCCGTTGAGGACCCACTCCTCGCCGTCCTCGTACCCGCGGGTCTGGATCAGTGTCGGATCGGAGCCGGCGACCTCCGGCTCGGTCATCGCGAAGCACGACCACGTCGTGCCCTCGCACAGCGGGCGGAGGTACTGGGTCTTCTGCTCGTCGGTGCCCCAGTGCAGCAGCGTGTGCATGTTGCCCTCGTCGGGCGCCTGGCAGTTGAACACCCACGGGCCGTACGTCGACTTGGCCGCCTCCGCCTGGACCATCGCCAGCTGCACGTGGCCGAGCCCCATGCCGCCCCATTCCTCCGGCATGTGCGGCAGCCACAACCCGGCCCCACGCGCCTGCGCTCGCATGCCGATGAGGGCCGAGAGGTATGCCTTGCGATCGTTCTCGGCGAGGTGCTCGTCGTGGATCTTCTGCTCGGTCGGCTTGACGACGTCGTCGATGAACGTGCGTGCCCGGCTGCGGATCTCTTCGAGCTCGGGTGTGAGGCTGAAGTCGATCGCCATCAGCGACGCCTCCTGGTGAATCGCTCGCTGCGCTCGCTCATCGCCCGGTCCAGCTCGGTGCCCGCTTCTCGGCAAAGGCGCGGGGCCCCTCCTTGGCGTCCTCGGACGTGAACACCTCGGCCATCAGAGGCGCCTGGAACTTCCAGGCCTCCTCCTCGGTCATGCCGCGGGTGCCGCGGATGATCGTCTTGCTGGCGGCCACCGACAGCGGCGCGTTGCGGGCGATGCGCTCGGCCATTTCGAGCGCGACCGAAACAGCTTGGCCGGGCTCGGCCAACCGGCTGACCAGCCCATAGGCGTAGGCCTGCTCGGACGTGATCGGATCGGCGGTCAAGGCCATCTCCATGGCCACGGCGTACGGCACCCGATCGGGCAACCGGATCACTGCCCCGCAGGCGGCGAACAACCCAACACCGGCCTCCGGAATGCCCAGCTTGACGTTGTTGGCGGCGACCAGCAGGTCGCAGGCAAGCGCCATCTCCAGGCCACCGGCGAGGGCGAAGCCTTCGATCGCGGCGATCAGCGGCTTGCGCGCGCCGTGCTGGAAGAAGTCGCCGAGCCCCTTCGGCGGGCCGCTCGTGGCGAACGCCTTGAGGTCCATACCGGCGCAGAACCCGCGCCCTGTCCCGGTCATGACGCCGGCCGTCAACCCGTCGTCGCCGTCGAGCTGGGCGACGGCGGCGAGCACGCCCTGGGACAACTCGGTGTTGATGGCGTTCATCGCCTCCGGCCGGTTGAGTGTGATCAGCAGCACTCGTCCCCGCGCCTCGGTCAGCACCGTCGTGTTGGTCGCCGTGTCAGCCATGCGTCCGACCGTAGGAGATCCCGTTCTTGCTTCACCTACCGTGTCGGTCCATGCAGGTGACGGTGTTGGGGGCGGGGTCGTGGGGGACGACGATGGCGTCGCTGATCGCCGGGCGCCACGCGACGATGATCTGGGCGCGCAGCCCCGAGACGGCGGCCGAGATCGACGGCCGGCACACCAACGAGGGCTACCTCCCCGGCTTCACGCTGCCCGAGCAGCTGATCGCCACCGACGACCTCGAGAAGGCGATGCGCCATGCCGAGCTGCTGATCCTCGGCGTCCCGACGACGGCGATGCGCAGCACGATCAAGGCGGCGCGAGAGTTCATCCACCCGTGGATCCCGATTGTTAGCCTGGCCAAGGGACTCGAGCAGCAGACGCTGTTGCGGATGACCGAGGTGATCCAAGAAGAGGTCCCCGGCCATCCCGTCGCAGCGTTGAGCGGGCCGAACATCGCCAGGGAGATCATGGCCGGCCAGGCGGCCGCCAGCGTGCTCGCAACAGAGGATCTGTCGGTCGCCGCGGCCATCCAGAAGGTGCTCACCCGTGGGCTGTTCCGCATCTACACGAACCACGACGTGATCGGTTGCGAGATCGGCGGGGCGCTGAAGAACGTCGTGGCCATCGCCTGCGGCATCGCCCAGGGCCTCGGGGTCGGCGACAACACCCGGGCCATGGTGATGACCCGTGGCCTGGCCGAGCTAACCCGCCTGGGCGTGGCGCTCGGCGGCGAGGCGCCGACGTTCGCCGGCCTCGCCGGGATGGGCGACCTGGTCACGACGTGCATCAGTCCGCACAGTCGCAACAGGATGGTCGGCGAGCAGCTCGGGCTCGGGCGCAAGCTGGAGGAGATCGTCTCGGAGATGTCGATGGTCGCCGAGGGCGTGAAGACCTCCGTCACGGCCCGTGAGCTGGCCAAGCGCCACGACGTCCCGATGCCGGTGTGCGACGAGATCTACCGGGTCGTGCGGGGTCGGATCAGCGTCGATCGTGCCTATCGGGGCCTGCGGCTGCGTCCCGGACACGAGAGCGACCCCGGCTAGCCGGAGCCCAGCCGATGACGAACTCGGCGAGAGATTGCGAAGTGGTTGCACGTGCGGGGTCGTTCGGCGCAAGAATGGGTACAGCCGAGCGGCATCGTGAACACCGTTCTGGCCAGGAGAGTCCCCCATGACCAGTGACCTCGTGACGCGCGCCTCGGGCGCTCAGGACGACGCGCTCGCCGATCTACGACCACTGGGTCGATCCAGGCCCCGCCATGACGTCGTCATCATCGGGGCCGGCCCGGCCGGCTTGACCGCGGCCGCCGAGCTCGTCGCCCGGGACGTGTGCCCGATCGTGTTGGAGGCCGACGACACCGTCGGCGGGATCAGCCGCACGGTCGAGCGCGACGGCTGGCGCTTCGACATCGGCGGCCACCGGTTCTTCACCAAGGTCCCCGAGGTGCAGCAGTTCTGGCACGAGTTGCTGCCGGGCGAGGAGTTCATGGTCCGCCCGCGGATGAGCCGCATCTTCTACGACGGGAAGTTCTTCGACTACCCGCTGAGGGCGTCGAACGCGCTCTCCAACCTGGGCGTCGGGACGTCGCTGAAGTGCGTGCTGTCGTACCTCAGGGCCCGGATCTCGCCACCGGCCGACACGTCGACGTTCGAGGGGTGGGTCACGTCGCGCTTCGGGCGTCGCCTCTACGAAACGTTCTTCAAGACCTACACCGAAAAGGTGTGGGGCGTGCCGGCCAGCGAGCTGCCGGCGGACTGGGCGGCCCAGCGGATCAAGAGCCTCTCGCTGGGCTCGGCGATCGTCAACGCGCTGCTGCCCAAGCGCAACCAGAAGGACATCACCTCGCTGATCGAGGAGTTCCACTACCCACAGCTTGGACCCGGGATGATGTGGGAGACGTGCCGTGACGTCGTCGTCAAGGGCGGCGGCGAGGTGCGCATGGAGGCCCCTGTCGTGGCCGTCCACCACCGCGACGGGCGAGCGGTCGCCGTCGAGACGGCGGACGGCGAGCGCCTGCGCTGCGACGAAGTCATCTCGTCGATGCCGCTCAGCCACCTGCTCGCATCGATGGTCCCGGCACCGCCGCCGCCCGTCGTCGACGCCGCCAACGCGCTGCGCTACCGGGACTTCCTGACGGTGGCGCTGGTCGTGCCGGAGGACGCCGGGTTCCCGGACAACTGGATCTACGTGCACAGCCCCGAGGTGCGCCTCGGGCGGGTGCAGAACTTCGGCTCGTGGTCGCCCTACATGGTCAAGCCGGGCTTCACCTGCCTCGGCCTGGAGTACTTCGTCAACGAGCACGATGAGCTGTGGGACATGGACGACGATGCGCTGATCCACTTCGCGGCCGAAGAACTGGACCGCCTCGGCCTGTGCGCCCGATCAGACGTGCAGCGCGGGTTCGTCACCCGCGTCCCGAAGGCGTACCCGGTGTACGACGGCACTTATCGCCAGCACGTCGACACGATGCGCGCCTGGCTGACCGAGAACGCGCCCAACGTCCAGCCGGTCGGCCGCAACGGCATGCACCGCTACAACAACCAGGACCACTCGATGCTCACGGCGATGCTCGCCGTCGAGAACATCCTCGACCTCGCCGACCACGACCTGTGGGAGGTCAACGTCGACGACGAGTACCACGAGGAGTCAGCGACAACGGCCCGCACCGGCACCGGTCGCGCCGCCCCCGTGATGGCGTAGTTCGCACCGT
>JBPCJW010000020.1:0-7937 GCA_051004915.1 Ilumatobacteraceae bacterium
CCCCCCCCCCCCCCCACCGCGTCGGTCGTCTGCGTCGGGGAAGCGGCAGAATGTCCCGATGCCCTCCGCCGACGACCCTGTCCTGCTCGCCGTCAGCGAGCGCATCGCCACCATCACGCTCAACCGGCCGGGCGCCCGCAACGCCCTGTCCGCCGAGGTGCTCCGCCTGCTCCCCCAGCTCGTCCAGCGGGCCGACGCCGATCCCGACGTCGACGTCGTCATCCTCACCGGCGCCGACCCTGCCTTCTGCGCCGGCCTCGACCTCAAGGAGCTCGGCTCGCCCGACGGTGGGATGACCGGCGGCAGCCGCCGCGAGGAGCAGGTCAACCACGGCGGCCGAGGCCCGTTGCCCAAGCTGACCAAGCCGCTGCTCGGCGCGATCAACGGCGTCGCCGTCACCGGCGGGTTCGAGCTGGCGCTCAGCTGCGACTTCCTCGTCGCCTCCGAACATGCCAAGTTCGGCGACACCCACGCCCGGGTCGGCGTGATGCCGGGCTGGGGGCTGACGGTCCTGCTGCCGCAGGCGATCGGCGTGCGACGGGCCCGTGAGATGAGCTTCACCGGCAACTTCGTCGACGCCGAGGAAGCCCTCCGTCTCGGTCTCGTCAACCACGTCGTCGCCCACGCCGACCTGTTGCCCTTCACCCGCCGGCTGGCGGCGGACATCGTCGGCAACGAGCAGGACGGGGTGCGCCAGATCCGCGGCACCTACGCCGCGACCGCGCACGACGACGACGGCTGGGAGCAGGAAGCGCGCGACGCGAGGGCGTGGCAGCGGACCAACTTCAGCGCCGAGAAGGTGGCCGAGCGGCGGGCAGCGATCCAAGGACGCGGTCGGACCCAGTGAGCCCGCGCGGCTGGCGGCTCGTCAGCGGTGCGGCACTGGCCGTCGTCGTGGCCGCCGCCGCGACGCTGGCCGTGCTCCTGCACCGCAGCGGGCACCACGCCGGTGACGACTTCGCTCTCTACCTGCGCCAGGCGCGCAGCGTGTTCGACGGCGACATCGGCCAGGTCGTCGCCGACAACCGGTTCACGGTCATCAACTCCCCCGGCCCCTTCACCCCGATCGCCTACCCGTGGGGCTGGCCGCTCCTGCTCTCGCCGTTCGTCCACCTGTGGGGCCTCGACTTCGACCGGCTGAAGCTGGTCGAGGTGGCCTGCTTCTGCGCATGGCTCCTGCTCGTGCACGGCATCGTGCGCCGGCGTGCAGGGCGCTGGCTGGCGATCGCCATCACGGCCGTCGTCGGCACTGCGCCGGCGTTGTTGGCGCACACCGACCACCTGCTCTCCGAGTACCCGCACGCCGTCGCCCTTGCGGTGTTCGTGTGGTGGATCGACCGCATCTCCGCCGCCGACGGGCTGCTCCGCGCAACCCAGCGCCAGCTCGTCGTAGCGGGCATCCTCGCCGCCGTCGCCTTCAACGTCCGCCGCGAGAGCGTCGTCCTGATCGGTGTCTTCGCCGTCACGCAGGTGGTGCAGCTGATCGCCGGGCGACGGCGCGATCGCCAACATCCCGGTGTGGCGCCCCCGCCATGGCCGTGGCGCGCCATGGCCACCCCATACCTATCGTTCCTGGGCGCCGTCGTCGGGATCCAACTGCTGTTGCCGTCGACGCTGCTCCCGGACAACGGCGGCGGCCGCGAGTTCATCCCCGAGCGGATCGGGGACTGGCTCGGCGCGCTGACCCGCCAGCTCGGGCTGGGCACCCACGAGAACCTCGGGGCGGCGATCCTGCTGCTCGCGCTGGCAGGGATGGTCGTCGGCTGTGTCCGCCGTCCGCGGCTCGATGTTCCGCTGGCCGCACTGACGATCCTGTCCTCCGTCGCCGTCAGCACCCACTTCCGACTCGTCGAGCGGTACTACTTCCAGGTCCTCCCGTTGGTGCTCTACTTCGCCGCGACGGCGCTGATCGGCGCCGTCAGCGTGGTGCGCAGCAGCCAGCTCCGGCGGTGGGCGCCGGTGGTGGCCGTGGTGCCGTTGGTGTACGTCGTCGCCGTCCACGCCGTCGTCCTACCGAGCACCCTCGACCGGGTGGCGGCACAGGAGCGCGGCGGGCGCCAGCAGTTCGGGCCGGCTGACCCTGCCGTCGCCGCCATCTTCGAGGCCGTGCGGGACCTCACCCCGCCGGACGCCGTGATCACGTACTACCGAGCGCGCACGATGACGCTGTTCACGGATCGGCGGACGATCCAGACGCGCAGCGTCGACCAGATGCTCGAGCGCTCCGACTACTTCGCCCAGCTGCGCAACTCGAAGTTCGCGCAGCCCGACGTCAGCCCGTTCGAGGCCAGGGAGATCGGACTCGAGCAGATCTGGACGGACGCCCGCTGGGTGCTGTGGAAGGTGCCGCCGATCTGACCACGCGCCTGGTCGACGGTAGCGTCGCGGCGGTGGAGGAGCTGGACGTCAGCGTCGTGCTGCCCGTCTACAACGAGCGAGGCCACCTCCGCACCGAGATCGAGCGCATCCAGCAGGCGCTCACGGCCTCGCCCTACTCGTTCGAGATCATCGTCGTCGACGACGGATCGAACGACGGCTCGGAGACCGACCTCCCGACGATCCCTGGCATCCGCCTGATCCGTCACTCGCAGAACCGTGGTGCAGGCACGGCTCGGCGCTCCGGCACGACCGCCGCGGTCGGACGCATCGTGGTGTGGACGGACGTCGACATGACCTATCCCAACGACGAGATCCCGATGCTCGTCAAAGAGCTCGAGGGCTTCGACCACGTCGTCGGGGCCCGGCGCACCGAGGAGGGCACGCGCCGGTTCGTGCGGGTGCCCGCAAAGTGGTTCATCCGACGCCTGGCCAGCTACCTCGTCGAAACCGATATCCCCGACCTCAACTCGGGGCTGCGGGCGTTCCGACGTGACGTCGCGATGCAATACGTCCACCACCTGCCGGCGGGGTTCTCGTGCGTCACCACCTTGACGATGTCGTTCCTGGCCAACGGCTACCAAGTCAAGTACGTGCCGATCGACTACTTCCCGCGGGCTGGAACATCGAAGTTCCACTGGTGGCGCGACACCAAGCGTTACCTGCTGCAGGTGGTGCGGATGACGCTGTCGTACAACCCGCTGAAGGTCTTCTTGCCGCTCGGCGCCGTGCTGCTGGCGGTCGGGCTCGGCAAGTTGATCTTCGACCTGTTCGACAAGGACTTCCGCGTCGCCGCCAACACGCTGTTGATCCTCCTGGCGTCGTTGCAGGCGATCACCGTCGGCCTGCTCGCCGACCTCGTGGTGCGGGCGACCAAGCCCGCCACGCAGGTCCCGCCAGCGTGAGCGAGGCCACCCAGCACGGCAACGCCTACGACAAGTACGCGTCCACCAACCCCATCGAGCAGAGAATGATGCGCGGGTTCATGGGCGCGCTCGACGCGATGCTCGACGGGCTGGCGCCGCGCCGCATCCTGGAGGTCGGCGTCGGCGAGGGCCACGTGCTGCGGCGGGTGCTGCAGCGCTTCCCCGCCGCGACGGTGGCCGGCGTCGATCTGCCCGACGATGCGCTGAGCGACGACTGGCGCGCCGACGGCCTGCCGTGCATGTTCGGCGACGCCACCGCACTGCCGTTCCCGGACGCCACGTTCGACCTTGTCCTGGCGATCGAGGTGCTCGAGCACGTTCCGGTAGCGGACGCGGCGCTGGCCGAGCTGGCCCGCGTCTGCTCCGGCACGCTCGTCGCGTCGGTGCCGTTCGAACCGATCTGGCGGGCCGGCAACCTGGCTCGGCGGCGCTACGTGCGCGACCTCGGCAACACGCCCGGCCACGTCAACCACTGGACCCGCCGGAGCTTCCGCCGCTTCGTCGCCACGAGGTTCACGGTGGACGACGTGCGCACGCCACTGCCGTGGACGATGGTGCGCGGCAGACCTGGCAAAGTTGCCGCATGGACCTGAGAGCTCGGGGGATCGTCGTCGCCGTGCTCGTCCTGGGCTCGGCCGTCTTCGTGGTCTGGGACGGGGTGGATGACGGCTTCAGCGTGCGGGACTGGATCGCGCTCGCCTGCATGGCGGTCGTCGTGGTCTATGCGCTGAGCTGGATCAGCCGACCGCGCTCGACCTGAGGGCGTCACATCAAGAGCGCGGCGCGGACGGCCTCGTCGATCTCGGCGGCGAGCAGCTCGGCGCCCGCCTCGTTGGGGTGGAAGCCGTCGCCCATGCGGGCGTCGACGCCGGCGTTGTCGCGTGGATCGATGACGAACTCCGCCCACCCGCCGTTGCGCCCTGCGAGGAGGTCCCACGTGTCGATGAACACGACGCTCGGACGCTCGGCGGCCGCCGCCTTCGCCGCCTTGTCCTGCACGGCCAGCCCGGCCGACGTGGCCGGATCCGGGTGGTTCGCCGTGCCCACCCAGATCACCGTTCGCCCACCCTCGCCGAGCAGGTCCATCATCTGGCCGGCGCGCTGCTGGTAGGCGGGCAACCAAACGTCCTCGTTGGCCACGGCGTCGCCGGCGACGACCGATCCATCGACGTTGACCATCCCGAGGAAGTCGTTGCCGCCGAACGACGTGACGACGACGTCCGGGACCACCTCGGGCAGGCGCTCGCCGACGCGGGCAAACCAGTCGAGCCGACGCGGGTCAGCCAGGCCGGTGCTCATCTGGTAGTCGATCTCGGTCTGCACGACGCCCGTCGCGTCGAGTGCCGTCTTCAGCGGCGGCCCCCACAACCCGGCGAAGCTGTCGCCAACGACGAGCACGCGGGCCGGATCCTCGGGCGTCGGCGGCCCCGGCACCGTCGTCGTCGGGGCGACGGTCGTCGTGGTGACGGCCGATGCGGCGGCGATCGTCGACCTGGCGTCGGGGGCGCGGGAGGTCGTCGTGGAGCGGCCGCCCGCCGCCGTGATCTCGGCCGGATCCGTCACGACGGTGGTCTGCTCGATCGGTCTGATCGCCTCGCCGTCACCGGCCAGGGCGCCGGCGGCTCTGACCGCACCGAACCCGACGACGACGACGAGGCCGACGACCGCCCCTCGTCGAACGAGGTAGCGGCGGTGACTGACCCGCCTCCGGCGGGGCCTGGCACGAACAGCGGACGGGTCGGACATCGTTCCGTCACATGCTAGGGCGGCGCCCTCTCACCATGGTGAGCAGGCGGCCACACCCCCGTCGACGACGAGCAGTACACCGGTGATCCACCTCGCCGCCGGCGAGGCCAGGAACAAGCAGGCGTCGGCGACGTCATCGGGTTGGCCGAGCCGACCGAGCGGACAGGCCCGCTGCCACCGTGTGACGCCCTCGGGCCACGCCTCGCCCAGACCGGGACGCTCGATCAGCCCGGGCGCCACGGCGTTGACCCGGATGCCCTGCCCGCCCAGCTCGCTCGCCGCCGCCCTGGTGTGGGCGACGACGGCGGCCTTGGCCGCGCCGTAGTGGCTGTGTCCCGGGGGGGCGGCGAGGGCCTCGATCGACGCCACGTTGACGACCGCCGACCCGGGCGCCATCACCCGCGCGCAGGCGCGTATGGCGCGGAACGTGATCGTCAGGTTGCCCGCGATGACGTCGTCGAACTCGGCGTCGGTCATCGTCGCCAGGTCGGCCACCGGCTGCACGCCGGCGTTGTTGACCCAGATGTCGAGCCGTCCGTGCTGCTCGATCACTGTGTCGGCGATCATGTCGGCGGCGCCCGCGTCGCGCAGGTCGGCGCGCACGGCGCCGACGTCATCGACGTCATCGACGTCCTCGACGTGCTCACCAGCGGGGCCACGGTGGTGGACGACGACGGACGCGCCGGCCTCCGTCAACCGGCGGGCGATGCCGGCGCCGATCCCCTTGGCCGCACCGGTCACGACGGCCACCCGGCCGGTCAGGTCGAGTAGCTCGCTCACCGCGGGTGCTGGCGTCATTGGCGCCACTTCGATCGGCGCGACAACTTCGATGACGAGAAGACGGCGAAGCGCCAATGAACCGAAGACCGTAACAATTGGTTCGTTCGCTCGAAGACTCGCTCGCTCATTGGTGCACCATCGGCGCGTGCGCCGGTTTCAACAGCTCGAACGTGGCCGGACACCAATGAGCGGGTCGCCGCAAAGCCGGCGACGAAGAAGCACCGTGGCAATTGTTCGTTCGCTCGAAGACTCGCTCGCTCACGGTCGCTCACCCGAGGCGGGTCGGATCACCCGCTGGTCGGTGACGACCGCCGTGACGAGATCGGCCGGCGTCACGTCGAATGCCGGGTTCAGCGCCCGCGACCCGGCCGGCGCGACGCGCCGCCCGGCGAACGACAGCACCTCCTCCTCGGCCCGCTCTTCGATCTCGATGTCGGATCCTGTCGTGGTGGCGAGATCAAGGGTCGACTCCGGCGCGCCGACCACGAACGGGATGCCGGCGCGGGCGGCGGCGAGCGCCAGCGGGTACGTGCCGATCTTGTTGGCGACGTCACCGTTGGCGGCGATGCGATCAGCGCCGACCACCACCGCGTCGACCAAGCCGCGGGCGATCAACGACGGCCCGGCGCCGTCGACCACGACGCGGTGCTCGATGCCGAGGCGATCCAGCTCGAACGCCGTCAGCCGCGAACCCTGCAGCAGCGGCCGGGTCTCGTCCAACGTGACAGACACGAGCTCACCGCGGTCGTGCAGCTCACGGGCGATGCCGAGGGCGGTCCCCCACTCGACGGCTGCCAGCCCACCGGTGTTGCAGTGCGTGTGCAACCGCGCCGGCACGACGCCGAGCTCCTCCAGCAGGTCCGCGCCCCGCGCTCCCAACCGGCGGTTGGCCGCCACGTCCTCTTCGGCCATCGCCGCCGCCTCGGCGACCAGTGCGGCCACGCCGTCGGCAAGCCGCGCGAGCACCCGATCAACGGCCCACGCCAGGTTGACCGCTGTCGGCCGAGCGCCTCGGACCCGCTCCGCCTCGGCCCGTACGTGGTCGGGACCGAGGCCGTCGCGCTCGGCCTGCTGCGCGGCCAGGGCAACTGCGAACGCGCCGGCCACACCGATCGCCGGCGCGCCACGCACGGCGAGGCGGCGGATCGCGTCGATCATCGTGTCGACGTCGCGCACCTCCAGGAACGCGACCTCCTCCGGCAGGACCGTCTGGTCGACGAGCACGGCGTGATCGCCCCGCCACTCGATCGTGCGCATCGCTCCGGATCGTAGGATCCGCGGCCATGCCCGACCCCTTCGTCCTCGCCACCGACGCGGCGAGCGAGCTGGCTCGGCGCACCGGTGCGGATGGACACGACATCGCCGTCGTGCTCGGCTCAGGATGGCGGCGATGCGCCGACGCCGCCGGGCTCGTCGGCGCCGAGGTCGAGTTGGCCGACCTGCCCGGGTTCCCCGTGCCGACAGCGGTCGGCCACGGGCGAACACTGCGCTCCGTCGATGTCGACGGGCGCCGCGTGCTCGTGTTCCTCGGGCGGCTGCACCTGTACGAGGGGCACGACGCCAACGTCGTCGCCCACGGGGTGCGCATCGCCGCCGCCGCCGGGTGTCGCACCGTCGTGCTGACCAACGGCGCCGGGTCGCTGCGCGAGGACTGGCCGATCGGCCAGCCCGTCCTGATCAGCGATCACCTCAACCTGACCGGTGGCTCGCCCCTGACGGGGCTCCACCCGGTGCCACCGCTGCGCTCGCGCTTCGTCGACCTGACGGACCTGTACAGCGCGGCACTGCGCGACGTCGCCCGCGAGGTCGACCCGACGCTGCCCGAGGGCGTGTACCTCGGGCTGCACGGCCCGCACTTCGAGACGCCCGCCGAGATCCGCATGGCCGCGACGCTGGGCGCCGACCTCGTCGGCATGTCGACGGTGATCGAGGCGATCGCCGCCCGCCACATCGGGCTGCAGATCCTCGGCCTGTCGCTCGCTACCAACCTGGCCGCGGGGATCAGCGACGTGCCGATCGACGGCGCCGACGTGACCGCCGCCGGCGATGCCGCCGCGGCGCGCGTCGGGCCCCTGCTGAGGGCGATCCTCGAGCAGCTCCCGTGACGAT
>JBPCJW010000021.1:0-4465 GCA_051004915.1 Ilumatobacteraceae bacterium
AGGTCGACGGTCGACCACCTGGCGAGGATCGTCTCGGGCGTGGCGCCAGGACCCAGCCGCAGGTGCACGAGCGCATCGTGGCCCTCGAAGCGCAGGTCGTCGACGACCGCATCGATGGCTCCGCCGAAGTCGAGCACGATCTGCTCGGGCCGCAGCATCACCTGCCCGTCGCCGTCTGGCGTCGACCGGTCGGCGACCGGCATGCGGCCGAGCGCACAGCTCACCGTGCCGGCGCGCACCGTGCCGGGCAGCACGACGACATCACCGGTGAACGTCGCGGTGGCCAGGTCGACGGGGTGGCGATAGAGCACCTCCGGCGTCGCCCGCTGCACGATCTGCCCCTCGCGCATGACGGCGACGCTGCCCGCCATCCCCAGGGCCTCGGTCTGGTCGTGGGTGACGAGCACGGCAGTCGCACCCGCCGCAGCGAGGACGGCGGCGACGTCGGCCCGCATCGCCGCCCGCAGGGTCGTGTCCAGCGCGGCGAACGGCTCGTCCAGCAGGATGACGGCCGGCTCGGGGGCGAGGGCGCGGGCGACGGCGACGCGCTGCTGTTGGCCGCCGGAGAGCTCGTGGGGACGGCGGTGCTGGTAGCCGGTCAACCCGACCAGCTCGAGCAGCGCGCCGACCCGCTGGGCGCGCTCCCTGCGTGAGCACCCGTTGAGACCGAAGCCGATGTTGCCGGCCACATCGAGGTGGGGGAAGAGGGCGCCTTCCTGGGCGACGATCCCGACGTGGCGCCGCTCAGGCGGCACGAACCGGCCGTTCCCGGCGACCTCGTCGTCGGCGATGCGGATGGTGCCGGCATCGGGCCGGTCGAACCCGGCGAGCAGGCGGAGGAGGGTGGTCTTGCCGCAGCCCGACGGACCGAGCACGGCGACCACGCCACCGGCGTCGACGTCGAGGTCGACGCCGCGCAGGGCCCGCACCGGGCGCCGGCCGGCGTAGGACTTGACGAGCCCGGAGGCAACGATCGATGCCGACATCAAAGCTCGTGTCGTGCGCCGCCGACCCGGGAGAGGGCGGCGGTCGGGATGGCCGCCAGGATCAGGATCGTCGCAGCGTACGGGGCCGCGGCGGCGTACGACGATGCGTTGGTGTGGCTCCACAGGCGCGTCGCCAGCGTCTCGGTGCCGATCGGGCGCAGGAGCAACGTCGCCGGCAGCTCCTTCATCACCGTCAGGCAGACGAGGGCGGAGGCGACACCGATGCCCGGTGCAGCCAGGCGCAGCGTCACCGCCGACCACGCCTGCCACGGCGACCGGCCGAGCGAGCGGGCGACGTCGTCCAGGACCGGTGGCGCGCTGGCGATCGATTGGTGCAGCGCGCCGAGGGCCAGCGAGAGGAACAGCACGACGTACGCGAACACGAGCATCGGGGTGCCCTGGTACAGCGGCGTGGCGAAGCGAACGCCGACGAACACGAGCGACAGGGCGATGACGATGCCGGGCAGGGCGTGGCCGGCGTAGGCCAAGCCGGTCACCGAGGTCGGGAGACCGCCGGGGTAGCGCGCCGACAGGATCGCCACGGGCAGGGCGATGGCGACCGTGACGATCGCCGCGACGACGGCGATCAGCAGCGTCGATGTCGTCGCGGACCACCACTGCGACCAGTCGGTGGTCGACCGGCCGCGCTCCAGCCAGACGACCAGGCTGCGCAGCGGCACGGCGAAGACGACCACCACCAGGGCGACGAGTGCTGCGGTTGCCGGCGCGGCGCGCCAGCCGAGTCGGATCGGCGGCGCCGGCCGGGCCGTCCCGCTGCCCGTGCGATGGATCGCCCTGTGGTGCAGGCGGGACGCGACCAGCACGAGCGCCAGCGACAGCAGCACGAGGACGCAGGCGAGGACGGCGGCGGGTGTGCGGTCGAACGACGACCGGTACGAGCGGTAGATCGATTGGGTGAGCACCTCGAAGCGCATGATCGACACGGCACCGAAGTCGCTGAGCACGTAGAGGCCCACGAGCAGGGCGCCGCCGGCGATGGCGATGCGCACCCCTGGCAGGGTGACGTCGAAGAACACCCGCGTCGGCGAGCGACCGAGGGCGCGGGCCGCCTCCTCCAGCGCCGGGTCGCTGCGGCGCAGCGCGCCGAGGACGGGGAAGTAGACGAACGGGTAGGAGATGGTGGTCAGGACGAGCCAGGCGCCGACCGGCCCGGCGAGGTCGGGTCGCCAGCCGATCCAGCCCCATGCCGCGACGTACGACGGCATCGCCAGCGGCAGGCCGAGCACGACCTGCCAGATGCGCCGACCCGGCAGGTCGGTGCGGGCGACGAGCCAGGCCGCGCCGATGCCGATGACGACGGTGGCGGCCGTGACCGTGACGGCCAAGCCGAGCGACCGGAAGACCATCTGCAGCGTGCGCCAGCGCCACAGCGTTGCTTCGACCGGCGCCCAGCCCTCCTCGAAGGCCCGGATGACCACGTAGACGATGGGGATGACCACTGCCACCGCGGCGACGACCGCAGCAGCGACGAGCGAGACCGGCGGCCGACGTCGGCGCGCCGGCGGCAGGGCGACCGTCGCCGTCGTCATCGAGGCTCAGCAGAACCGTTTGGCCCACGCCGCAGTGAGCATGTCAGTCCAGGCCGGCCCTTGCCCGGCCCAGTCGAGGAGCGGATTCTTCGGAGCGAGCGAGGCCATTGACTCAGATCAACCCGACGTCGGCGAGCATGGCTTGGGTCTGCTGCAGCGAGTCGAGGTCGGTGAGGTCGATCTGCGGGCCTTGCAGCTCCTCCAGCGTCGGCACGCCCTCCGGGTCGGCGATCCCCTCCAGCAGCGGGTACTCGAACGTCTCCTGCGCGAAGTACGTCTGGGCCGGTTCGGACAGCAGGTACTCGACGAAGGCAAGTGCGTCGGGGTCGTCGGCGGCGTTGGCCAGCAGACCGGCGGCGGTGGCGTTGACGAGGGCGCCCGGGTCGTCGCCGTCCGCGAACACGAGCTGCGCGTTGACGCCGTCGGGACCGCCGCGCTCGGCGACCAACTGCGCCCAGTAGTAGTGGTTGATCAGCCCGATGCCGATCTGTCCCTCGTCGACGGCGGTCAGCAGGTCGCCGTTGCTCTCGTAGCTCGTCACGACACCGTTGGCCTGCATGTCCTCCAACCACTGGCGGGCGGCGTCGTCGCCCTGCGAGATGCGAAACGCCGTGACGAACGACTGGAAGCTGGCGTTGCCCGGGACGATGCCGACCTGGCCCTCGTACTTGGGGTCGGTCAGGTCGAGCACGCTCGCCGGCGGGTCGGCGACGAGCTCGGGGTTGTAGGCGATGACGCGGGCGCGGGCGGTGACACCGACCCACGCGCTGCCGTTGGATGGACGGAAGCGCGCATCGACCTGCTCCATGACTTCGGCGGGCAGCTCGGCGAGCAGCCCTTCCTTGGCCAGCACGCCGAGTGCCCCGGCTTCCTGGGAGTAGAAGACATCGGCGGGTGTGGCCTCGCCCTCCTCGAGCAGCGCGGCGCCCATCTCGGCGGCGTTGCCGTAGCGCGCCTCGACGTCGATGCCGGTGTCGGCCGTGAACTGCTCGATCAGGGGGCCGACGAGCTCTTCGTCCCGGCCGCTGTACAGCGTGATCGTGCCGTCACCGGTCTCGGGCTCAGCTCCGGGGGCGGTGCTCGTGTCCGGGACGCTGTTGGCACTTGTGCTGCTCGCGGAGGTCGACGTCACGCGGGCGGCGGAGGTCTCCGTGGCTCCGTCCTGCTCCCCGCCGTCGTCGCTGCCACAGGCGGCGGCGACCAGGGGGAAGGCGAGGAGCAGGACGAGTCGACTGGGGGCCATGGGGAGCGAATGTTAGGCATGCTTGACAGTTCTTGCAAGGCCCCGGCGATTGACGCTTCGTCGGCGAGCCGGAACACTCACTCGATGATCGGTCACATCGACATCGCCGAAACCGGAGACAGCGTGAGCGCGACGACCGTCGTGGCCGCCCCCGCGGAGGTGATCTTCGACTACCTGCGCCATCCGGCCAACCATCGGGAGATCAGCGGCGACGGCACGGTGCGCGGCACGAACGGCGGCGAGGAACGCCTCGAGCTGGGCAGCCGGTTCGGGATGAAGATGAAGCTCGGCGTGCCGTATCGCATCAGCTCGAAGGTGGTCGAGCTGGAGGAGGACCGGCTGATCGCCTGGGCCCACTTCGGGGGGCACCGGTGGCGCTGGACGCTCGAGCCGCTGCCCGACGGCACGACGCGGGTGACCGAGACGTTCGACCAGTCGACGGCGAAGTTCCCGCCGGCACTGCGACTCGCCGGATACCCCGGGCGTCACCGGGACAACGTGGAGACGTCCGTGCGCAACGTCGCCGCACGGTTCGTCGGGATGTAGCGCGAATTCAAAAGGGTGCGGCTCTTGTGGAGTGACGGCGTTCCGGTCGTGAGCGCGGCGACCTGAGCCGGCCGGAAGCTGAAGGTCATCGGTGAGATCCACCACTTTTCGGGTTGGCCGTGATCTCCTTGTCTGTAGTT